>CAYRBM010000346.1:0-2956 GCA_964422425.1 uncultured Odoribacter sp.
GACTCGAACCCACGACCTGCTCATTACGAATGAGCTGCTCTACCAGCTGAGCTAAAGAGGCATTATTTCGGGACACAAATATAAAAGAAAAACCATCTCCGAAGAGATGGTTTTTTATAGGTGTTTGTATTAATCAACAATTGAAGGAATCTGTGAAAGGTTGTATTTCCCTTCTTCCAGTTTCCGGCGTACTTCAGAGAAAGCTTTGATCGTGTATTCCACATCTTCTTCAGTGTGCATGGCTGTTGGAATCAACCGAAGCATGATTTGTCCTTTGGGAATAACCGGATAGGCCACCACCGAGCAGAACACGTTGAAATTTTCGCGAAGGTCCATCACCACGTTGGTGGCTTCGGTTACACCGCCATTGAAATAAACCGGGGTTACACACGAATTGGTAACTCCAAGGTCAAAGCCTTGTTCGCGAAGACCTGACTGCAATTTGTCAACCACATGCCACAGTTTTTCTCTTAGTTCCGGACGGGTACGCAGCAGTTCCAAACGCTTCAAAGCACCAATTACCATAGGCATTGGCAACGATTTGGCAAAAGTCTGCGAACGCATATTGTAACGAAGGAAATTACAAATATCTTCGTCACACGCGATGAAAGCACCGATTCCGGCCATCGATTTGGCAAAGGTTCCGAAAAGCAAGTCAACTTTGTCCATTACACCGAAATGTTCCGGAGTACCTGCACCGGTTGCACCCATTGTTCCAAAACCATGTGCATCGTCAACCAGAAGACGGAAGTTGAATTCATCTTTAAATTTGGCAATTTCATCGAGTTTACCGAGGTCTCCGGCCATGCCAAATACACCTTCAGTAATAACCAGAATTCCGCCACCCTGTTTTTCAGCCAAACGAGTTGCTTTGGTCAGCATATTCCGAAGGCTATCCATATTGTTGTGGGCATAAACAAAACGTTTACCCATGTGCAGGCGAACACCGTCGAGGATGCAGGCATGTGATTCAGAATCGTAAACGATCACATCATTTCGGCCACAAACTGCATCGATGATGGAAACCATACCCTGATAGCCAAAATTGAGCAGGAAAGCATCCTGTTTCCCAACAAATTCGGCCAAATTTTGCTCCAGTTCTTCGTGTTTGCTCGATTGTCCTGACATCATACGTGCACCCATCGGATAAGCCATTCCGTATTCTGCAGCGGCCTGAGCATCGGCTTGCCTGACTTCTGGATGGTTGGCCAGCCCGATGTAATTATTCAGACTCCAAACTAAAACTTCCTTTCCTCTGAATTTCATTCGGGTGCCAATTTCGCCTTCCAGTTTTGGGAAAGCAAAGTATCCATGAGCCTGTTTCATGTATTTACCCAGGCTACCCATGTTGCTCCTCAGTTTTTCAAATATGTCCACTTTGATCTGGTTTTTAAATTAGTCGTGCAAATGTAATTTTTTTTAATAAGTCTGCAAATTTGTTAATTTATACTAAACAGGATGGTTTTCTGATGAAAACATTCTATTTTTCGTCCCTCAAATTTGGATAAAAGTGTATATTTGCGCCATGTTAATGAAAATGAGAAATTTCGCACTGTTAATTGTCGTTTTAGGACTGTTTCTGAGTTCATGCAGCGACTACAATAAGGTTGTAAAAAGTACTGATTACGAGTTTAAATACAAAAAAGCGCTCGAATATTACGAGGCCGGAGAGTTTGTTCGTTCTTCCACTTTGCTTAAAGAGCTTATTAATATTGTAAGAGGGACAAGCCGGGCCGATAAGGTATATTATTATTACGCCAAAAGCCAGTTTGGAGTGAAAGACTACATGATGGCAGGTCATTACTTCAAATCGTTGGTAAAGGAATTCCCGAGAAGTGAGTATGCCGAAGAATCGCAATTTATGGTAGGGTATTGTTTCTACCTTGATTCTCCAAATCCTCGTCTCGATCAGCAGGTGACACAAAATGCCATCGACGCATTACAGCTTTTTATCAATTTGTATCCCAAATCGGAAAGGATTGATGAAGCCAACCGGTTAATTATTGAATTGCGTGATAAACTGGTATATAAATCATACCTGAGTGGAAAACTTTATTTTGATTTGAACAATTACAAAGCAGCAGTGGTTGCATTAACTTCGTCGTTAAAGGATTTTCCCGATACTAAATATCGCGAAGAACTTATGTATATGCTGGTTAAGGCAAAATACCTGCTGGCAGTTAATAGTGTCGAGGAAAAAAAGCGTGAGCGCCTCAGTTCTGCTTTAGATGAATATTTTACCTTTGTCGATGAATATCCGGAGAGCAAATTCCGGAAGGAAGTTGAAAAGTATTATTCAGTAACAGCCAAGTTGTTAAATTATAAACCGGATTCAAACATTTAAAATAAATATGGATTTCAAGAAAATTAAAGCTGAATCTACAACTATTTCGAGAGATTTAAGAGAGTTGGAAAGCCGCACTGGCAACATTTACGAAACAGTAATGATCCTGGCAAAACGTTCAAATCAGATTTCTTCTGAAATGAAAGAAGAGTTGAGCCAGAAATTACAGGAATTTGCTTCATATACCGATAACCTGGAAGAAGTATTTGAAAATCGGGAACAAATTGAAATTTCAAAATACTACGAACGTCTCCCAAAACCAACGCTGATTGCTTACGAAGAATTTGTGAACAATCAGATTTATCACCGTAATCCTGCCAAGGAAAACCGCAACAAAGAAATGTAATATTAGCCTTCGATGAGGCTTTTAGGAAAACATATCGTCCTCGGTGTAACCGGAAGTATAGCTGCCTACAAGGCAGCTTATCTTTTAAGGGGCCTTGTGAAAGAAGGCGCTGAGGTTCAGGTGGTGATGACTCCCTCTGCCAAAGAATTTATTACACCCGTAACCATGTCAGCGTTATCGGGAAAACCGGTTGCTTCCGAATTTTTTTCGGCGAACGACGGAACATGGCATTCGCACGTTGATATGGGGCAATGGGCCGATTTGAT
>CAYRBM010000347.1:0-2947 GCA_964422425.1 uncultured Odoribacter sp.
AACAGAGTATTTCCGATTTAAAAGGGAAAACCGTTCTGATTACTTTTTTTGCAACCTGGTGTGGTCCCTGTCGACAGGAATTACCACATATTCAGTCGGATATTTACAACAAGTACCGTAAAAATTCAAATTTCGAACTCCTTATTTTCGGCCGCGAACACAGTTGGGCTGAAGTGACCAAGTTCAAAGAAGAAAACAAATATTCGATGCCTTTTTATCCCGATCCCGAGCGAAAAATATATTCGAAATTTGCCGGACAATACATTCCCCGCAATTTTGTGATTTCGTCCGAAGGAAAAATTTTATACAGTTCGATTGGGTTTGCCGAGGAAGAATTTAAAAAACTGAAGGAAATTCTGGCTAAAGAGTTAAAGAATTGATCTAATAAAAATCCCCGCATCAGTCTCTGATACGGGGATTCTTATTTTTCCAGGCTTACTTCGCGGCAATCGTTTCAATCTCAATCAGTACGCCCAACGGGAGATCTTTTACTGCAAATGCGGCCCGTGCCGGAGGGTTTTCCGAATAGTATTTTCCGTAAACTTCGTTCATGGCTTTGAAATTAGCCATATCGCTCAGCAGACAGGTCGATTTAACCACATCGGCATAACTGTAGCCGGCTTCGGCCAAAATAGCCCCGATATTTTTCAATACCTGCTCGGTTTGTTCCTGAATCCCGCCTTCAACAACAGTCATTGTTTCAGGATTTAACGGAATCTGGCCTGAAATATACAACGTGCCGTTTACTTCTACTGCCTGACTATAAGGACCAATTGCTGCAGGTGCATGGTTGGTTTTAATAATTCGTTTCATGGTTGAATACTTAAAATTTGATCTCAAAAGTAAACAAAAAACCCGGGAAGAACATCTCTGATGCAATCCCGGGTTTTCATCTCTGCTTATACAATTATCCGTGTTTTTCCGACAAATAACGTTCGGCGTCGATCGCTGCCATACAGCCCGATCCTGCTGCCGTCACCGCCTGACGATAGGTTGAATCCTGAACATCGCCACAGGCAAACACACCTGGCACATTTGTTTTCGATGTTCCCGGAATTGTTTTGATGTATCCCACTTCATCAGTATCAATAAAATCTTTCACAAAATCAGAATTCGGTGTGTGACCAATGGCCAGGAAGAAACCGTCGATTTTAATCGTCACTTCTTCCTCTTCCGGAGTTCCTTTCTTTTTCAGGAGAACGGCACCTTCAACTACCCCATCGCCAAACAATCCTTTAGTCTGATGTTCCCAAAGCACTTCAATATTTTTAGTCCTGAAAACTCTTTCCTGCATAACTTTCGAAGCCCGAAGTTCGTTGCGACGAACAATCAGGTAAACTTTGCTCGCCAAACCTGCCAAATAAATAGCTTCTTCGGCAGCGGTATCGCCCCCGCCAACAACAGCCACATCTTTACCACGGTAGAAAAATCCGTCGCAGGTAGCACAGGCCGAAACTCCGCCACCAGCATATTTCTTTTCGTCTTCCAGACCCAGGTATTTGGCAGTAGCTCCGGTTGCGATAATTACTGTTTCGGCTTCAATAAGCTTCGAACCATCGATCCATACTTTATGAACTGCGCCTGAAAAGTCGACTTTGGTAGCCAGACCCCAGCGAATGTCGGTTCCAAACCTCGAAGCCTGAGCTTTCAAATCTTCCATCAATACCGGCCCGGTTACTCCATGCGGATAACCCGGAAAGTTTTCGACTTCTGTTGTTGTGGTGAGCTGTCCGCCGGGCTGAAGCCCTTCATACATTACCGGACTCAAATTGGCCCGTGCCGCATAAATCGCGGCAGTATATCCGGCCGGACCCGACCCAATAATCAAACATTCTACTTTTTCAGCGTCGCCAGCTGTCACCGGCTGAGTTTTATCTTCTTCAATATTCAAAGGCTTAAACATATTACGTAATTTTAATTTTTTCGTGTTTCAAAGTTACGAAACATGCGAAGAGCTACAACATGGCAGTAATCAATAATTGTTATTCAGGCATAGATAAAACTGAAGTTCTTAAGCTTGAAAATCAGCCACTAAATAAATTACAGATATCTTTTAATGGTTCGTTTAAGGATTTTTAAGAATTCTGTAATAGAAAAGTGGTAACCTTCGGCGTTATTATAGGGTACAAACAAACAGAAAACAATGTAAGGCTATGAATTCGCAACAGATGATGAACAAAAACCGGAAACAATCAAGGATTGATCATCCGGTTGAAAGCCTGTGGTATTTCAGTGAAAGTTCGGGCATTAGCTTTTTCCCGTCAGAAAGAAAAAATTCGGGCAAAGAACAAGAGTTTAGGACTGAAGGCTACCATAAATTTCCAGCTAAAGAAAAGAACAAACTGGTTCAATCGTCAACCAACACCTTTGTAGTTGACTGGCAAATTGAAGATTAAGTTGCTCTAAATTTGATCGAGAAAAGAGGCATCGGTTACCCTGTGATTGGATAAATGATGCTTCTTCTTTTTAGTCCCGGCGAGGTCTACTTATCCGTTACAGACGACTAAAAAAACATCTTATTTTTTTGGAGAACCGGATAAGATGGCTACTTTTGCAATCGCAAAAAAGATCGGGGCGTAGCGCAGCCTGGTAGCGCACACGTCTGGGGGGCGTGGGGTCGCAAGTTCAAATCTTGTCGCCCCGACTTAGTAAAAGACCGCAAAACATCAGTTTTGCGGTCTTTTTTAATCCTTTGTGACTTTGCTTCCCCACCAGTTGTTTTTCGGATCAAAATCTTTCGACAGTAAATTAAGCCGTTGTTTCTCCAATTGCGGCAGCCGGTTTTTTACTATTCCGTCCAAATAAGTTCGTTCTGCTTCGGCAGAATACAGCGGGTCTTTTTCCGGAAACCTGGCGCCAACTTTATGCAGGTAATCGAACAATTCGTTGTGCAAACGACTGACCAACTCCTGATTTCTTCCTGAAACATCGTTGGTTTCGGAAATGT
>CAYRBM010000348.1:0-2943 GCA_964422425.1 uncultured Odoribacter sp.
CCGAATGGCAAGGTTCATTTTACACAAACGCCAGGTAGTTTGGTTGCTTTCCTGTCCGTAAATGGAAATATCGTTTACTTTCCCCTGATGCTCAGTGACGAACTTTTCTGATTGAACAAACATACCTCCAGAGCCGCAACAAGGGTCGAACACCCGCCCCTGATAAGGTTCCAGCATTTCAACCAGCAATTCAACAACACTTCTTGGGGTGTAGAATTGTCCGCCTTTCTTACCTTCGGCAAGGGCAAATTCTCCAAGGAAATATTCGAACACATGGCCTAATACATCGGCACTTCGGGCTTTGGTATCGCCAAGGGCTACGTTACCCACCAAATCAATCAGCTCACCCAAACTGGTCGGGTCGAGGTTTTGACGGGCATATACTTTGGGCAAAACACCTTTCAATGATGGGTTTTCAGCTTCAATGGCATCCATGGCGGCATCAATTGTAATTCCAATGGAAGGTTGTTTGGCATACGAAACCAACAAGCTCCAACGTGCCACAGGCGGAACAAAAAATACATTTTCGGCTTTGTACTCGTCTTTATCTTCGGGGTCAGCACCCTGCGCTTCTTCGGCTTTTAGCCGTGCATATAATTCTTCAAACGCATCGGAAATGTATTTCAGGAAAATTAATCCTAAAACCACATGTTTATATTCCGCCGCATCAATATTCTTTCGGAGTTTATCCGCTGCTTTCCAGAGTTGTTTTTCCAACGGTTCTTCCGTTCCGCTGCCGTTTTTCTTTGCCATCAATAGTTTCTTTTCAAATTAACCTCACGTAATTTCCAAAAATAGCAAATTCGAATGAGGTAATAAGCATAATTTTTGACTGAATAGGGACATTTATTCGAAAGTTTTCAACTTGGTATCAGGTGACAGGAAGAAAAAAGAAAACCCCGACAACATCATAAATGAATTGCCAGGGTTTCTTTGTTATACAAACTTTAAAACTACACGAAACAGCATAGGAGTTGAACGACAATCAATTTAGAACATAGCCATCCAATAGGTTATTATCTGTCAGGTATTGAAGAACCATTTGGCTGACATTATTTTTTTCCATCAGTCGTTCATAAAAAGAAGGACAAACATGTTTCAGATCTTCAATCTTGAAGAAAAACTCTATACAAGAGATAATTTGACATTTAAGTTCAACTACTTCAACAGCCTTTGTATATTTATATGAAAGGAATTCAATCCCAAGATCAGATAAAATTGACTCGATACTTTCAGCCTTTGTTCCAATTTCGGCCTGAATAAAAACATTTTCCTTACCATCGGTGATTATACACATTGAATTACTCAACAAAACACTTTCTGCGTAATTTTTTTTAGTCTTCATAATTTAAAATTTAAATTGTTATAAATGAATTGATTAATGATTTTCGAAAGTTTAATCACCCGACCAACCTTTAGAATTAGCTGGTCGGATGAATTGGTTTATGGATTAAGCTGCTGCTGAAATTGACTCATAATCATCAGAACTACGATCACAAATGAATTCAGCTTCCAAAGCAAGGATTTCAGCGTTGGTAGGTAAGTTCTGTTCAACCATCTGAAGCCGTTTCGCAGCAAACTGATGATTGACGTTGTCAATGTCGTAACCAATTGCTTTACGACCTAGCTGAAGAGCAACCGCAGTTGTAGTAGAAGTTCCGTTATAAATATCAAGAACTGTGTCACCAATTTTGGTGGTGAGGAGCATTGGCAATAGTGGTATTACTGATGGATAGGGTGCCTGATGGCGATACGCAGGGTCGATTTCTTCCAATTCTTTCCATAAAAAACCATTGGCTTGAAGAACTCGGGATACGTTCTGTTCTGAAAGGAAAGAACGGAATCGTTCAATTGGTTTTTGTAGTGTCCAACTGTGGTTTTCACGTTTTTTACTTAGTTCCCTTTCATTTGAGCTTTTTACCAATTTGAACTCTCCATCCTTCCAATTAATGAAATCACGCCACCTGTAATCCTTGACATCTTTAACAAAATGAAGGCAGTACTCATAGTTAGGCATAAGCCTTTTGATTTGGCTTTGCGGTTTCGGATTATCCTTAACCCAATACCATTTTTGGATGAACTTCCATCCACTTTCAACCATTTTGAGAATGAACTTTTCAACCACCAAACAGTCAACTCCTTCATCATAGCTGTCAGCAATAATGACAAACAAACTTCCTGACTTTTTCAACTTTGGGTATAATCCAAGTCGAATGTTTACTTGTCTTTCAATGTATTCATCTACTGTTTTTTCTAACCCTAATTGATTCGGGATAGCATCTTCCCGAGTATAGTCCTTTTGTTGAAAATAAGGCGGAGAATCAACAGCACAATCGATACTTTCATCGATAAGGTCTGAAAGGTCTTCACAGGTTTTGTTGTAAAGCTTGAAATTGCCGCCACGAACCATTTCCAGTGTTTCTTTCAGTTCATTCGAACCTTGTTCTTTTTTACATTTTCTGTAGTTCTTGACAACATTGAAAGCCTGGTTTATCTTCATCGAACCACTTTCCAGTTTTTCAACTAGCTTCAATTTTTTGACTTCATCATCCCCATTATCAACAAAGTCTTTGACCAACATCAGTCTTCGTAAACTTGATGGAGAAATGTCAGTTCCCAATATGTCTCCTGCAATTTCGAAGCGGTCTTTCCCGACTAATGAATAATTGTCGTCCCCTAATTCAAGCGACCCAATTTGCTCACGTTTTTTCCCTTGAGAAAGGCCAAGAACACCCAAAACAACTTCAGCATGACTTGTCAATTCTTCTATCGACCTTTTGGTGCGGTAATTTCTAAAGACATATAGTTCCTGAATTTCTTCGTCGGTCAAGTCTTCAACGATTACCTGAATGGTTTCCCAACCAAGTTCTAAGGCCGCAAAATAGCGGCTCAAGCCTTCTGTAATAAAGTATCTTCCGTTTCTGTACACTACCCGAATAGGCA
>CAYRBM010000349.1:0-2932 GCA_964422425.1 uncultured Odoribacter sp.
CATTCATCATTTGAAACAAATAGGTAAACGGACTGACATTATAGGAAGACAAAGATTTTCTCTTTTTCAGCACATACCAACAGATACGGAGAAAGGAAGAACAACCGTAGATCTCCCAAGTTAACGCTCCTAACGTCTGATTTCTCTCCTTAGAAAAAAGTTCCTTCTTTCCTGTAGACAGATAGCGATGAAAAACAATTGGATAGGGGAAATAGTAAACCTTCAATTGTTTTACTGTACAGTCATGAAGAAATACATCTTCCTCTCCCGACAGAAAACAATCGCTCCCTAATCCAAAACGGGTATCGAAAAGAACTCCATTCTTTTTAATTTTTGAAACTCTGAAGGTAATTTCTATCGAACTAATATCGTGTCGTTGATGTTGAGTGATCTGAAAAGGCTTTGAAGAATAATTCTTATAGGGAGGTTCACCTTGTGCTGTCTGTATCTGAAAACAGGCTACATCAATCTGTTCATCTTTATAGACACAGGCTATGGTTTCGAAATAGGAAGAGTCATACCTCACATCATCATCCGCAACAATGGCAATGTCGCCATCTGCCATTTGAATCGCGTTATTTCGATTACGACAAAGACCCTTTCCTTTGATTTGACTAACCTGCACATCTTCTCTTCGTAACTCTTCCGGTAGATAGAGAAACGAAGAGTCGGTATATTGATGAGATATCTTGTAGCGAATGTTATTCTTTACCTCAGGTAATAATACTTTACTCACTCTATCTATTCCATCATCAATGGTGCAAATCAGTACATCTAGTATCATCTTATGTTACAATCCTAGATCTTCAGATAGTTTCAACATCTTATGAATTGACTTTACGGCTTTTACCTGAATGCTCTTTTCAACTTCAATTTCAGGCATTTCATACTTCAAGCAGTTGTATAACTTTTGTAACGTATTCAAGCGCATAAAATTACATTCATTGCAAGCACAGGTGCTATCTTCGGGAGGAGCAGGTATAAACTCTTTGAAAGGATTTTGTTTGACCATCTCATGAATAATACCCGATTCAGTAGCTACTATAAATTGTTTACACTCCGATTGAGTGGCAAACTTAAGTAGTGAAGCTGTTGAACCTATATGGTCAGCCAGTTCAAGCACGTATTTCTTACATTCCGGGTGAGCCAGCACTAATGCATGAGGATATTTCTTTTTTAATTCAACAATCTTTTCAACAGAGAATTGTTCGTGTACATGGCAGGCTCCATCCCATAGTAACATATTTCGACCGGTAATGGAGTTGATATAATTTCCTAAGTTTCGATCCGGACCAAACAGAATTTTCTCATCTTTGGGAAAACTTTCAACTATTTGTCGGGCATTGGTGGAGGTAACTACTATATCTGTGTAAGCTTTTACCTCGGCAGTTGTATTTACATACGAAATGACGGTATAACCCGCATGCTCTTTGACAAACTGACCAAACTTATCGGCGGGACAACTATCAGCCAATGAACAGCCTGCATTGATATCCGGAACAAGCACTTTCTTTTGCGGACAAAGTATCTTAGCTGTCTCTCCCATGAAGTGAACGCCACACAACACAATAATATCGGCATCTGTTTTAGCTGCATGCTGAGCAAGCGCCAAACTGTCTCCTACATAATCGGCAATATCTTGAATATCGTTGTTCTGATAATAGTGCGCCATGATCAACGCGTTCTTATCCTTCTTTAGTTGTTGAATGGCTCCACGAATGTCTAGATTTTTATCAATCGGCATATCTACATATCCTTTTTCGATGTTCACACTCTTTTCCATTATTATAAGTATTTATTTTAGATATATCTATTGGATAATGATAGTAATAATAGATTGTGAATACTGTTCATAACTTCGTCTTAAAAAGCTGACTCAAAGTTGTGAATATATTTCTACAGCTAATCAAGAGGATATGAACAAAAATAATTTATCTTACCAATTGTATATCTTATTATTACAGACTTTATTCACAATTGTGGATAACAATGCAAATGTACAATGTTCATTTCTATTTTTTGCTAGTATTGTTGATAAATGCATTGGTAACTCCATGAAATATTGATCTAATTCGTATTTCGTTTTACAAATACTTTCTTATTACGGCGGTTATTGCTTATTTTGCAAGAGTAAGTTATTAAAAGTATTCCATGCGCTAATAACAGGTTATCAACAGAGATATAAACAATGAAGAAGCTAAAAATCGAAGAATTAAACAGAGTCACTCCCGAAGAATATAAGTCACTTGATAAACTCCCACTGGTGGTAGTATTGGATCACATTCGTAGTTTAAACAATGTAGGATCGGTATTTCGTACCTCTGACGCCTTTCGTGTAAACAAAATTTTGTTGTGTGGTATTACGGCTGTTCCTCCGGATGCGGAGATTCATAAGACGGCATTAGGCGCAGAAGATAGTGTGGATTGGCGATATTATGAAGATACGAAGAAAGCTGTATTGGATTTGCAGTCAGAGGATTATATTGTACTTGCCATCGAACAGGTCCGGGGCAGCAGGATGTTGGATACACTCGTATTGGATAAAAATAAAAAGTATGCCGTCGTGCTGGGAAATGAAGTGAAGGGTGTACAACAGGAAGTGGTGGATATTTGCAACGGATGCGTCGAACTGCCCCAATATGGTACTAAGCACTCTTTGAATGTTTCAGTTACTGCAGGTATTGTTATCTGGGACTTTTTCAAACAACTTCAATAAACAAGAAATTGAATAGGTTATCAACAATTTATCAAACTATAAGTAGCTTGAATATAAGGTGATTACAATCTTTATCAACAATTGTTGAAAAGTAGTATAAACAGCTGTTTATTGGTGTTGATATCTAAATAAAAACCGGAAAGAAATGATCTCTTTCCGGTTTTTGATTGTAGGTTCAATTATTAGAGGGATCGCTTAGCGAATAGAGTTATGGAT
>CAYRBM010000350.1:0-2912 GCA_964422425.1 uncultured Odoribacter sp.
CGAGATATTGGCTCCCTCAAAGGCCGGACCTGCTGCCGTTGAGGCACAAACCATCCGTTCGCGGTTTCCCACCACCATTTCTCCGTTGGTTCCAAGGTCGATCAGTGCGGTGTATTTATCCTTTTGATGAAGCTTGGTCGCCGCAATTCCGGCGAGGATATCACTTCCGACGAAACTCCCGATCGACGGCAAAAAGCGGATGGGCTCAGCAATATCGAAAGTCCAGCCGAGTTCTTCCGGCGTAAAATTTTTCAGTCCCAAATCTTCCACGTGGAAAGGATAGGCCGACAGCGGAGTCACATCTTTTCCGGCGAAAATGAGCTGCATGGCTGTGTTTCCAACCAGCACCGCCCGTTGTATGTCGGCCGTATGTTTTTTCAGCATGAGTTCGACGGTTGTTCCGATGGAACGACGAATCAGTTGGGTCATTTCCGAAGTATGCCCGTCGAGACAAGCCTGAATGCGCGAAATCAGGTCGGCGCCAAACTTCACCTGAGGGTTCAGGAAGGTTTCAACGGCAACAACCTGCGCCGTTTGTAAGTCGATTAGCTGAACGACGACGGTGGTTGTTCCCAGGTCGATGGCGATGCCGAATCCCGGCCGGGGCGTAAATTCAAATTCACTTTCGTCGGCCAGAATCAGGTGACTGAACTGTTCGATTTCGAGCGTCAGATCACCGCTGCATTGGCTGTAACAAGCCAGCCTCCAGTCGTCGGAAAGATTGAGTTGATTAAGTTTTTGCCAGTGATTTTCGGTAATTTCGATTTCGCCTTGCAGTAGCCTGACTTTGCATTTCCCGCAGGTGCCTTTTCCTCCGCACGGGAATTCCACTCCAAATTCGTGCAGTACATCAATCAGTGGTGTTTGGTGGTTGACAGTTAGTTCTTTTCCGAGAGGATGAAGACGGATGGTATGTTGAAGCATAGTGATCAATGATTGGTCGCAGCCAAAAATAATTATTATTTTCGTGTTCAATCCTGAAATTAATGAAGAATCCCGCAGAACAATTACCCGTTTACAGCCTGCATAATTTCAGCTCGCCCGAGCGGAAAAGCCAGCAGTTTCAGGTTGAAGTGTTTGATGCCAGGAGGCATTTTGCAGTGAAATACCCGCACCGTCACGATTTTTTTGAGGTGCTTTTTCTGAACAAAGGTTCCGGTTTTCATGTAATCGACGGAAACAATTACGAGATTAAGCCGCCCTGTGTCTTTTTTATGTCGCCTGGGCAGGCGCACAAACTGGAACTTTCGCAGGATATCGAGGGCTACATTTTTATTTTTACAGCCGACTTTTATTTGCTCAACCGCGCCGATCAAAACCGGCTGATTGAATTCCCGTTCTTTTATACCATTCATCAGGACAATCCTCCGTTGCAACTTGAGCGCACGGACGATGTGAGGTTTCTGGAAACCTTGTTCCGGCAGGGGATTGATGAGCTGAACCGATCAGAAGGTTATTCGCCGGAAATGCTGCGCTCCATTCTCGACCTAATCCTCACCACCTGTGCCTCCCGCTATCAGGCCCCTGAAAACCTGTTAAACAAGGGAAAAGGTCAGATTTTGGTGAAACGTTTCTTCCACCTGCTTGAAGAAAATCACCATCAAAATCTTTCGCTGAACGAATATGCCCGAATGATAGGCGTTACAGCTAACCATCTGACTCAAACGGTCCGTCAACTGACAGGCAAAACTTCGTCACAAATTATTAAAGACAAACAACTGCTCGAAATCAAGCGGCTTTTGGTTCATACCACACTCAGTGTTTCTGAAATTGCAGGTCAGCTGAATTTCGATGATCAGTCGTATTTCACCAAATTCTTCAAACGTGAAATCGGGATAACTCCGCTTCAATATCGGAACAACACATCGCGTTGATGGCTAAATTACCAATTAATGAATGGAGGTAACTTATTGAAATTAAGTTTTTCCAATAATTGATCTCCTGATTTTGTTTCATCAATCAATGAAAAGTACCTAAAATACCTTTATTTTTCCTCAACTAATTTCGGATTATTCCGTTGCTTTGTATGATAGAAATTTTTTTAACGAAACAATCATTTTAAAACACATAAAAATGGCAAATTATTTCAACACACTTCCGCTTCGTTTGCAGTTGGAGCAACTGGGAACCTGCGAATTTATGGATAGTTCGGAATTTTCCGACGGCGTTAAAAAGCTCGTTGGTAAGAAAGTGGTGATCATTGGTTGCGGTGCACAGGGCCTGAATCAGGGTTTGAACATGCGCGACTCGGGTTTGGACGTATCGTACACGCTTCGTGCCGAAGCCATCAAAGAACAGCGCCAGTCGTACAAAAATGCCACATCAAACGGCTTTAAAGTAGGAACATACGAAGAAATGATTCCCACGGCCGACCTGGTCATCAACCTGACTCCCGATAAACAGCACACTGGCGTAATCACAGCAGTGATGCCGCTGATAAAAAAAGGGGCAACCCTTTCGTATTCGCACGGATTCAACATCGTGGAAGAAGGAATGCAAATCCGCAAAGACATCACCGTGATCATGGTGGCTCCGAAATCTCCGGGCTCCGAAGTTCGCGAAGAATACAAACGCGGGTTTGGTGTACCTACGTTGATTGCCGTTCATCCGGAGAACGACCCGAACGGCGATGGTTTTGAAATTGCCAAGGCTTATGCCGTTGCTACCGGTGGCCACAAAGCGGGCGTGTTGCGCTCTTCATTCGTAGCCGAAGTAAAATCCGACCTGATGGGCGAACAAACCATCCTTTGTGGATTGTTGCAAACCGGTTCCATCCTTTCATTCGACAAAATGGTGGAAAAGGGAATTGATCCGGGATATGCATCGAAATTGGTTCAGTACGGTTGGGAAGTAATCACCGAAGCGCTGAAACACGGCGGAATCACCAATATGATGGACCGTTTGTCGAATCC
>CAYRBM010000351.1:0-2908 GCA_964422425.1 uncultured Odoribacter sp.
AATTGATGTTTCGGTTGAACCATAGTTTTTAAGAAGCAGAACAATGGCATTCAGGTGGTTATTCTCAGCTGCCGAAATATTCGTAAAAATCTGACTTCCCCATTTCTTGGCAAGAACTGCATAAACATCGCGGGCAAGTTTTTCCTCTTCTTTCATTTTTAGCAAAGAAGCTAATTCGCTGTCAGTTAAATCGGAAGTTTCAATCAACGCTGATTTCAGATTGGCTTCAATTACTGAAGTTGTTCCATCGCCTGAAACCGCTAAAACACTTGCATACTGTGCATTTTCGGCGTTTATGTCATCTTTCTGGCACGAACTCGCAACCAATGATGAAGCAACCAAAAAGCCGCTTAACACTACATTTTTCATACTTGTCTTCATTTTTCTGAGTTTTAATTTATTAATTGAGCATTGTTTATTTCATTCTGAAATTCCGGAAGGATTTATTTTTTTTGAAGTGCTTCGTAGGTGTCGCAAACCCCATTATGATTGGCATCAACAAAGTTTTTGCCTTTCCCTTTGCCCTGTCCTTGACTATTGCCGCTCCCATCTCTTTTTCCTCTCTGTGCGGCTGATTTGCCAGTTCCATAATTATCGCAAACTCCGTCTTTGTTGTTGTCAACAAATGCAGAACCTTTGCCGGTTCCGTTACAATTTCCATTTCCTCTTCCACTACGGGGATTTTGTGCAGTAGCAAAAGTTGTTAAAGCCATAATGGCTAATCCGGTCAAAAAAATCTGTGCTTTCATAATCTTTTTTTTTAATTGTTAAACATTGGTGTTTAAAAAATTGAATTATTTATGTGTTTTATATTATGCTTCTAATTGGTAGAATTAGGACAAGGGCAAGCCCTGCAAGCCGATTTAATCCACTTGTTTTCATAATTGAATTTAGAATGATTGTTTATTGATTACGCCACCGTCCTCCCTGATTTCCAGGTCGGGGAAGGTTTATCTGATTGTCTTTGTTAAGCATCGATTGAAAGATTTCGTGCAATTTGACTTGTTGGTCGGGTGTACATATCCTTTTCATATCCAGGTAAAAAGTGGTAGTTACCTGCTTGAGCTCGCGATGATTATTTCCTACTTCCGTAGCCATTTGATTGAGGCGGGCGCTATCGGGATTTTGAGTTCCAAGCTCTTTGATCATGTCCTCGCGTAACTGAGCCAAATTCATTTCAATGCCTCTGGCTGTACGATTAAAAGTCCGGTTGATGTCACGAAACTGATCAAGCTGTTCATTATTCAGTTTGAGTTGATCCCTGAAAAATCTGGTACGCTGTTCTCCTGGGATCGCATTCTGACCCTCCGGTTTCGTCTCTGAAGTTTTCTCTTCCGTCATCCGGTGATAATAGAATGAACCAATGATCGAAAGATTCGTTGCAACCAGGATAACAATGATCCAGATTAATATTCGGTATTTATTGGTTGGTTTCATAATTCGTCAAGTAAGAATGATTCGATCGGTTCAGCAGCAAAGTCGTTGAGCATCTGGATGCTGCTGGTCGTCTGTTGATTTACTTTCGGTGATGAAGCATTGCTTCCTAATTTCAATCCTCCATAAATTCCGGCAAGAAGAACAAGCGAAAAGAATGCTGGTTGAGCCAATCTTACCCATTGACTTTGTGTCTGGTAAAACTGTTTTTCTTCCAATCGTGCGCTCAACCGGGTAAAAAAGAACGGCGATACTTCCGGCTTCTTTTCCTTTTCGATGATTTGTATCTCTTCCTGTAAAAAAGATAAAAAGCTCCGGCAGTCGGCACATTCCTCCAGGTGTTTTTCAACGGCGATCCTCCTTTCGACCGACAATTCATTGTCGATATAAAAAATTAGGTCTTTATGGATGCTACTGTGTTTCATTTTGTTGCTTTTAATGTATGACACCATTCGTTTTAAAAACTTGCAATCAGACGCACTTTTTTTTGTAACAATCTAAAAGTTGCTCCTGAAGGTTCTTCTTAGCGCGGTGAATCAGAGACTCTACCGATGCCAAAGAGATTTCCATGATTTCAGCAATTTGCTGATAGGGCAATTCTTCGTATTTGTTCAGGGTAAATGCAATTCTTTGTTTTTCAGGAAGCCGATCAATAGCCCGATGTAACAGGTCGGATCGCTGCTGATCGGTAATATTACGGTCGGGCTGGTCGTTGCGGTTCTCCGATATTTCACTGGTTCGGTTTCGTCCGCCAGTGAACGTCTCTTCTATAGACTGAAAAAAGCGTTTTCGTTTATTGTTTCGGATCAGATTCAGCGACCGGTTGGTGGCAATCCTGTACAACCATGTTGAAAGTTTAGCCTCTCCCCTGAAATTTTCTGCTGTTCGGAATATCTCCAAAAATACGTCCTGGGCCAGATCTTCCGCATCGGCCTTGTTATGGACAATGCCCAGACAGGTATTCACAACCATCCGCTGGTAGGTTTCTACCAAAATTTGAAATGATTTGTGGTCGCCTTGCTGTATTCCGTTAATAAGTTGGGCTTCGTCCATTCGCATTTGTCAAACGTGAATTTGGTTTATTTGACACCACAAGTTCGGAAAACTTGCACCCGAATTCAAATTTTATCCTTTTTTGCTTAATTCAATCAATCCGCTTTGATTGACAACCACTATGTCTTTTTCATGCAATTCAATCAATCCGTCCTTTTCAAAGCTTTTCAGGAGCTTTACCGCACTCTCGGTCGAAATACCAGCAAAGTCAGCCATATCTTTTCTGGAAAGAAGCTGAAATATCTCCGGATTTTCTGTCTTCAGACTATCGACATACAATAAAGTATCAGCCATACGGCCGTTCATCTGTTTATAGTTTACTGTTCGCAACGTATCAAAAAGATTAGCGTTTTGCTCGCAATACCGCTTGATCATCGTGAACCCGAATTGCCCATTTTGTTTTATGACTTTGGTTATAGCG
>CAYRBM010000352.1:0-2888 GCA_964422425.1 uncultured Odoribacter sp.
CTGGAGTGGGCTTTCGGAACAATGGGAACACGCGACAAAGCCAAACATTTGGCCACACTTTACCTCGAAGATTTGTCGGATTTGATCGTCGAAGCCATCGATCCACATTTCGGGTTCAGCCGCTATGCCGAACGGCTGGGCCGTTCAGCCAACACATTCGACGAATTGCACGAAGCCTTGCAGGCACCCGATAGTTTTATCGACCAAATTACCCTGCAACTACTTCAGGAAAAAATAGAGAAAGTGCAACCCTCGCTGGTGGCTTTTTCGATTCCTTTCCCCGGAAATTTATACTCCGGATTCAAATGTGCACAGTATATCAAAAAGCATTATCCGGAAGTAAAAGTGGCGATGGGCGGCGGATTTGCCAATACCGAACTGCGATCGGTGAGTGATCCGCGCGTATTCGAATATTTCGATTTCATCATGCTTGACGATGGCGAAGCGCCAATTCTAACCCTGACTGAATACCTTGACGGTAAGCGCCCAAAAGCCGAACTAAAACGCACTTTTGCACTCGAAAACGGCGAAGTGGTTTTCCTGAATGGCTCCGCGCAACCCGACTTCTCGCAGTTTGAAGCGGGAACGCCAGATTATTCCGACTTTGAGCTGGACAAATACCTGTCGGTGATCGAAATTGTGAACCCGATGCACCGTATGTGGAGCGACGGGCGCTGGAACAAGCTCACATTGGCGCACGGCTGTTACTGGGGCCGCTGCACGTTTTGCGATACTTCGCTCGATTACATCCGACGCTACGAGCCCAACACCGTGCAGGTTTTGTGCGACCGCATGGAAGAAATGATCCGCCAGACCGGGCAAATCGGTTTCCATTTTGTGGATGAAGCTGCGCCGCCAGCCCTGATGCGCGCTTTGGCTTTGGAAATTATTCGGCGGAAGATGACTGTGGTTTGGTGGACCAATATCCGGTTTGAGAAAAGTTTTACCTACGACCTGTGCTTGCTCCTGAAAGAGTCGGGTTGCATCGCCGTTTCTGGCGGACTCGAAGTAGCGTCCGACCGCTTGCTGGCGCTGATCAACAAAGGCGTGAGCGTTTCGAAAGTGGCCAAAGTGACCGACAATTTTACCCGTGCCGGAATCATGGTGCATGCCTACCTCATGTACGGTTTCCCCACGCAAACCGTGCAGGAAACCATCGATTCGCTCGAAGTGGTGCGCCAACTGTTCGAAGCAGGAGTGGTTCAGTCGGGTTTCTGGCACCATTTTGCACTTACGGCTCATAGTCCGGTTGGCTTAAATCCCGATCAGTTTCGCATCAAAATAGAAAATGAGCAGCCCGGCCCGTTTGCCAACAACGACCTGCAATTCCGCGACCTCACCGGCATCGATCACGACCGGTTTAGCGAAGGCTTACGTAAATCACTGTTCAACTACATGCACGGCATCTGCTTTGATTTTCCGCTTCAGGATTGGTTCGATTTTAAAGTGCCACGAACGACGATTTCGCCAGACTTTATCCGCAAAGCTATCGACGATCAGGCCTACGAACCGGCCAGCCCCAACCACAAAATCGTTTGGCTGGGTGGAAGTGCCGCGCTTCGCAGCTTCATCAAGAAGAAGAAAAACCAGACTTTCGAAATGGCTGAACTCACTTTCAGCAATAAAAAGCAGGATTTGGTTATTCAAATGAAGCAAAAAGAGGGCGAATGGCTGATGGAGCAGATTCCGGCCTTGTCGGTTTACAACCCGCAACAAACCAATTTTACCGAACTGGAGAAAAGCTTTGAGGATACTACCGGAGAGGATTTTGTGTTGTTTTGGAACAGCAAACCGATCCAGGAATTAAGGGAGAATGGGCTGTTGATGCTGTAAAAAACTATTTCACCACAGAGAACACAGAGAAAAAAAAACTCCGTGACACTCTGTGTTTCCTCTGCGAAACTCTGCGGTTAAAAGCCCCAACCCGAAACTCGTAACCCGAAACCCGCAACTTTTCCCGCATTTCTTGGTATTTGAAAATAGTTCGTGTATTTTTGCCAGCCATTTTTAGATCGAAAAATCATGACCAAACAGATAGTTGTCAGCGGAATCCGGCCAACCGGAAACCTTCACCTCGGAAATTATTTTGGGGCAGTGCGCAGTTTCATCAAAATGCAGGAAGATTACAACTGCTATTTTTTCATTGCCGATATTCATTCGCTCACCACACACCCCACGCCCGAAAACCTTCAGAGCGGTGTCAAACAGGTGTTGGCCGAATACCTGGCTTGCGGAATCGACCCCGACAAAGCCACCATCTTCATCCAAAGCGATGTTCCGGAAGTATCTGAACTGTACGCTTTTATGAACATGAATGCCTATTTGGGCGAGTTGGAACGCACAACTTCGTTCAAGGAGAAAGCGCGCAAACAACCCGAAAATGTGAATGCCGGTTTGCTGACCTATCCGG
Source organism: uncultured Odoribacter sp. (assembly GCA_964422425.1). GTDB lineage: Bacteria > Bacteroidota > Bacteroidia > Bacteroidales > Prolixibacteraceae > Aquipluma. The sequence continues at coordinate 2,411 of CAYRBM010000352.1, forward strand.
TACTGATGGCTGCCGACATCATCATTCACAAAGCCAAATTTGTTCCAGTAGGCAAAGATCAGGAGCAAAACCTGGAGATGGCCCGCAAGTTTGCCGGACGTTTCAACCGCATGTACAACTGCGAATTGTTTCCGCTGCCACAGCCTTTTACCTTCGATGGTGGTGACATGATTAAAGTTCCGGGACTCGATGGAAGCGGCAAAATGGGCAAATCGGAAGGAAACGGAATTTTCCTTTATGAAGACCCGAAAGACATCCGCAAAAAAGTAATGCGCGCCGTGACTGATGCTGGTCCAACCGAGCCAAACAGCAAAAAAGCCGAGCCGGTTGAAAACCTGTTTACCTTACTGAAAATCGTTTCAACACCCGAAATTGTGGCCCAGTTCGAAGCTTCGTACAACGATTGCAGCATCCGCTACGGCGACCTGAAAAAGCAGTTGGCCGAAGATATTATCAATTATACTTCGCCTATCCGCGA
>CAYRBM010000353.1:0-2846 GCA_964422425.1 uncultured Odoribacter sp.
CGTATTTCGGGTCGCCAATGGCACCGAACAAAACGGCATCCGATTTCATACACAATTCGTGGGTTGAATCGGGATATGGAGCGCCCAACTCGTCGATGGCACAAGCGCCGGTCAGTGCATATTTGAATTCGAGTTGGTGGTTAAATTTGACGACAACCGCCTTCACCACTTTCATGGCCTGATCGATGATTTCAGGACCGATCCCGTCGCCGGGAAGAACTGCTAATTTTAACTTCATATTTTTGGTTTTATTTATTTCTTGTTTATGCCACTAAGACTCGAAGGCTCCAAGTTTCACTAAAATAATTCTTTGTGTCCTTGTGCCTTTGTGCTATTTTACTTTCTGGCCCCAAAGGCAGCAAAATTAAAATGTTTGTGTAAAACAAAAGTCTCCTGAAAGCCAAGTTGTTTCAATAAATCAAGTTGATACGACAAAGTGCGCGGCGTATCTTCCGATTCGTAACGATCGAGATACATATCGACTTCTTCCGGCGAGACCTGTCTTTGCAAAATACTTACCCAGCCATTGATCATCATTTGGGTAATTTCATCGGTTTCGCCGATTACAATGTCGTTGATCCAAAAAGTTCCGCCAGGTTTCAATGCTTTATAAATTTTGCTGAAAACCAACACCCATTCGTCATCTCCACGCAAATGGTGCAGTGTCGTTCCGGCTGTTATCACATCAAATTGGTTTTCGCCCAGATCAAGTTCGCGGTAGTCGCCATGCAAAGCGGTTACTTTTCCTGAAATAATTCCGCCGACCCGCTCCTCCGCCCTTTCGAGCATATTGCTGCTAATGTCAACCAATGTGCAATCCACATCAGAAAGTAAAGAAGCAACTTTTACCGCGTAGTTTCCGCCGCCGCAACCCAAATCCATGATGCTTTTTGCTCCCGGATTCAGCAATTGTGCCGACCGCGAAACCAACTCCATGCACAAAGGAGAATCGATGGCGGTAGTTTGCCCGGTTTCGAGGTTCGAAAAACGGTCCACCTGCTGATCGAAATTCCGGCGAATGGCTTCCGGCGAAGACTTTGTGTTTTGATGGATCATCAATTTTTAAAAATATCCAATAATGAATATCCAATGCTCAATATCCAAAACTTCCCATTTCCCAACCGAAACTTGAAACCTGGAACTTGAAACCTGGAACTATTTTACTTTTCAATCAAATTCAGCATTCTCATGGTTGCCTTGATAGCGGCCGCAGTCTGGTCAGAATCCAAACCGCGCGTTTTGAATTCGCGATCGAGCTTCCAGATAATCACTGTTTCAACCAAAGCATCGGTTTTACCGCCCGGAGGAATGGTGACCGAATAGTCGATCAGTTTCGGGAATGGCTTGTTCAATGCCTGGTAAATCGACTGAATAGCATTCATAAAGGCATCGTACTGACCGTCGCCGGGAGCGGTTGCCTCATATTTTTCGCCTTTGATCAAAAAACTAACCGTAGCCGAAGGACGTAACCCCATGGCATGCGAAAGCGAATAGTTGACCAGTTGAATGGGCGCTTCACCATTATCAGAATTCAGTACGTCGGCAACAATGTAAGGCAAATCTTCAGCAGTAACCGTTTCTTTGCGGTCACCCAACTCAATGATGCGATCGGTAACAAGTTTTAATGAAACAGGGTCGAGCTCAATACCCAGTTCTTCCAGGTTATTCTTGATGTTGGCTTTCCCTGAAGTTTTGCCCAAAGCATAAACGCGGGTTCGCCCAAATCGCTCAGGAAGCAAATCATTGAAATACAAGTTATTTTTACTATCGCCGTCGGCATGAATGCCGCTGCATTGCGTGAACACAAATTCACCGATCAGCGGTTTGTTGGTCGGGATGCGGATTCCGGAGAACGACTCAACCAGCTTCGAAATCTTGTTCAGCATCGATTCGTTTACCTTCGTCTGCATTTTCAGGTGGTCTTTCACCGTAGCAATCACGCTCGATAGCGGTGCATTTCCGGCACGTTCTCCAAGCCCATTCACGGTTGTGTGAACAGTTCGGATTCCGGCTTTGATCGCGTGGAAAACATTGGCAATCGCCAAATCGTAGTCGTTGTGGGCATGAAAATCAAACCGTGCTTCCGGGAAAGATTCAATCATATCGCGGCAAAACTCGTATGTTTCATCCGGATCCAAAATTCCAAGAGTATCGGGCAACATGATTCGGTCAATGTTCAGTTTCATAAATTCCGACACCATGAAATGTACATAATCTTTCGAATTGCGCATTCCATTCGACCAGTCTTCCAGGTAAACATTCACGGTAATACCCAACTCGGTAGCATAATCAATCGACCGTTTAATATCTTCGATATGTTGTTCCGGAGTTTTACGCAACTGCTGGGTAACGTGGCGGTACGAGCCCTTGCAAAGCAGGTTCAATACCTTTCCACCGGCAGAGTTGATCCAGTCGAGCGACGTTTTGCCATCAACAAAACCAAGGACTTCAACCTTTTCGAGGTGTCCTTTGTGTTTCGCCCAATCGAGCACCCGTTTTGCTGCAAGGAATTCACCCTCCGAAACGCGGGCCGATGCAATTTCGATCCGATCCACTTTCACATCCTCCAGCAGGATACGGGCCACGCTCAGCTTCTCCATATCGGTAAACGACACGCCCGAGGTCTGCTCGCCGTCGCGCAGTGTGGTATCCATGATGCTGAGCACCTGATCCTTTACTTCAACTACTTTTCCTGTCATAGTATTTATTTTTAACCACTTAGAGCACAGAGAACCGCAATGAAATGCGTGGTACTCTTTGTGCAAAACTTTGTGTTCCTTGTGTTTACTTCGCTTCGAAAGCTGCAATCTCTTCCTTGATGCTTACCAGGTAATCGATGTCGTCCA
>CAYRBM010000354.1:0-2844 GCA_964422425.1 uncultured Odoribacter sp.
CAATAGGTTACACCACCATATTTCTCACCAGTAAACCCTTTTGGGCCGATGTTAAGGCGCTCGTCATCACCCAAATAGGTTTGATTCAGCTGAAAAATGTTGAACCGGATTCCCTGTTGAGCAGCCACATCCCCCTCAATGCGTATATCGCTCGTTTCCCAACGCTTTGCCCATGCCTTTTGCTGATCACTGAAAAGTTTGTCGAACCCTTTGTCCTCAGCCCGTTTCAATGCCTTCTCTGTAGCTTCCTGAAGTTTATTTTTTGAATAGTAAAGCGTTGAAACAATCGAGGCGTATTTCTCCAGACAAACCTCATCGCCCTTATTTACCTTTACTTTAAATTCGGTACCAACATATTTTTCGCGAACAACCGAATCAGGCTTAATCTCAACTTTTTGCTTATTCAGTGTTGCGTTGAAACTCATTCCGGTACAAACCTGGAAAGCTGTTTTTTTAGTCTCAACACAAACATAACCTGAGCAACCTTCTGCTTTCTGCGCAATACTTATCCAGAAATTCTCATCATAATTCGAGTCTTCGTTCACCACATCGCCATCGATGTAAGGTTGAAAACTGATTTCGCCGGAAAAGTTGAGAGCTTTAACCGAATAACGTATTGCTCCTATTTCCTGATCGGCGATGCTTAGAAACCGACGCGCCAAAACTTCTATTTGTTTGCCAGAGCTCAGTTCAGCCGTAAAATGCCGTGTGAGCAAACCCGATTTCATATCGAGATCGCGATAAAAAGCAATGATTTTGGCAGTATTCAAATCGACTTCTTCGCCGTCAACCGAAACATTAATTCCAATCCAGTTGGTGGCATTCAGGATTTTGGCAAAATATTCGGGATAGCCATTTTTCCACCAGCCCACGCGGGTTTTATCGGGATAATAAACACCGGCAACATAGCTTCCGCGAAGAGTATTGCCGGTATATTTTTCTTCAAAATTTGCCCGTTGACCGGTTCTGCCATTCCCGATACTGAGCAAACTTTCGGTGATCCGGTTTTCCTCTTTATGGAATCCCTTTTCTATGACTTTCCACTCGTTGTGTATGATGTAGTCTTTCATAAGATTTTGTTTAATATTTATCCTGAACAGAATTCAGGCAGATTGATTCTCTATTTTCCTATTTTCTAAACTTTTCTTTTCCAACTCAATTTTTTGTTATGCCCGATTTATAAATCCATGCAAAACCTTACAGCCAAAATTGTTATGCACAATTAAGTGCTTTCTTCAGCATGTCAACTGTAAATCCATCGAACCCCGGAATAACCATGTCGGCAAAACCTAAGGTTTCCGGATCTCCAATTCCAACGCTGTACATATTGGCATTTTGTGCGGCTTCAATTCCGGCAATGGCGTCTTCAAAAACCACACAATTTTCAGGAAGGACACCCAGTTTTTCTGCGCCTTTCAGAAATACTTCAGGATTTGGTTTGGCCTCGGCAATGGAGTTTCCATCGACAATGGCATCAAACATTCCAGAAAGTTGAATCCTTTCCAAAATCATCGGAGCATTCTTACTGGCCGAACCTAGCGCGATCCGAATTCCGGCGGCCCTCAATTCCTGAAGAAATTTCTCTACTCCGGGAAGCGTTTCTTCCGGGGTCATCTTCTCGATATAACTCACGTAAAGCGCATTTTTCTTCTCGGCCATCGCAAGCTTTTCCCGATCCGAAAACCGCATATTTCCAATTTCAAGTAAAATCTCGAGCGACTGCATGCGGCTAACACCTTTTAATCGCTCATTATCTTCAAGGGTAAATTCAAAACCCAATTCCTCAGCTAAAGCCTTCCAGGCTATGAAATGGTATTTAGCTGTATCAACCACTACTCCATCCAAATCGAACAAACAAGCTTCTATCATCTTTAATATTTTAACTTACAGAGGATTAATTCCCCTTAAAAAGAAATTCCAACGGAACATTCAACCTTTTGCTCCACGATTTTTCGCTATGGTCCTCACCGGGAAAATACCGGGTCTGCCAGTTCTTATCACTGTAACCATTCGAAACCATTATACTATCCACTTTTCGCTGAAGAGAAGGATACAATGCATCCAAAGTCTGATCTCCGCAATCGAAGTATATTTTATGACTTTCGGGTTTGGGAAGATTCCGGCTCAAATAGTCAATCATGGAGTTCGGAACCGGATTGTTCTCTTTGGTAAATGTTCCGATCCAATGTGTTGACAGGCAAGCGGCACCACAAAAAACATCGGGGTATTCACAAATAGCATAAACCGAAATCAATCCACCCATACTGCTACCAGCAATAAAGGTGTGTTCCCTGTTTGTATAAACCGAATACTTTTTATCAATGAAAGGTTTTAATTCACTGACAATGAACTTCAGATAGTTGTCGGATTGCGGATTGAAAATTTCCTTTGTTCTGCCAACCCTTTGTAATTGGGCTACTACCGTATCCTTTTCCACTTTTGACATCTGATTGAATGGCTTTTCCGGAAAATAATCGGGATGCCTGGTTTGACCGCCATTCCAAATGCCAACCACAATGAATTTCTTAACCTTATCAGTTTTGAATAATTCAGTAGCAACATCATCAATATTCCAGGCCTGTTTGTTCCATGAAATATCCGGGTCATAAAGCATTTGTCCGTCATGCATATACAGCACCGAATACCGGTTCGCATCAGAATATCCTTCCGGAAGCCATACATCTATGTTTCGCGGAGTAACATATTCCGACTGAAAATTCGCTATACGTTCAATCTTACCACTGACAACGTTAGGAATCTGATCCTGTGCCTGAATGCCAAAGGATAAAAGCAACTGGCAAAAAAAGGTAATTAGCAACCTCTAAATAATCCGATCTACATCAA
>CAYRBM010000355.1:0-2822 GCA_964422425.1 uncultured Odoribacter sp.
GAATACCTGTCAAAAGCTCTACCAGCATATATCTTGGTGAAAACGGAGCTTGGCTGGCAATAATCTGGAGCAATTTCCTAAGTTTAGGCAGATATTGCAAATCAATCTGGTTGAGATATGTCACATCAATTTCAAGCGCCAGATTGATATTTTTCAGGAGTGTTTCGCTGTAGAAGCTTTTGTTGTCGAGGAAATACGGGTAGTAGCCGTCTTTCAGGTAGTCGGTAAAAAAAGCCAGTGGTTTTACTTCCTGAACAATGGACTGCGCAATTTGCACATGGTTGCTTAAAATTTCCTGAAGAGAATATCTTCTGAAATTTTGATTGGTTTGATAGTTGAGGAATTCGCGAAAAGAGAGCCCTTCTAAATGATAGATTTTCGCAATGTCCTGCAAATCGTTGTTGCCTTCCAGTACCCGCAAAACCGGCGATGCCGAAAAGATGATCTGCAATTCAGGAAAACTGTCGTAGCAAATTTTCAGTTCAGGCGCCCAATCGGGGTATTTGTGAATCTGATCGAGAATCAGCGTTTTGCCTCCGGTTTTGTAAAATTCGTCGGCAAACGAGGTGATTTTACGCTTGGTGAAATAAAAGTTGTTCAGATTGAGGTACAGGCAGGTTTTGTCGTTCGGGAATTTTTCTTTCACAATGTCGAGCAGAAAGGTTGTTTTGCCTACGCCGCGGAAGCCTTTGATGCCAATTAACCGGTCCGACCAATTGATTTCATCCATCAACTCGCGACGGATGGTCATTCGGTTTTGTTCCTGAAGCGTATTGTGAAGGTTGACCAGATTCTGCATTACCCGAATTTTATGCAACAAAAATACGTTTTCAAAAATTAAAATTGCAATCTAAAGATGTCAATTTTCGTTTCAAAGTGTAATTTAGATTTGGTAAAAATAAGAAATGGTTGCAATCTGAAAATTGTAAATCGGAGGTTTAACTCCTTTAATCCCGAAAATTAAAACCAAATTATTGAACCAGTTTTTCTACTTTTGCCTGATCAAATCGTACCATGAATCATCGAATGCCTGAATTGTTAGCCCCGGTTGGAAATGCCGAATCGTTGTACGCCGCATTAAATGCCGGAGCCGATGCGGTATTTCTCGGACTTCAGGAATTTAATGCCCGCGGACGCGCCAGTAATTTTTCAAAACCAATGCTCCAACTGGCGGTTCGTCGTGCGAAAGAAAAGAATGTCAAAGTTTATATCACGCTCAATATTCTCATTAAAAATAAGGAACTAGATCAGCTTATCGATGTGCTTTCGTTTCTTGAAGCGGTGAAGGTTGACGGCATTATCATTCAGGATTGGGGCGTTTATTATTTGGCCAGCAAATATTTCCCGGCTTTGAGAATTCATGCCAGTACGCAAATGGGCAACCACAATTCGGTGGGCGTTAATTTTGGTGCTGAAAAAGGAATTGTGCGAACCGTATTAGCCCGGGAGCTTACAATGCCTGAATTGGAGAAAATTTCGCAACGATCGAAGGCCGAACTGGAGGTCTTTGTGCACGGTGCGCTTTGCTATTCGTTTTCAGGAATGTGCCTGTTTAGCAGTTATACCGGCGGGCAGGGCGCCAATCGCGGTATTTGTAAGCAGAGTTGTCGGCGCGTTTACCAGGACGGGGGAGAGCAACACGCCCTTTTCAGCCTGAAGGATAATCAGCAAATTCAAAATCTCCGGAAGTTGATGGCTCTCGGGATTCATTCGCTGAAAATTGAAGGGCGAATGAAATCGGCCGATTACGTTTACCAGGTTTGCCGCGCTTACCGAATGGTTTTAGACGACGTGCAAAATATTGAAGCAGCAGCCCAAATGCTGGAATTGGACATGGGGCGCGAGAAAACGTCGTGGTTTTTGGGCGGAAAAGTCGGAGACAGCATTACCGACGATATTTCAATTGGTACAGTCGTTGGCAAAATTGTGGAAGTTGGCCGCAAAACTATTCGTTTTGAAAGTTCGGTGGAGCTGAAGGAAGGTTACCGGCTTCGCGTGCGCACGGCTAACGACGATGAACAGTTGTACCTGAAAATGGAAAATTTCAGCAGGAAAGGAAATATTTACGAAGCAGAAGCCGATTTTACCCGAAAGATTTCTGCCGGAAATGATATTTTGCTGGTACGGGTGAAAGAGCAGAGTTTTTCATCACGGCTGGGAAATGTACAAACGGTTCCACCGCTTAAGATCAGACCGGTTAAAAAGCTGGAAATCAGGAAGGAATTGCAACCCACGAATAAGCAGGTTCAACAGCCAATGTTGCTGGTTCGAATTGGAAGTCCGGAGTGGCTCGCCAAACTTCGGTTCGACGATTACGATGCCGTGATTCTTTCTTACAAACGATTGGATTGGGAATCGTTTGATCATCAATCGGCAGTTATTCAGCAAAATAAGCATAAAATCAGGATTGAATTGCCCAAATTTATTTCTGAAAACCACCTCGATTTTTACCGTGATTTGACACACCGCGTTTCAGCTTCAGGAATTACACACTTTTTTGTCAGCCATTTGTCGCAAAAGGTGTTGCTGCCGAAGAATGCGCAGGCAAGCTGCAACGAGAATGTATACGTCATGAACGATGCTTCGGCGCGGCTGCTTCGGGATGAAAGAATTTCGGAATTTATGTATCCGCTCGAAAATGATCTGGAGAACCTTTTGTCGATGAATAACCGGCAGGGAATTGTGCCGCTGTATTTCTATCCGGAGTTGTTTTACTCACGGATGCCGGTTCATTTGCATCAGGAAAACAGGCAGTTTGCCGATGAAAATAACCGCAAATTCCGGAAAACGGTAAAAGATGGTGTTACAATTGTTTATCCGAC
>CAYRBM010000356.1:0-2821 GCA_964422425.1 uncultured Odoribacter sp.
TTTCAGAATGGGTTTTTCAGGCAACGGTCAGATAAGAATTGACAGATATTATAAGGTTTTTAATTGAAAACTCAGATCGTTAATAATCTGTAAAATATTATGCAAAACAAAGAAATTAGAATAAGAGTAGTTGATAGAAATGCAAAAGAAGTAGTTATTGAAGGAAGTATTCTTACTGTTGCAGGTTTTATTGCAGGCTATCAAAGCGAAGGTGGAGATATAGGAAAATTTGATTTCTATCTATCAACTCTTATGAGAGATAAAAATAAAGTTGAAATATTTACAGGAGATATTGTAAAGAAAGGTAATATCACATTTGTAATTGAACAGAAACCAGATCCTGAGGCTTGGGGTCTTGATTATTGGGATTTTGATAGTGATTGGGAAGTAATCGGAAACATTTATAGTACATTAAATTATTCAATATGAAACTAGAACAACAAGTCACATCTCTTGAACTATCAAAGAGATTAAAGGAATTAGGTGTAAAGCAGGAGAGTTTGTTTTATTGGAGTGAAAATGGGAACTTAATTACAGAAGAAGAATACAATAATTTTGTTGACTGGGTAGATTCAGTTGGCAAACCAGACAACTATTCTGTTGAACAACATTACTCTGCCTACACAGTAGCAGAACTTGGGGAGATACTGTCTTCATACCAACAAGGAATAATGCCCTCTTGGAACGCAAATTTTGACCACGGCTGGTATTTCAAGGGACACGGATATACTATTCACGAAAAAACAGAAGCAGACGCACGAGCAAAAATGCTTATATATCTCCTAGAACACAATCTTATTAACATTAAAGAATAATTATGGAAGATATAATAATCGCAGTTTTAATGTTCATACTAGGTTTTGCTTTAGCATCATACTGGTGGACATCTTATATTTTAAAGAAGTTTGGTATCAAATAGTATAAATAATATGGCAAGAATAAAAGATTTAAAAAAGAAAATATTACGAGTATTAAAAGAGTATCCAGAAACTCGTGATTGTGACATTGAATTAACAACTAGATTGTGGAAAGAGTATTACAGTCATAAAATAATTCTTAGGCAAGCAGACGGAAAATATTATGTAGCACTTGATGATTTATTTACTCTTCCAAGAGAAGATCATATTAAGAGAATTCGTGCAAAGATTCAGAATGAAGAAAATATGTATCTACCATTAAAAATAAGTACAGCAAAAAAACGAAAAATAAGTATGGATATTTGGCATAATGCTATGGCTTTTAACAGATATTAGTATGCCGATTAGAATTCAAATTAATCAAGGTGGTACTGCAGATGATGCATTAAGAGAGACAATAGCATTCTTAAAGAATGTGCACTGTGATCTATTTAAGGTTGAGGAGGTTTATAGAGTTGTGCATAACGAGCCACGAGAAAAGAACGATATAACTAAGGCGATTGAGTGTATAGAACAGTTAGTTACTGATGTAAAAAATAAATACAAGAATGAAACTAACCAACGATTTTAGCGAAGAAGATAAAGCGTATGTGTGGACATATCACGAGTACTGTTGTATATGCTCATCAAACATAGGTTGTTCATTACACCATATATACGGACGGAAAGGTTTATTTAATAATAGTATTTTGAATTCTGTGATGCTGTGTCACAAGCATCATAAAATTGCAGACGGAAGAAACATACACGAAACTGGAGATGAATTTAGAATAAAACTTTTGTCTATGAGTTTAAGGCAAGTAACTGTATCTGGTTACATATTTAAGATTAGAGACAAGAATTTTATAAAAGATATATATAAAGATGTGGAAAAGATTTTAGGTAAATGACATAAATGTATTATAATTATAGTGATTATGGCGAAAAAAACAGAAGAAACATCAATACAAAACACTATATGCGAATATCTAGAACTTAAAAAACATTTTTTTTCACGAATAAACAACATACCTGTATATGATCAAAAGAAAAAGATATACAGAAAACTACCGAAATATCAATTAGCAGGTTTTCCAGACATAATAGTTTTGTGGAAACAATTTCCAGTATTTATAGAAGTCAAAGCAAAAAAAGGAAGATTATCTCCAGAACAAAAAAAGTTTCAAGATAGATGCGAGAAACAGGGAATAGAATATATAATCGCAAGAAGTTTAAAAGATGTAATTGAATACGGACTATAATATGAGAAAGAGAGATAAAAAACAATCAAAACTTAAAGGAATTCATTTAACAGATGAACAATATCTTAGAATAGAAAATGATTTAAGAGAGAAAGGAAGTGTCGTTATCCATAGAATTGCTAGCATACATAAAACTGAATCACGAAAGGGTAAAGTTAATAGTCCATTTGGTACTAAGCCTAAAAACAAATTTAGGGCAAAATTTAAAGCATCAAATTATCTAAAAAAGAAAATAAACGAGTAATTGTATGAACACAGAAAAAATGGATATTGTATATGTGCTTGGGACAGGGAGTTTGTGGAACAACAACGAAATAAGATATTCTCTCAGGGGGGTATATAGAAATATGAAATATCGCAATGTATGTATAGTTGGTTATCGTCCTATATTTGTGCAAGGTATATATCATATTCCTGCTAAAGATCCATTTACAGATAAATTAAAAAATACTTGTCACAAATTACGAAAAGTATGTATGGACGAAAATATTTCAGAAGACTTTGTGTTAATGAATGATGATTTCTTTATTATGAAACGACTTATGAGTGTAAAGCCATACTACAAGAGCACGCTTGAAGAAAGTGTTGAAGAACACGCAACAAAAGAGGGATATTACTATGATGCTATAAAAGATACAATAGATTTTCTTAATGGATATGGGA
>CAYRBM010000357.1:0-2788 GCA_964422425.1 uncultured Odoribacter sp.
CAATATACGGTTCAAGTGCCTTTTCAATTTCGGGCTGACTTGCATATAACAATCGGGGATCAACATTTCCCTGAAGGCCAATTTTCGGATCAACTAATTTTCGCGCCACGTTGAGTGGCGTTTGCCAATCGATGCTCAGGTAATCACAGTCTTCCGGCGTGATTTGGGCAATCCCGGTTCCCAGTCCTTTTGGAAAGAAAATGAACGGAATACCTTTTTCGCGAACGGCAGCGGCAATCTTTTTGGTGGCTGGCATAAACAATTCGTGGTATAAATCGGCTGGAATCAATCCGGCGTGCGTGTCGAACAACTGAAACACCTCGATGCCGTGATTGCACTGTTCCTGCGCGTATATAACCGACAAATCGGTGACCACTTCGATCAGTTTTTTTGTTGTTTCCTTGTTCTCGTAGATAAACTTGATGGCTTCCGGGAAATCGCCTTTGCGGCCCAACCCTTGCAACATGAACAACAAAACGGTCAAAGGTGCGCCGCAGAAGCCAATGAGCGGAATATCCTCGCGCTTGGTGCGGATAATCTCGTCGATTACCTCGTAGATGTAATTCAATTTTGAAGGATCTGGGTTCAGTCCGGCCAGCGGATTTTCGCGGTAGGCCAGCGGTTGATCGAACAGCGGGCCGCTATCGTTGAACTCAAGGCCCATGCCCAGCGCGTGAGGAATTACCAATATGTCGGAGAACAAAATTCCGGCATCAACGCCCAGATCGTCAACCGGAAGCAACGTTACTTTGGCTGCAATTTCTGGGTTCTGCATCATTTGCCAGAACGTGTAATTTTCCTTTATTTTCATGTACGACGGCAACACTCTGCCCGCCTGACGCATAAACCAAACCGGTGGCCGTTCGGTTTTCTCTCCCCTCAGAGTCTTCAGTAAAATTGAATTTGTTGTCAAAATAATATCTGTTTAAATTAATAATCAATCATTTCGGCGGCGGTTGTCGCTTCCCCGCTTTTCTTCTTTTTTGGTTGATTCAGATTTTTGAACCCTTGGAGCTTGTTTCACTTCGTTGTTCGATCTGCTTCTTCCCGGATTTACGTTTACCGATTTTTCTTTGGGTGCCGAATTTCGTTGAGTTGGCTCAATTCTTCGGTACGATCCTTCCCGAATTTCCGGTTTTCGGTTCGTTTCCGGACGGCGTTCATAAGTTTCTGTCCTTTTTTGCTGTTGGCGGCCGTTGTATTCCGGGCGACTGCGTTCAGTATTGGTCCTGATTTCTCTCGATTTCACCTCTCCGGACTTTTCCTGATAGACCGGACGACGATTGTCGTTGTCAGATCGGTTGCGGTCGTAACGTTCTGTATTTGGAGTGCGGCCTTCCGTTCTGATGCGGTTGTCGTTTCGTTCCATTCTCGGGCTTGGCAAGCTTTCCGGAGAACGTCCCGAGCGGCGCTGAATCAATTCGTTGTGATTCCGTACATCGCGGTTGCGGCTTTCGAAGGCACGGTCAGGGTATCGTGTGGCAAAATCGTTTCTCCGGATATGGTTATAATTGTCGCCCGAGAAATGAAAATGCCTTTCATTGATCCGGTGATATGAATTGTGTCTGTCAATATGCACATGGATATGCCGGTGATACCTGAATGTTGGATAGGGTTTGCAACGGGAATACCAGCGTGGATAATAGCCCCAGTAATAAGGCGAATGCCAGACGTGATAGCGAGGTCCCCAGAAGAAGGAGAAAATAAACGGATCGCGGTAAAATACCGGTTCAATAATATAGTTTGGGCCATAAATCCAGGCGTCGCCAACAATCTGTATCCGGTGCCTTCCGTCGGGAGCACGTTCAATTTCGATCGTTGCTACATCCTGATAAACATCCTCGTCGAGAACTGCCTGAATGACAACTAATGAATTTCTATCGGAAGTGGTTTCCAAAACGCGCAGGTAATCGACGTACCCGTCGTTGTTCAGATCAAGATTGGAAATACGGTTTTCAGGATCATTCAACCGGTATTCAAAATCTTCGAGGTCTTTCGACTCACCAAAAATCGACGAAACAGCATCCAGATCAAGGTTGTCGCTGATGTCGTAACTGGTGGCGCGGGTGGTTGTGGTTACCCGTCGCTGGGCTTGTACATTGAAGTAACTTGTGCAAAGCGCCAAAACTAAGATGACAATTTTTGTTTTCATGTTTTCAGTTTTAATTGTTTCCTGTTTTCGCTGAATGTTCTTTTGGGTTGATCAGCACTGGTACTACTTCAAAAAATCTGCCAGAATTAAAACATCAAATGTCACTCGTAGTCATTCATTGTCATTCATTGGAATAGGGTACAATTAATGACCACGAATGACGCGCAGCAAATGACTAAAACTAACCCTTCAATACTTTCAATGCTTCGTAGGTTGCTTCTATTGTTTTATCAATTTTTTTAGTCGTGTGTGCGGCCGACATGAATCCGGCTTCGAATTGCGAGGGAGCCAAATAGATTCCGGCATCCAAAGCCATTTTGAAAAATTTGGCGTAGGTGGTCGTGTTGCTTGTACAGGCTTCGGTATAAGATGTAACACCGTCGTTTTCGGTGAAGAAAAGTGTGAACATCGAGCCAACACGGTTGACGACACCCGGGAAATTCAAATCAGCCAGGCATTTTTTGATGCCAGCTTCCAGACGAGCCGATTTTTCTTCGAGCATGTCGTAAAAACCATCGGTTTCATCCAATATTTTAAGCGTTGTCAATCCGGCCGACATGGCTAATGGGTTTCCTGAGAGGGTTCCGGCCTGATAAACCGGTCCTTTTGGGGCCAGCATATCCATAATTTCCTGTT
>CAYRBM010000358.1:0-2781 GCA_964422425.1 uncultured Odoribacter sp.
GATATCCTTTGGCGAACTGCTTGCTTTGAAGTAAGGATTGCGAATTTCCCATCCTTCCGAATCATTTTTAAAACCGATGCCGTAATAGGTTTTTTTGTTCAATTCATAACGAATTTCACGACAATACTTTTGAGCAATTTCTATTGGGATATGCCTTTGTTCCACGTACCGTAATAAGGCATATGAAGTGAGTTCAAAATCGCTCAAAACTTTAATCTTAGGCTCCTGCTCATACACACTTTTCACCATCTGGGCATGTGGCTTTTGAAAAGAAAAATTACCACTTAGTTTGTTAAGCAATTCGCCAAAAGTACAGCGATGATATTCGATGCCGAAATCAATCAGGTTACCCCCTCTGCCCAGACCATGATCGTACCACCGGTTAAGCTTCCTGTTTACCTTAAATGATGGTGTTTTTTCTTCCCGAAGTGGAGATAAATACCAATAGTCATTGTTCCTGATCTTTGCTGGCTCGTGGCCCAATGCGGACAGGTAATTTACCATGTCCATTTCTTTTGCTTCGCTAATGGAAAGCCCTTCATTCCTGAAATCCATACCGCACATTTTCAAGTTCACTATTCAGTTCAATGATACGAAGGTAAATAAGCGGTATGGGTTTTACCTATCCTCACTATATTTTGACTGGGATGGTTTGAAAATGGCTCATTACTTTTACATCGTAAATTTTGTCTAATTTAAAACAAGTAATTATGCTGACAACAAATGATGTGGCCAAGGTTTATGATACCATTCTGAGTATCCCTGGCATGAATGAAACGGTGAAGATTGATTTGAAAATGTCACGTAAAAATGTATTGCTCCTCAACAGTGTTATTGAGCGGGGGCTGACAGCAAAAGATGATGATAAATCATCCAATCTTCTAAACAATGTTCCTGAAGAGAGTTTGAAAGAACTGAGGGCAATGGCCAGCGACTGCTTACAGAAAGCCGGACTTATTGAATTAAGCGAAAAGCTGAATATGCTGGGCAATGGCAAATGATAAAAAAAAGCCCCGAAGGGCTCTTTTTAATACATCATTCCATCATCGGCAAAGGAGAAGTAAGACTCTTCCGTAAGGATAACATGGTCAAGAACTGTGCAATCGAAAATCTTTAGGGTATCTGTTATTTTCCGTGTGATATCTTTATCTGCCTGACTGGGAACAAGTCCGCCGGAAGGATGATTGTGAGCAAGGATTACTGATTTGGCCAAAGCTTCAACGCAGTACTTGGCAATAATGGTGGCATCGATAACAGTTCCAATAATTCCACCTTGCGAAATCTTGGCATAACCAATAGTTGTATTGTTTCGGTTGAGCAAAAGGATGAAAAAACTTTCAAAGATTCCAATATCATCTGAGTAAAAATTGCGGATGAATTCATTAGCATCGGCTGATGTTACAATCTTTGCACATGGAAAATCTGATTTTGATTTCTTCAAAGTGATTAATGGAAGAATTTTCTTATACGTTTTCATTGTTCTTGACCGCTGCCCTGCGGACTTATTTTGGCTTCTGGCTCGCCAGTTAATTTTGAGCCGAATACCATTGAGCAGACCGGATTCTTGTCAAGGGCGAATGTCATAAAACCTTACGTCCCCTGAGTGTGAAACAGTCGAGGGGCGTTAGGTTTTTGACCAAGCGCGAAGCGTGGCGCTGGTGGAAAGTGTGGAAGGAAAAGCCACCCTTGACTTTTCCGGAATGCGGAAATAACTTTGCGCTAAAATTGAGTGAGAGTAAAAAACTTATTAAACAGGAATTGATTGAATAGGGAAAAACTCAAATCATCTGCATTAAATAAAAGTGAGAGCGTTTATAAAATCTGTTTATTCATCATAGTATAATTCCAATGGTGAAATTATACCATGATGAATATTCTTTAATTTACTCACATTAAAACTACGAATATATTTTTCAGTTCATATAATCGCTTTATCAATTGACTTAATCCCCCGCTTAATGAATAATGTAATATTTATATCTATCTCTATCATATATTTCTATATAGCGATCTGCCCTTGCTTCATCTTTGACTTTGACTTCCTGATCGTTTCCGATAATATACCAGCCGTCTGATCTTTCTTCTTTGTGGATTTGATCTGATAAATTAAATTCCGTTCCATCAGGAAGTTTGTATATTGTCATTTTTGACTAAATTAAAGTAGGAAACCGATTAAAAATTCAACAACATACAAAATACTAAAGCCCAGCAAGGATATTTTGTAATTCATCTCTTGTTTTACCAAGCTTGATTTCTAGTTTTGAAATCATCTCCTCTTTTTCACCTTCTTCAAGTATCAAATCGCTATCCTTTAATTTTACAAATCTCGTTTTGAGCTTAACTTTTTGCTCTTCCCAGCTTCCATTTAGATTTCTCAATTCCATTTTTTCAGAATAGTTTTCAGAATGTTTCATCAGGCGAAAATGAAAACTTTATCTATAGAAAATATTACACAATTATGGAAAAAAATTACACAATTCACACATTGAATAATTCGCTTCCAGTTTGATATTTCAGAATCCTCCAGTGTGGAAAGATATTGGTCATCGAAGATGATAACAACTTCATGGTAGGTTCCAAAATCATGGTTGAAACCTTTAATGCAATAATAAGTCTTTGAAGCAAATTCTTCAGGAACAGGATAATTTGTTTACAAAAAATCAAGTAAAATCCGAAGTTCGATTTTCGCTTTTGTGAGATAATCCGGATCGCCAACTTGTGCAAAACCGTTTGAACCAACTACTAAATAATCCATAGGTATTGCCGCTGCCCTGCGGACTT
>CAYRBM010000359.1:0-1468 GCA_964422425.1 uncultured Odoribacter sp.
TTTGCCTCAGTTTATACCCAATTTGATGGTTCTTTAGAAGAAGCCACCAAGCTTTATCAGGATTATTACGCATCGCACCCTTTTGTGCAGGTGAGCACCAAAAATCCTGATCTGAAACAAGTGGTAAACACCAACAAGGCAATTGTTTACCTTGAAAAACATGGCAATAAACTGATGATCCTTTCGGTGACCGACAATTTGCTGAAAGGTGCCTCCGGACAGGCCGTTCAAAACATGAACCTCGTTTTTGGACTGGAAGAAACCACCGGCCTTAATTTGAAAGCGGTAGCTTTTTAAAAATATTGTTGCGCGTTACGGGTTGCGGGTTACGAGTCAATCCCAACACGAAACTCGCAACGCGAAACTCGTAACATTTTAACTATGAATCTTTTCGACGTATATCCGTTGCTCGACATTACTCCCGTAAAAGGCGAAGGTTGCTATGTTTGGGACGAAAACGGAACAAAATATCTGGATTTATATGGCGGACATGCCGTCATTTCAGTGGGGCATTCACATCCGCATTACATCAAACGAATCAATGATCAGCTTGGCCAGATTGGCTTTTACTCCAATTCGGTGCAAATTCCGCAGCAAAAAGAGCTGGCTGAAAAGTTGGGCGAAGCCTGCGGTTATCCCGATTACCAGTTGTTTCTGGTGAATTCGGGTGCCGAAGCCAACGAAAACGCGCTGAAACTGGCGTCGTTTGTTACAGGACGAAAAAAAATGGTAGCCTTCAAAAAAGGTTTCCATGGCCGTACTTCGGCTGCCGTTGCTGTGACCGACAATCCCAAGATCGTTGCTCCGGTCAACGAAACATCCAATGCTATCATTTTACCATTCAATGATTTGGCTTTGCTCGAAGAACAACTAAAAACCAACGAAATCGGCGGAGTGATTGTTGAAGGAATCCAGGGAATTGGCGGCATTCATGTTCCTGATCCTGAATTTTTAATTGGCGCTGAAAAATTGTGCAAACAATACGGAGCATTGCTGATTTTAGATGAAATTCAATCGGGCTATGGCCGTAGCGGGAAATTCTTTGCACATCAATACACACCGGTAAAACCCGATTTAATTACGGTTGCCAAAGGTATGGGCAACGGATTTCCCGTTGGCGCTTTGCTCATTGCCCCTGAAATAAAACCCTGGCATGGCATGTTGGGAACCACTTTTGGTGGCAATTACCTGGCCTGCGCTGCAAGTTTAGCTGTTCTCGAAATCATGGAGACCGAAAAACTGGTTAAAAATGCTGCCGAAGTTGGTGAATCTCTGATCAATAGGCTTAAATCCATTTCAGGAATTAAAGAAGTTCGCGGGCTTGGGTTGATGATCGGACTCGAATTTGATCGACAAATTAATGACATTCGTCATGTTTTATTAAAAAAACATCATATTTTTACCGGCGTAAGTGGAGCAAATATCATTCGGTTACTTTCTCCGCTAACTTTGACCAAAGAACAAGCAG
>CAYRBM010000359.1:1478-2774 GCA_964422425.1 uncultured Odoribacter sp.
TGTTTTTGTTGACGCCCTTGTTCAGACCATTTAGCAATCGGGAATAAAAAAAAGAGTATATTTTTTTTGGTTCAATTGTAATGGTAAATGATTAAATCGTAAATACTTAAAATATGATTGACCAGAAAATAACGATTATTGGTGGCGGAAATCTTGGAGGCGCTGTGGCTTTCGGATTGATAAAATCGAAGCAAATAGCCCCTTCGTCGCTTACCGTTTCCGACCGTTTTGCCGCCGTTTTGAAAAAATTTCAGGAACAGGGAGCCACAACCACCGAAAATAATGTGGAGGCCGTGCAAAATGCAGAAATTATTATTCTGGCGATCAAACCTTATCAGGCACAAGCTATTCTGGAAGAAATAAAGCCCGTGTTAAAACCGGGTCAGATTTTAATATCGGCGGTTGCCGGATTGGGACTTCCCAAACTCGAAGAGACGATGAGCAATACCGGAGTACTGACATTCCGGATTATGCCAAACACAGCCATTTCTATTCAGGAATCGATGACTTTGATTTCGACCAACGTAAAATCAGAAGAAACACGAAATCTGGTGGTTCATATTTTTGATCAGCTGGGGAAAGCATTAATTATCACAGAAGATTTGATGGCTGCAGCCACCGTTTTGGGCTCTTGTGGAATTGCATTTGCGTTGCGCTACATGCGGGCTGCCATGCAAGGTGGAATTGAAATGGGTTTCAGTGCTGAAATGGCCCAGTTTATTACAGCTCAAACGGTAAAAGGTGCTGCAGAACTGATCCTGGAATCGGGTCGCCACCCGGAGCAGGAAATTGATAAAGTAACCACACCACGCGGTATTACCATCACCGGTTTGAATGAAATGGAACACCAGGGATTCAGCTCATCGCTCATCCAGGGATTGATTGCGTCTTTCAATAAATGCTGATTTTGAAAACAAATTTACGCTATAAAAAAATCACTGTCAAAGTTGGCAGTAACGTTCTAACCAAGTCTGACGGTACTTTAAACGATGCCAATATCTCGCATTTGGTCGATCAAATGGCTCGATTACGGCAGGAAGGCGTTGAAATCGTTTTGGTTTCGTCGGGAGCTGTGGCTGCCGGGCGGGGCGAAATCGGCAACGGAAGGAAACTCGACACGGTTTCTGCGCGCCAATTATGGTCGGCAGTAGGGCAGGTAAAAATGATCAACAAATGGGCCGAAGCTTTCAGTAAGTACGGTATAGTGTGCGCGCAGGTGCTCACCACCAAAGAAAACTTCAGCGACCGGGTTCATTACCTGAACATGAAAAACTGCATTTCGACCCTGATTGAAAA
>CAYRBM010000360.1:0-2760 GCA_964422425.1 uncultured Odoribacter sp.
AAAAACCCTCTGTCAAAAAAGGATGCCAAATTTTTTACTGGCCTTTCAGTTCAGGAATTAAAAGAAAGTCTGGTAACCCATTATTTAGCTTATTTCTGTGAGAATAGGGAAAATTTACCTTTAATAGAACTCCAGTATTTATTAAATGGCAAGGTGGTTAATGAAGAAAAAATAACCTCTGCTGATATTCCGGAACACGATCAGGATAAGGATATTACAATTCAATACAGCAAGCTTTCATTTGATGGATCGGAAATAGAAAGAACAGCAAAGAAAGAAACTCTCAATCTTAGATCATTTTTGATTTCATCGTTTAAGCTTGAGAAGAATGGCTTAATGCTAACAA
Organism: uncultured Odoribacter sp.; assembly: GCA_964422425.1. Classification (GTDB taxonomy): domain Bacteria; phylum Bacteroidota; class Bacteroidia; order Bacteroidales; family Prolixibacteraceae; genus Aquipluma. The sequence continues at coordinate 347 of CAYRBM010000360.1, forward strand.
GTAAAGGTCAAATTGCCAAAGAGATATGCTTAAACTCCTTATTACATAAGGATCAAATAGATGATCACAGGTATTTGTTTTTATTATCGGGAGATTACATCGATAAGATGGATGGGGATACTCGAGGAGAACTAAACATACCCACGAAGGAAGAGTTTAAGAAGAACTTCAACGAACCTCTATTTCAAAAGGAGGTAGTTTTATTAGATGATATTCAGGAAACTGCAAATCGGGTTATAGAAGAGCTTTACCAGGAAATAAGGATCAAAAAAGAACAGAAACAGCAGGATGTTGATAAACTTCAAAAAATGTTTCTGCTCAACAATGAAACACTGAAATCGATTAAAATTGGACTAAACGATACGGATGATAAGATTCTTGAAAAAGTATATCAGGCTGACGCAAAAGTTACAGCAAAGGGAGATGCTTTTTTAAAGGAACAAGTAAAAGCTATTGAAGAACTGAATCCTGCTTCATCAAATTATGATGATGAATTAAAAGATCAAATTGACGAACTCGTTAAAGCAATTCCATTACAAAACCGTACAGCATTAACTCATTATGTTGCCAGACGGAAACTTGTTTTAGATCTTTTCGACAAGATCCTGAAAAAACAATTGGAAATTCAGAAAACTGAAGAACGAAATTTTGACGAAAAATTATTACACAACCTCATATTTCAACAAAGTTCAGATAACCCTGATGAAAGGGACCTGTGGCTTATTAATGAAGATTTTATTTATTTTAAAGGGAATTCTGAGTATCGACTTAATGAAATCGAGATTGATGGACAGAAGCTTTTAAAGACTGAATTTACCCAAGAACAGGACGAATATCTAAATTCTTTGGGCGAGGATAGAAAAATCAAAAAGCCAGACATCCTTTTGTTTCCAGATGAGGGTAAATGTATAATTATTGAATTTAAGAACCCGAATGTAAATGTCGCAGTTCATCTAAATCAAATTAACAGATATGCCTCGTTGCTTAGAAATTTCACAAATGAAGATTTTCAGATTGTAACTTTCTATGGTTATTTAATCGGCGAAGCAATAAATGGAAGAGAAGTCCGCGCCTTCGATGGTGACTTTATAGATTCGTATCACTTTGATTATCAATTTCGCCCTTCGAAGAAGATCCCCGGAGAGTCAGGAAGAAATGATGGCTCCTTGTATACCGAGGTTTTAAAATATTCCACTCTTCTTGAACGTGCAATCTTGAGAAATAAGATTTTCATTGAGAAACTGATGAAGCCACATTCATAAATTGTTGAAATAGAATATGCTCTGAATTTGATATAGGTTGTAGATTAGTCGATTAAAGGAACTATATTGTCCTCAAACCATTCAAAAGCTTTATCCTGATTGTATTCCGGATTATTCGGATTGTGGAGCAGGTCAACAACAATGCAGTAGGTTAAAATAATCTGGATATCGTTTGTTTCTTTAAAAATATTACGATATTTGTACTGTGAGTACGAATAATGAAATAAAATTAAAGAAACTTCTGGATTTGCATGTTCCGGGAACCATAATGCTTGCTTCATGGCTTGATGCAAATGGATTCTCCCGTGACCTGCAACATCGTTATTTAAAAAGCGGCTGGCTTGAATCGGTTGGTGTTGGTGCATTCAAACGCCCTAATGAAACTGTCGGTTGGCAAGGTGCACTTTGTTCCCTGCAAAAACAAGCTAATCTGCCTGCTTACATTGGTGGCCCAACAGCTTTATCCATGTTGGGATTTTCGCATTATATCCGCACCGGAACCGAGACTGTTTATTTATTCTCTCAATTGAATGCAAGATTGCCAGCTTGGTTTAAACAATATTCATGGAGTGAAACGGTAAGCCACGTCAAGACTTCGTTCCTACCTGAAGAAATTGGGATTGATGAATATCAGGAAACTCAATTCCCGTTAATGATAGCATCAGCAGAGCGGGCAATATTCGAATGTCTTTATCTAACTCCTGAAAAGTTGGATATAATGGAGGTTTATCAAATCATGTCTGGCTTGGTAAATCTTAGGCCTGGACTGTTGCAGAAGCTTTTGGAAGGATGCAATTCTGTAAAAGTTAAACGCTTATTTTTATATATGGCGAAAAAGGCGAATCATCAATGGTTCCAATTTCTTGATTTATCTTCGGTCAATCTTGGACAGGGAGATCGCAGTATTGTCAGTAATGGTTCGTATGATTCTGAATTTCATATTACAATATCCAAAGAACTAGCTCAACTATGATCGATCCAAAATATAAAGCACAGGTTGATTTATTGTTACAAACGCTCCCGTATGTTGCAAAAGAAACAATATTTGCGCTCAAAGGCGGGACGGCCATTAACCTGTTTGTACGAAGTATGCCCAGGCTATCTTATCACAAGTAAAACATTATCCAAAGTGATTTATAAGACACAATTGAT
>CAYRBM010000361.1:0-2756 GCA_964422425.1 uncultured Odoribacter sp.
ACCGGATTCCTAACCGTTAGAAGAACGCGCCGTTAATGGGAGTAAATTTACTAAGAGATCAGCTTCGTTGTTCTCTGGTTAACAAGAAAAATACATGAAAATTGTCATAATCAAATACAACGCCGGAAATATCGAGTCGGTGAACAATGCACTACTGCGATTGGGCGTTTCTGCTGAAATTACCGGCGATCACGACAAAATCCGGAATGCCGACAAAGTCATTTTCCCGGGAGTGGGCGAGGCAAGCACCACGATGGCTTACCTGGAAAAGGAAGGACTCGACAAGTTGATTCCAGAACTGAAACAGCCGGTTTTGGGCATTTGTCTTGGTTTGCAATTGATGTGTAGTCATTCTGAAGAAGGAGATACACAGTGTTTGGGCATTTTCGAGGAGAAAGTGAAACGCTTTATTCCTGAACTCGGGATGGGATTCGTAACCAAAGTTCCACACATGGGCTGGAATAGCATCAGTCAACTGAGAAGCGGCATTTTTGATCCGTCGATCGACAACCAGTACGTCTATTTTGTGCATTCTTATTATGCCGCTGTGGGCGAGCATACTGCGGCTGTATGCAATTACATCAACCCTTTCAGCGCAGCGTTGCACAAAAACAATTTTTACGCAACCCAGTTTCATCCGGAAAAGAGTGGAGTTGTCGGAGCCAAAATATTAGAAAACTTCTTGAAGATTTGAGAATGATAACAATTATACCTGCCATTGATCTTATTGATGCTAAATGTGTTCGTCTTTCGCAAGGCGATTACAACCAGAAAACGGTTTACAACGAGAATCCGTTGGAAGTTGCCAAAATGTTCGAGGATGCCGGGATTACCCGGCTGCATTTGGTTGATTTGGATGGCGCAAAAGCCAAACACATCGTCAACTACAAAGTTCTGGAAACCATTGCCAACAAAACTAGTTTGGTCGTCGATTTTGGCGGAGGGTTGAAATCCGACGAGGATTTGCGTATTGCTTTTGAAAGTGGCGCACAAATGGTTACCGGCGGTAGCATCGCGGTGAAAGATCGCGAAACATTCCTGCGCTGGATTGAAACGTACGGTGCTGAGAAAATCATTTTGGGAGCCGATGCCAAAGACAAAAAGATTGCTGTAAGCGGCTGGCAGGAAGTTTCGGAACTGCCTATTCTGGATTTTATCGGAAGTTATACTGAAAAGGGCATTCAGAAAGTCATCTCCACCGACATTGCCCGCGATGGCATGTTAACCGGCCCCAGCATCGATTTATACAAAGAAATAATGGAACGCTTTCCAAAACTGGAATTGATTGCCAGCGGCGGAATTGCTTCAATGGAAGACATTCACGAACTCAATGAAATGGGCATTCCGGGAGTCATTACCGGGAAAGCGATTTATGAGGGGAGAATTAAGTTGGAGGAGATTAGTAGATTTATCAATTGAGTTAGAAGTTGAACAGGCAGAAGGCAGAAGTAAAAAAAACACAAAACTCAAGAATATGCATACGTATAGGGATTTGATTGTTTGGCAAAAGGCAATGTCGATGGTACTGCTTGTATATGGAGAAACGAAAGGATTTCCCAAGGAAGAAACCTTCGGGCTGACTTCTCAAATACAACGAAGCGTTGTTTCTATTCCAAGTAATATCGCTGAAGGATATGGGAGAAATAGTACTGGTGATTATATTCGTTTTTTACAGATTGCTTCTGGATCGTTGTATGAGTTTCAAACCCAATTGGAAATTAGTTCCCAACTGGGATATTTGAGTGAAGAAAAATATGTTGAGATTAATTCTTTGAGTATTGAAATTGAAAAAATGCTTTCGAGCTTGCTTTCGAAGGTAAAAAATAGTCAAAAGTAAAACAGGCAGAAGGAAGAAGTTGAATTTGGATTAATGATGTTGATATTGGCATTTTTTTCTTCTGCCTTCTGCCCGTTAACTGTTAAACTTGAAGCTATGTTAGCAAAACGAATCATACCATGCCTGGATATCAAAGACGGTCAGACCGTGAAAGGCATCAACTTTGTGAATATTAAAAGCGTCGGCGATCCGGTTGAACTGGGCGCGCTTTATGCTGAACAGGGTGCCGACGAATTGGTTTTCCTCGACATCACCGCTACGCACGAAGGCCGCAAAACTTTTGTGGAACTGGTGAAACGCATCGCCCGCGAAATCAACATTCCGTTTACGGTTGGTGGGGGTATCAGCGAATTGAAAGATGCTGATGCGTTGCTGAGTGCCGGTGCCGATAAAATCAGCATCAACTCGTCAGCAGTGCGTAATCCGAAGCTGATCGACGATCTGGCGCTGAATTTTGGAAGTCAGTTCGTGGTTTTGGCCATCGACGCTCGCGGCGAAAACGATTATTGGACGGTGACCGTAAATGGTGGCCGCATTCCAACAGACAAGGAACTGTTTTCTTGGGCGAAAGAAGGCGAAAGTCGCGGTGCAGGCGAAATCCTGTTCACATCGATGAACCACGACGGAACCAAAGCGGGTTTTGCCAACAAAGAACTGGCTAAGATGTCGGAGATGCTGAGCATTCCAATCATTGCCTCCGGAGGTGCCGGTAGTATGGATCATTTTGTGGATGTTTTCACCGAAGGGAAAGCAGATGCCGGGCTTGCAGCCAGCATTTTTCACTACAAGGAAATTGCCATCCCGGATTTGAAAAGCTACTTAAGGTCGAAGGGAATTGTTGTTCGGTAAAACTTCGCGTATCTTTGACTATTAACCTGAGTTCGATTCTAAAATAGAGTCAATTGATTTGATTTTACGG
>CAYRBM010000362.1:0-2739 GCA_964422425.1 uncultured Odoribacter sp.
ACTAATAGCTTTGTTGGAAATAGCAAGTCCACTATATCTATATTTCTAATTATATCAGCAAATCAATATAATTTCTGAAATAATTAGAATTATTGGAGATGTATTATTTATGTCAATATAGTATGATTAAAGCATCAATTACGTTATCACCGAGAATTCTTGTGTGGAGGGTGTAACTATGGTAATAAAAAAGTGTTCCAAATGCGGCAATCAGTTTTCTTATAAAGAGAAATTCCCTTCTTCTTTTCCAAGATACAAGACTCTCCAATGCAATGTTTGTGGTTCTAAATATGAGGCTGTTTTTTTGAGCAGATTACTTTTTGGAGTATTAATAGTGTTGCCTAATATCATAAGGATTCTTTGGCCAGGAACTTCTGATTTCAGCTTAACTTCTCTATCTTTGTATATTCTTTATTTGGTGATATTGACATTCATATATCCATTCTTGGAGTTCTATAAATTAAAGGAAAATCAAGAGTAAAAATACTCCTAATGCAGCGAGGGCATACTATTTCACCAGAAGCAGATAATATCTTATTAGGCAGCTGGATTCTTTGTAAAATAAGTGGAGGGAATAAAAGTGCATTATCATAAGCGTTTTAAGCAGATGGGCTTCATTTTGATCATAATGCTGCTTGTCGGATCGGGATTTTACAACTGGTATGCTTACCACACCAATAAATCGCTTGAAATACAAATCAGAGATTCCGTAAAAAATACGGCAACTGTTATGCTTAGTGAGCTAAGAGATATTGAGAACAAAGCGTCTAATTTAGATACGCTGAGTCAGGAAGATATGGATGATATGATTCGGAGAGTTGATAATATATATTTTCTTGCTATGACTTTGCCAGTGCCCGTCAATATTGCAGCGGAATATCCCCTCCCTTTTGTTAAGCAGGTTTTATCTGAATATGGCACACCAACCTCCGAAAATAATATGAAGCTTAATGATGAGGAAATGCAGGATTTTATTAATATGCAATTAGATCATGCCTATGAAGTAGTAGATATTGTTTGCAATGATCAATACAAATTCAATCAAAATAATTACAACAACTCGCTTAAAAAGCAGACTATTGCAGTTCAGAATAAATATGAAAAAGTATTTAAAAGCAAATCTTATTACAATAAGTATATTGAAAGCGAAGAGTATATTTAAAAGGACACTAAAAGATAGTCAGTAAAGAATTATACGTTGAAATTTATAAGGAGGCTATGTATGAAAAAAGTACCTAAAGGCGAATATCTTGGATTTGCTTTTGCAATATTCTTGAGTGCATTAGGAATGGCAATTGTAATCGGGTTATATATTTCAATGATTCAAACACCAGGAGGCCTAGGTTTACAGATCATTAGGCTTTCTTTGCCTATTATCTCTTTTGCAATTCTGTTCTTTACTCTTCGTGTTAAATATAAAAAGATTAAGGCCTACGGCCGAGAAGAATAAACAGTACGACCATTATTTTGCTTTTGCCCCGCGCTTGTTACAAGAGTTTGATAGAATAATTTAAGTAAGCTAAAAATCAATAGGAGACTATAGAATGAAAACCGAAAAATTCATAGTGACTTGGAGAAGGAAACGACAGAAGGGGAAAACGTACTATATTGCAAAAATTAGTTTGCTATATTGGCTTCTTGCGTTCATATTTATTGTTAGGGATTTTTCCTTGAGTGATATGCTTATTCCATTTGCCGCGTTTATTGGACTTTTCTTTGGTTTGAACAAGAACTGGGAAATCAACGAAGAAAAGTATACACTGCTGACTGAAGCCGATAAAGAATGATAACAACGTTTGATTTAAGCAACCCCGAATAACCAAAATTGGTGCGAGGGCGTGGGGAACTTTAGCGCTGTAAAAGATGCCATCAGGATAAAGCAAATGTTAATCCATAGGATCACACTTTCCCTGAATATAGAGATTGAAAGTCCCAACGACGCAAAATTTTTTTACCATTAAAATACCGCAGGATTACTGCGGCATTTTTGTTTTTGGGCGATGTTAGGCGAGAAGTTTATTAATATTACCTGAAATCAAAGAACGCGCTCAAAAGGTGCGTTTCCATGTTTTCCAACCTTTATCTACAAAAACAAAATTAAATATTAAGAAGCCATTTTCTATATACCCCTATTCCGGTTGATTAAGTAACGGGCCTGATCATAGTCCTTTTTATGTACATAAACATAATACATATAGGCGAAATTCTGATTTTCTCCAAAACTTCCCATCAATGCGCCACGAGAAGCAATCGAAGGGCTATTGCTATTAGAAACGCAGCGATAATCATATTTGATTTTATTTGCGGAAAGAATGTCTCTAATATTACTGCATTGTTCCATGGACAAGCCGTTATAGACTTCTTTGCGGTTAAAAAATGTGATCATATTTTCTCAATTCTCCCCTCATAATTCACTTGTATTTTTATTATACCACAGAATATGATGCCTTATTGATTCCTTTCGATTATCAACTGTATGATGTGACACATCCTGATTTTATTACGATTAATTATTTGTATGCTATTTTTAGCCCTATTATTTTGCTATATTATACAGCTTAAGTGGATTTGAAAAGCTTTACGTTATATACTTGCCTTAAAAAGAGATGTTGAAATGGTGCCGATTAAACACAAATTCAGCAATACGATCAAACTTGAGATACAGATTCCGACTGAAACATCACCCCGAGTTTAACAGCAAAAAAAAGCAAAATCTCCTGTATCCATTGGGATTAAAGG
>CAYRBM010000363.1:0-2717 GCA_964422425.1 uncultured Odoribacter sp.
TACGAAGACGAAACCCTGACGCTGTTTGGTTTTGGGGTGGACAGCTTTATTGAAGTGATGTCGGGCATTGGCATCGCGGTCATGATCCGCCGCATCCGACAAAATCCTGGCAGTCCGAAAAGTGAGTTTGAAATCAAAGCATTGAAGGTTACGGGACCCGCGTTTTATTTGCTTTCGGTGGGTTTGCTGGCAGGCATTGTCGTAAATTTGGTCAACCAGCATAAGCCAGAGACAACTTTCTGGGGGATAGTTATTTCAATAATCTCAATTGCAGTAATGATTTGGCTGATGAATGCCAAAAAATCGACCGGAAAAAAATTGCATTCCGATCCCATCATTGCCGACGCCAATTGCACCAAAGTGTGCGTTTACATGTCGGTAGTGCTGCTGATTTCAAGCCTGATTTACCAACTTACCGGCTTTGCGTATGCCGACGCGATTGGTGCCGCTGGTTTGATTTGGTTCTCCATTTCAGAAGGAAAAGAAGCATTTGAAAAAGCCAAAGGGAAAAGCTGTAGCTGCGACCACTGTCACACTTAAAAAACCAAACAAAAATACTTTATACTTTTGCCTTTACACTTTTAACTTGAATGAAATACTTCATCAAAAATATGGTTTGTCCGCGCTGCATCATGGCTGTGCGGCAGATATTTCAGGAAATGAATTACGCTCCTACCGAAGTCGCTTTGGGCGAGGTGGAAACCATTGAGCCGGTTTCTCCTGAAAAACTACCTGTTTTGCGCGAAAAACTGACCAGTTTTGGCTTTGAGCTGATTGATGACTCTAAAAGCCAGTTGATTGAAAAGATCAAAACACTGATCATCGAGCTGATTCACTACAGGAAAGAGGATTTGAAGGTGAATTACTCCGACTTCATTGCGGCCAATCTCGGCAAAGAATACCATTACCTGAGCAACCTGTTTTCCGACGTAACCGGTACCACAATTGAGAAATACATCATTAGTCAGAAAATTGAACGGGTGAAGGAACTGCTTGTGTATGATGAATCTACCCTCAGCCAGATCGCCTATGATTTGGGCTACAGCAGCGTGGCGCACCTTTCATCTCAGTTTAAAAAGGTGACTGGCCTCACGCCGGGGCATTTCAAGCAGATTGGAAACAACAAGCGCAAACCGCTCGACCAGGTCTAACCCGTAAATCCTGTAAATCATTTCCAAAATTGTGTAAAACTTTCCTCCTGAAGGTTGGTTACTTTTGCTTATAAATAAAGCTGAATATTTTTAACCTTTACTGGCGGACCGGCCTCGGCCGGTGAGCCGAAAAACAAGTGAAGACGGCGTTAAAAAATCTTTTCTGTTTGAGCCGAAGGCGAGTTTAAAAGATTTTAGCCGTCAAACGCCCGTTTTTCGTGCGAAGCTGGCGCAGCCTTGACTTTTTTTGATTCCTTTTTTGTGTCAAGACAAAAAAGGAATTGGGGTCAGGGGCAAAGCCCCACCAAAGCAAACGAATTTGCAGATTAATGGATATTCAGGTAAATCAAACGAAGAACTATGGCAACAATTAAAAACAATTTTCCGGTTACCGGCATGAGTTGCGCCGCCTGTGCAGCAAGCGTGGAAAGCATGCTGAACAGTCAGCCCGGCGTAATTGCTGCAACAGTGAATTTTGCAGCTTCCAGCGTTTGGGTTGAGTATCAAACAGGAGAAACCAATCCTTCCAAATTTCGGGAAGCCCTGCAATCGGTGGGATACGACCTGCTTTTCGACGAGCAGGAAGTAAGCAAACAAGAAGAAATCAAGCAACACGAATCCGTTATCCTGAAACAAAAAACCATTTTTGCCGGATTGTTTGCCTTGCCGGTTTTCCTGATTGGTATGTTCGCTATGAATATGCCATATGCTAATTGGATCATGTTGGTTTTATCAACCCCAGTGGTTTTCTGGTTCGGGCGCGGATTTTTCCTTACCGCCTGGAAACAACTGAAACACGGTAAAACAAACATGGACACACTGGTTGCGCTCAGCACCGGAATTGCTTATTTCTTCAGCCTTTTCAACACCATTTTTCCGCATGTCCTGATGTTTGGCAATAGCCATCCGCCGGTTTATTTCGAGGCCGCCGCCGTTATCATTTTCTTCATTTTGCTAGGTCGCACGCTGGAAGAAAGAGCGAAAGCAAACACTTCGTCGGCCATCAAAAAGCTCATGGGATTACAGGCAGATACAGTTACGATGGTCGAAAACTTCGGAATTGAATCAGTTCAGCCCATTTCAGCGGTAAAAATTGGGAACAAATTGCGGGTGAAGCCCGGAGAACGCATTCCGGTTGACGGTATTTTGCTTGAAGGAAGTTCGTTTGTTGACGAAAGTTCGATTACCGGAGAACCTTTGGCCATTGAGAAAACTATCGGAAGTTCGGTGTTTGCGGGGACCATCAACCAGAAAGGCAGTTTCATGATGGAAGCTCAAAAAGTAGGCAGCGAAACCTTGCTGGCACGCATCATTCGTATGGTACATGAAGCACAGGGAAGCAAGCCGCCAGTGCAAAAGCTGGTCGACAAAATTGCGTCAGTATTTGTTCCAGTGGTAATTTCCATTTCGATTGTGACATTTGTTGCATGGATGATATTGGGCGGCGAAAATGCATTGCCACAGGCTTTGCTGACGATGGTTTCGGTGCTGATTATCGCCTGCCCCTGTGCGCTGGGACTGGCCACACCAACAGCCATTATGGTTGGAATGGGCCGTGGCGCCGAA
>CAYRBM010000364.1:0-2714 GCA_964422425.1 uncultured Odoribacter sp.
CAGTCGATTGATTGAATTAGCTCCGCTCCGCCTGAAAAAATCTGTTAAAGTCATAAGAAAAGGTCTATGTTTAAAATCAACTTTAAATAAAGCAATAAAATGAATTGAGTACAAAGAAAAAAGTTCATTTTCAAAAAAGTTATCCCTTGTTTCGGGTAAAATTTATATATCTCATTGTTTATCTATTACTTAACAAAACTGTTATTCACATATTTTAACTTTTAAATAAGGAAAATATTAATAATTTAGCGATGAATTTTTATCAGAAATCCTTATGAAGTCAATTGCCCTGATCCTTTTTCTTGCAATATCTGCTGCAATAAATGCTCAGCAATACAACTGGCCAATGTGGCGTTTCGACCATGGCCGATCAGCTGCAACACCAGAAAAGCTATCTGAAAAACACATTATCAGAAGAATGAAGAGACTAGCCACCTCATCGCGTTATAGAAAGATTCTTGGGAAGGACATCACATACAACAAAGCTACGAAAGATTTCCTCGACTATCTCATTAATGCAATTCGTTATCGGTTTTCGCAAAGCGAGATTGGCAATATTGTCTTTACTGTCCCAGTAGATAGCTTTGATACTTATAGAGCGATAATCGATGAAGTCTGTGAAAAAGCAGTCATAACAAATTACCATGTATTAGATGAGTCTACGGCGGCAGCTCTTGGTTACGAAACAGTATTATCAAATGACAAGCCGTATATGATCATTGACTTTGGTGGAGGTACGATTGATATTTCAATAGTCAAACTAACTCGTAGGGAGAATGAACCTACTGTTAAAGTTTTAGGCAAATCAGGGCTGAACTTCGGAGGATCTGATATTGATGACTGGATTATAGAGCACTTTATTTCATCAAATGGGTTAGTGGCCAATTTATCAAAATACAGCGAGGATGAGGGGCTTAGAAAGAACATAGAGAACCTGAAGATAGATATATGTAAAAATGAATGTGGTGAGATATCGTATTACGATCCTGTTGGAGAATTCACACTCTCAGCAAGGTATGATATTACCCAACTTGAAGAGATACTCGTTAAGAATAAGTTTAATACAATCATTCAAAACTCCATTGATAATGCTCTAGATCTAGCCTTTGAAAATGGGATTCGAAAGCGGGATATTTCACAAGTTCTGCTTGTTGGTGGCTCTTCTCAAATACCTGCATTTAAAGAGATTATTGAAATGAACTTCCCAAATAAGATCAAAGGAAATGATCCCTTCGGTGCGGTTGTTCGAGGAGCTGCGAATTACTTAAATGATAAAATAGTTGAGGATTTCCTGCATCATTATTATGCTCTGCAATACTTGAATCAAAATAGTAACACTTTAGATTATGAGATTGTTGTGCCAGACGGAACACAATTCCCTGCTCATAATGTAAAAAGAATGATTATTGCTCTACCATTCAGTGGGCAAACCAAAGCCGCCCTCAAAGTATTCGAGATAGCCCGACAGAAGAACCATATCTCCAGTCTGAGTGGGACCTATATTGATGGTAATGATAATCTCATAACTGAGATGTCTTCTGGAGCGACGCTTGAGAGGAGAGTGCCACTGAATCCGAAAAATCCGGAGTTTATAATTATCGACCCACCTTCAGTAAAGGGGGAAGATAGGTTAGAAGTCATTTTTTCAGTAGATACTGAGAGATTGCTTAGGGTTTATGTTCGAGATTTAAAAACAAACTCGGTGCTGATCAAGGATAAAGTTATCGCGAGGCTGTCATAATGAGCTTATCGTATTGGTTTGCCAAAGATAATCCAGACAAATTGGTTGATTTATTCATCCAGAATACAGACAGAGAGTTACGGGTAAAAATCGTTAATCGATTAAGTGAACTGAAAGGTATCAAACAATTGACTGCCCTTTATCAAAGAACCTTGGATAGGTCAGTAGCAGAATTGTTAGTAAAGCATGATACATCTACACCCCAAATACTCAAATCAGTCCTAACGACCTCTTCTGATAAGGAAGTACAGGTTCTAGCCCTGAATCATCTTAAAAATCAAAAGGAATGGAAAGTCATTGCAGGATGCCTAGAAAACAAGCAATTGGACTCACAAGTCAGACTTAACATAATCAGTTTGTTGTTAAAAGAAAACATCTTATCGCCAGACGAGATTTGTAAGATCGCAATATCTTCAAATGAAGCAACGGTACATCAAATCGCTATTGAAAAACTTATCGCCATTCCAGATACCGGTAGTTTAACAAAACTTCTCGATGCTGACAACATAAGAATGCCCATCAAGACCTCTGTATTCAATGCTCTGACAATTATTTATTTTGAAGATGCCGATAAACTTAAGAATCTCTTTGGGAAGTCTCTTGATGTTTCCCAAAGATCAGTTCTAGTTGATCGTTTATTAGAGTTGAAAGCTGATTTTGATCTAATACACTTGCTAAACCATGATAACCTTGAGCCAGAGCTGTTTTCAAAAATTGATAATTATTTGTTTGAGAAGTCGAAAACTGATGCGGAAAGACTTGCAGATTTATACCTAACCCTTAATAACAAGAACAGTGCCATCAGATATGTCGATCAATTGTGTTCTTCAGGTGCTTTAAACTCACTTATTAAGGTGCTGAATAGCGAAAATGTGCCTGCAGATCATTATATCAAACTAGCTCAAACAGTATGTTCCTTAACAGATGATACCGCTATACTCTCTGCCTTATATCACCAAGCTGAGCCTGGAAC
>CAYRBM010000365.1:0-2713 GCA_964422425.1 uncultured Odoribacter sp.
CGGTGGAAGATTCGGTGGATTGGTTTAAAAAGCATGCCCATCCCGACCTGATTTTTCTCGATATTCACCTCGAAGACGACCTCAGTTTTGCCATTTTCGACAAAGTGAAAGTCGATTCGCCCATCATTTTTACAACGGCTTTCGATGAATATGCCATTCGCGCCTTTAAACTCAAAAGCATCGATTATCTGCTGAAACCCATCGTTCAGGACGAATTAAACAATGCCATTGCCAAGTACAAAGCCTGGAACGGACAAAAAAACGGGATCGACATGTCGGCTTTGTTCGACCTGATCAACAAAAAAGAGGTTTCGTACCGCGAACGGTTTTCGGTGTCGTACGGGCAGAAAATCAAGTCGTTTGGCGTTTCCGAAATTGCGTATTTCTATTCGAAAGAAGGCATGACCTACGCCGTTTTGAACGACACCAAACATTATCCGGTTGACTATTCGCTCGACAATCTGCTGAACGAGCTGAATCCCAATGAGTTTTTCCGCATCAACCGGCAATACCTCATCAAACACGCCTGCATCAAACAAGTGCATGTATTCCCGAAGAGCCACCTCAAGCTCGAATTGGCACCCAAACCTTCCGAAGATATTTTTGTGAGCATCGACAAAGTGACTGCCTTTAAAAAGTGGCTGGGAGAGTAAAAAATGCGAAAGTGGAAAACAAGTTCAGGAATTGAGATTTTTCAGGTTCTCTCGGGTCGAAGTAATTCCTACCTGATTCGCTATGAAAAAGGGAATATTCTCGTCGATACCGGAAAGACCTCAGCTTTTGACGAACTTGTTGAAAGCCTCCGGCAGCTTCGTGTTCAGATGAACGAGGTCGGTTACCTGGTGCTTACCCATACGCATTTCGACCACTGCCAAAATGCGGCGAAATTGAAAAGTTCGGGTAATTGCCAAATAGTTGTTGGTCAACCTGAAGCAGTTTTTGCTGAAAGTGGCTATACTCCTTTGCCCAAAGGCGTTTTCTTGTTGACACGCATTATTTCAACTTTGGGAAATTGGATTGGAAAGGCAAGATTTGGGTACGAACCCATTCATCCGGATATTTTAATTCAGGATGAAACGAGCATGTTCGTTGCAAACACAAACAGGGATGAATATTCACATGCGAGTTCCATCCGACAATTAAAAAACAAATTATATTCGGATGAAACCAAGCTGGACGATCGTGTAAAAATTGTGCCAACTCCGGGGCATTCGGCCGGTTCGATTAGCCTGATCATCGACAATGAGATAGCCTTGGTGGGAGATGCACTGTTTGGTGTATTTCGAAATTCGGTTTTGCCCCCTTTTGCCGACGATTTTACACAAACCATAAAAAGCTGGGATACTCTTTTGGCATCGGGCTGTCGTACTTTTTTACCGGGTCATGGCCGACCCATAACGCGTGATTTGTTACAACGCGAACTCGAAAAATTTTCAGGAAAAAATTAGACGATATATAAGTATATCGACTGAAAATCATTATTTTACTGTGTGTCCAATTCATATTGCATGGGAAACGAATATTTTGAATGATGAGCCTGATCCTCAGAAAATGGAAAGAAAGCGATGCTGAAGCATTGCTGAAATACACCGGAAATCCAAAAATTACCGCGATGATGTCCGATGGATTCGCCAATCTGGCTACTCCGGAAAGCGCGGCAAAATTCATAGCCTTTGCCAACAGCGGCGAAGACAAAATTTACCGCGCCATTGAATTGAACGGTGAAGTGATTGGTGGAATCGGCGTTTCGGTGCAAACCGACATTTACCGTAAAAATGCCGAATTGGGCTATTGGTTGGCCGAGCCGTTCTGGGGAAAAGGAATTATTAGCGAAGCCATCCGGATAATGATTTCAGAAGCGTTTGAAAAACTGGATATTGCACGTATTTTTGCCCGACCGTTTCACACGAACAAAGCTTCGCACCGGGTGCTCGAAAAAGCCGGATTCAGGCTGGAAGCTATTCTCGAAAAGGCTGTTTTCAAAAACGGCGAATATTTGGACGAACACCTTTATTCAATTCGAAAATCAATATCCGACAAATGACAGCACATCCGAAGTTGGTGGTTTACTACTTCTCCGGAACCGGAAATTCCGAAAATGTGGCGCGCTGGATGGCCGGTGTCGCCCGTGAAAAAGGCATGGAGGCGAGCCTAAACAATATTGCAAAAATTGACCGGCTGCATATTCCTGCGTCTGATTCCAGCGACTTGATAGCTTTTGTATCGCCCATTCACGGGTTCAATTATCCTCCGGTGATGCTGAATTTTATTTTCCGGTTTCCCAAAGGACAAAACAATGTGCTGCTGCTGAATACCCGCGCCGGAATGCTTATTGGTAAATGGATTACGCCGGGATTGACCGGTATTGCTTTTTACTTTTCTGCCATCATCCTGAAATTGAAAGGTTATTCCATTCGATCCATGTTTCCGGTTGATTTGCCCTCGAACTGGATTTCGGTGCATCCGGGTCTGAACGACCGAACAGTGAAATACCTGCACGAGCGAAACCGCGAAAAAGTTGATCGCTTTGCCCGAAAAGTTTTGGACGGTGGCAGTGATTTTCGGGGTGTTCGCGAGATTGTTCAGGATTTGCTTATTTCGCCCATTTCGCTGGGCTACTATTTCATCGGGCGCTTTTTCTTTGCAAAAACTTATTATGCTTCGGCCGATTGCGACAACTGTGGACTGTGCATTAAATCCTGCCCGGTAAAGG
>CAYRBM010000366.1:0-2697 GCA_964422425.1 uncultured Odoribacter sp.
TTTCAAGCTTTTTCCCGGCGAAAACAACGCGAATCTGCCATACATGTACGGAATAATACTGATTGGGCTGGCGCGTTGCATCGCTATGGTTATTGTTTGGAACGATCTGGCAAAAGGCGACACCCAATACGCAGCAGGGCTGGTAGCATTTAACTCTGTTTTTCAGGTACTGTTGTTTTCTGTTTATGCATACGTTTTTATTGCCATTCTGCCGGGATGGTTCGGAGTTCCGGTTAACGAAACCGTTTCGCAAATTACGATGGGCGCCATTGCCAAAAGTGTGTTTATTTACCTCGGAATACCAATGATTGCAGGCTTTTTAACCCGGTTCATTCTGACAAATGTTAAAAGCAAGCTTTGGTACGAAACCCGATTTGTGCCTAAAATCAGTCCTTTAACACTCATTGCCCTGTTATTTACGATTGTGGTCATGTTTTCCCTGAAAGGTGAATACATTGTTAAAATTCCAATGGATGTGGTGCTGATAGCAATTCCATTGCTTATTTATTTCGTGGTTATGTTCTTCGGTTCATTCTATATGAGCAAAAAAATAGGAGCCAATTACGAGCAATCATCCACTCTGGCTTTTACTGCTGCCAGTAACAATTTCGAGTTGGCCATTGCGGTGGCTATTGCCATTTTTGGAATTAACTCGGGTGAAGCTTTTGCCGGAGTAATAGGGCCTTTGGTTGAAGTTCCTGTGATGATTGGACTGGTAAATGTGGCCTTCTGGTTTAAAAGGAAGTATTTTTCGTCGGTTCGATAGACTGTTTCAATCTAATTTTTCGTCCGACAGAGTGTCCTCCGGATATTTTTGAAAATCATAAAATGCAAAACAGGCAATATCATTTCATTTGATATTGCCTGTTTTGCAAGAAAATGAGTCAAAAGAGTCGATATGTTTATCTCTCGGATTATGCCAGATCAAACCGGTCGAGGTTCATTACTTTGTTCCAGGCCGCAACAAAATCGTTGACAAATTTTTCCTTCGCATCGGTGCTTCCATACACTTCTGCAAGCGCCCGAAGTTCGGAATTTGAACCAAAAATAAGGTCAGCACGGGTTGCGGTCCATTTTTTTGTTCCTGTTTTGCGGTCGTGGCCTTCGAACAACTCTTTGTCCTGTGAGGTTGGGAACCAGTAAGTGCCCATGTCTAATAAATTGACAAAGAAATCGTTGGAAAGCACTCCGGGACGATTGGTAAACACACCGTGCGCCGAACCATCGAAGTTGGCATTCAACACGCGCAATCCGCCCACCAGAACAGTCATTTCGGGAGCAGTTAATGTGAGAAGTTGTGCTTTATCAACAAGCAGATCTTCTGTCGAGATCGAGAACTTGGTTTTCAGGTAATTTCTGAATCCGTCGGCAGCCGGTTCCAGTACAGCGAACGATTCTGCGTCGGTCTGTTCCGGTGAGGCATCCATACGTCCGGGAATGAAAGGAACAGTTACTTTAAAACCTGCATCTTTCGCGGCTTTTTCAACACCGACGCATCCGGCCAGTACAATCAGGTCGGCCAGCGAAACTTTCTTCCCGCCGGTTTGTGCATCGTTGAATTCCTTTTGAATCGCTTCCAGCTTTTTCAAAATCATTGCCAGTTGTTCCGGATTATTCACTGCCCAGTCTTTTTGCGGTGCAAGGCGGATTCGTGCGCCGTTGGCGCCACCACGTTTGTCGGAACCACGGAAGGTGGAAGCCGAAGCCCAGGCAGTGGAAACCAGTTGAGAAACACTCAATCCTGAATTTAATACCTTGGTTTTCAAGGTTGAAATGTCGGTTTCGTCAATCAAGGGATGGTTCACTGCCGGAATTGGATCTTGCCAGATGAGTTCTTCTTTTGGAACTTCTGATCCCAAGTAACGGGCACGCGGCCCCATATCTCTGTGTGTCAGCTTAAACCAGGCGCGGGCAAAAGCATCGGCAAATTCAAGCGGATGTTCGTAAAAGCGTCTTGATATTTTTTCATATTCGGAATCGAATCGCAGCGCAAGGTCGGTAGTAAGCATTGCCGGCACATGTTTTTTCGATGGATCGTGGGCATCGGGAACCACTTCGCCTGCTTTTTTGGCTACCCATTGGTGCGCTCCAGCCGGACTTTTAGTCAACTCCCACTCGTAGTTAAACAGGTTTTCGAAAAAGTAATAACTCCACTTGGCCGGAGTTTGTGTCCAGGTTACTTCAATACCGCTGGTAATCGTATCGCCTGCTTTTCCTGAACCATAGGAGCTTTTCCAGCCCAGGCCTTGTTCTTCAATCGGGGCGGCTTCGGGTTCGGGCCCAACGTGGGCTGCATCTCCGGCGCCGTGAGTTTTACCAAACGTATGTCCACCGGCAATCAGTGCCACAGTTTCTTCATCATTCATGGCCATGCGGGCAAACGTGTTGCGAATATCTTTTGCTGCGGCGAGCGGATCAGGATTTCCTCCAGGCCCTTCAGGGTTCACATAAATTAATCCCATTTGAATGGCGGCCAGCGGATTGTCAACTTCGGTTTTGTCGAGGTTGCGTTCGTCGTTTTCCAGCCATTTGGTTTCCGAGCCCCAGTAAACATCTTCTTCCGGTTCCCATACATCTTCGCGGCCACCGGCAAATCCGAAGGTTTTGAAGCCCATTGATTCCAATGCCACGTTGCCTGCCAAAATCATCAGGTCGGCCCACGATATTTTCTTTCCGTATTTTTGTTTGATGGGCCAG
>CAYRBM010000367.1:0-2679 GCA_964422425.1 uncultured Odoribacter sp.
CGGTCAAGCCATCCCGGATCTCCACCTCGCTGTCGCCCTTCTCTCCCAATGTGAGTAAGATAAGTGCCGATGTACAAACTTCGCGGGCAACAATCATGAATTACCTGCGATACATGAAAAATGCCCGGATCATCAACCTGCTGTTTTCCAACGGAAATGAAGACGAGATCAAAAAACCCGATCAGGTTTTTCTGCACAACACCAATCTGGTTTATGTAATTGATTCGCAAAATATTAACAACAAAATTCTGCGTCAGACATTTTTCTACAACCAGGTAAACTATCAACACCAGGTAAAAAGCTCGGGAAAAGCAGATTTTAAAGTGAACGACACGAACCATTTTTCGGTGGGCGGGAAATACACCGTTCCGACCGAAGAAGGCTATTTTGCTGCGGCAGATATGATTGAAGTCGGAAGTGGCAACACCATTCCGTTGTGGCTTTTCGGATTCCTTTACTAGAATGATTATCAAATAAAATAAAACAGTTAAAAGAATAATTTAAACATTACAAAAATGGCAAAACAAAAAAAATTCATCACATGTGACGGTAACTACGCAGCAGCGCACATCAGTTACATGTTTAGCGAGGTAGCCTGTATCTACCCGATTACGCCATCATCAACCATGGCCGAATACGTTGACGAATGGGCAGCCAATGGCAAAACCAACATTTTTGGTCGTCCGGTTCGTTTGGCCGAAATGCAGAGCGAAGGTGGCGCAGCAGGTGCTGTTCACGGCGCATTGCAGTCAGGCGCATTGACTTCAACTTACACCGCATCGCAGGGATTGTTGCTGATGATCCCGAACATGTATAAAATTGCCGGCGAATTGTTGCCAACCGTTTTCCACATCAGCGCCCGTGCCATTGCCGGACACGCACTGTCGATTTTCGGCGACCACAGCGACGTTTATTCGGCTCGCCAAACTGGTTTCGCTATGCTGGCAGCCGGTTCGGTTCAGGAAGAAATGGACCTCGCCGGTGTTGCTCACCTTGCAACCCTGAAATCGCGCGTTCCGTTCATGGCTTTCTTCGATGGGTTCCGTACTTCACACGAAATTCAGAAAATTGAAGTTCTTGAAAAAGAAGACCTTCTTCCGCTGATCGACATGGATGCCATTCAGGAATTCCGCGACCGTGCTTTGAATCCTGAACATCCTGTGACCAAAGGAACTGCGCAAAATCCTGACATTTTCTTCCAGGCTAAGGAAGCAGCCAATCGGTTCTACGATGCAGTTCCTGATATCGTGGAAAGCTATATGCAGGAAATCAAGAAAATCACTGGTCGCGAATATCATCCGTTTACCTATTACGGAGCCGAAGATGCTGAAAACATCATCGTAGCTATGGGTTCGGTTACCGAAACCATTCGCGAAACCATCGACTACCTGGCCGCACAAGGCAAAAAAGTTGGTTTGATTTCAGTTCACCTGTATCGTCCGTTCTCGTCGAAATATTTCTTCAACGTATTGCCAAAATCGGTAAAACGCATTTCGGTACTCGACCGCGCCAAAGAACCAGGAGCTACCGGCGAACCATTGTACCTCGATATTAAAGAAATTTTCTACGGAAAAGAAAATGCCCCGCTCATCGTAGGTGGCCGTTTCGGTTTGGGTTCAAAAGACACCACTCCGGCACAGATTCTTTCGATTTACGAAAACCTCGAAATGAATGAGCCTAAAAATCAGTTTACTGTAGGTATTGTTGACGATGTGACTTTCAAATCACTTCCGTTGAAACCTGAAGTTAATGCTGCTCCTGCCGGAACTTACGAAGCTAAATTCTACGGTTTGGGTTCCGACGGTACTGTAGGCGCCAACAAAAACTCGATCAAAATCATCGGCGAAGCTACCGACAAATACTGCCAGGCTTATTTCGCTTACGACTCCAAAAAATCAGGCGGTTTCACTTCGTCACACCTTCGTTTCGGCGACGTGCCAATCCGCTCTACTTATTTGGTAACCAATCCCGATTTTGTGGCTTGCCACGTTCCGGCTTACATCAATTTATACGATGTACTGAAAGGTCTGAAAAAAGGCGGTTCATTCCTTCTGAACTCCATTTGGGACGAGGAAGAAACCAAGAAACGTCTGCCCGACCACATGAAAAAATACATGGCCGACAACGACATCAAATTCTATATCATCAATGGTACAAAACTGGGTGAAGAGATTGGTTTGGGTAACCGCACCAACACCATCATGCAGTCGGCTTTCTTCAAAATCACCAATGTAATTCCTTTCGAAACTGCCGTTTACGAAATGAAAAAAGCCATCGTGAAATCGTATGGCAAAATGGGTGAAAAGGTGGTGAATATGAACTACGCCGCTGTTGACGCAGGAGCTGAAAACTTCCAGCAAGTTGCTGTTCCGGCTGAATGGAAAAACATCGTACTGACCAATGGCAACAAAGACGCGGAGCGTCCGGAATACATCACAAAAATTGTTGACGTGATCAACGCCCAGAAAGGCGACGATCTTCCGGTAAGCACTTTCGTAGGTGCCGAAGACGGAACTTTCATGGCTGGTACATCGGCTTACGAAAAACGCGGTATCGCTGTAAACGTTCCTGAATGGCAGTCGGAAAACTGTATTCAGTGTAACCAGTGTGCATATGTTTGTCCTCACGCTGCCATCCGTCCCTTACACATCAACGAACAAGAAATTGCGAAAAAGCCGG
>CAYRBM010000368.1:0-2655 GCA_964422425.1 uncultured Odoribacter sp.
GTCCAATAATCAACATTCAAGCTTTTGAAATTGCCTTCCAGTGCCATAAATGTTGATACAAAACTGCTGAATAATTGTTCTCCCTGCCGTGTATAAACGAACGCAGACAGATCCCAGTTTTTATAAGTCCAGGTATTGGTAATACTTCCACTCCATTTAGGAGTACGCTGACCAATTATTTTTTTGTCTTTTGCATCAATAATAAAGTCACCATTCAAATCTTTCACTTTCACCTGTCCTGGAGTTTGGCCATATTTAGCGGCTAAATCCTTTTCTGCCGTTTGCCATATTCCATCAAATTCATAGTCGTAGTTTGATTGGATAGGTTGCCCGATAAACCATTTATTTCCTATATCATCTTTCTTTGCACCATACAACTCAACAATTTCGTTTTTATTGGTATCGAACACGATAGTTGTATTCCATGCAAAATCTTTAGTTTTTATATTAACCGTATTTAAAGACAACTCAATACCGGTATTTCTTACCCATCCTATATTATCCCAAATACTCGTCCAGCCGGTTGTTTCAGGCAATTGTCTTCTCATAATCAAATCCTTTGCGTCACGTCGATAGACGTCGATAGCGCCATTAACACGGTTATCAAAAAATCCATAATCAAGCCCGATGTTGGTTTCAAAAGTTTTTTCCCATGTCAGATCATAATTTGCTAATCCATCTTTGTAATAGGAAGTTGAAGCGGCACCATTAAAATCATAATATTTTTGAGTGATATTTGACTGTGTGCCGTATATAGCGACTGCATCGTTACCGGTAACCCCATAGCTCATCCTAAACTTAAGGTTACTCAAGTTTTTATAATTTTTCAGGAAATTTTCATCCGACATACGCCATGCAAATGCAGCGGATGGGAAGAATGCCCATTTGTTTCCTAAAGCTAATCTTGAAGAACCGTCATAACGGCCTGAAACCGTAAAAAGATATTTCTCATTGTGGGCATACTGTAATCTTCCAAGAAAAGAAGCAAGTGATCTTTGTTTGTAATCGGTTTGCGAAGCAACAATATTGGCACTGGTAACTGCATCGAGGTTATACCATTTACTATTGTATGGAAAACTTTTTGCAGCCTGATACGAACTTTCCCACTGTTCATACTGAATACTCTGAACAAAATTGAAATCGAAGTTATGCAGGCCAATTTCCTTTTTATAATTCAGCTGATTATCCAAAACATATCCAAAATAATCGCTGGTGGCGTAATTTGCTGAGGTGTTCAGAATATTCGTTCCACCTCCTCCGTTTTTACTATACAGACCATAGTATTCACCATTCCGGTCGTAAACCACCTGAGGCGAAAGTTGAGATTTTAATGTTAAACCTTTCAATGGTTTAACTTGTAAATAAACATTACCGAACACCCTGTAATGTCTGTTTTGTCTGTTTTCACCATCGTCCATATTTTCGAACAATGGATTTTTTACGGCATCGTTTCTATATGCTGAAAACCGGAGGGTACCATCTTCATTATATGGAATGGCAACCGGAGGAATACGGTAGGTTGATCTGATTGATTCGTAACTGCCTATGTTTTGAAGGCTATGAGTAAAGTATAGATTACCGCCAGCTTCCCATTTTTCCAAAAATTTCCGGTTTACATTCAATCGCAGATTGTACCTGTTGTAATCTTGTCCTTCAACAGTACCTTCCTCCAATAAATGGCCAATACTCAGGGCAAATGTCCCTTTTTCATCTCCACCCGAAGCTGTTACAGTGTTGGCTGATTGTATTCCATTTACAAGCATTAAGTCCATCCAGTCGGTATATTTTCCCTGGTCAATCACGCCCCATTCTTCCGGTGTAAAAAAATCAGCATTCGTCCGGGCAGTACTTTTGCCAAGATTGGTATATAAATCTGTTCGCCACTGCACATACTCTTCTCCATTCATCATGTCGGGCAAATTGCTTGAGGTTCTCATCCCAAAGTTTCCGTCATATTGAATAGTGAATTTTCCTTCTTTCCCTTTTTTAGTCGTAATAATTACCACCCCGTTTGCACCTCGCGAACCATAAATTGCAGTAGCAGATGCATCTTTCAAAATGTCAATTTTCTCAATGTCTTCCGGATTTATATCATTTAAACCACCACCGGTTGGAATACCATCAATCACATATAATGGTGAGTTTGAATTGTTGATCGAACTTATTCCTCGCACCGTAATTTGGAATCCACTTCCGGGACGCCCTACGTTTTTTTCAATATTTACACCGGCAACACGTCCCTGAATAGCACCTGCGGCATCCGTCATGGTTGTGGCAGCAATAACATCAGCATCAATCGAACCTACCGAACCAGTTAAATCGCGTTTCTTTACGGTGCCATATCCAACCGCAACCACTTCTTCAAGTCCAATAGCGTCTTCTTCCATTTTTATATTTATTGTGGTTTTCCCGGCCACAGCGATTTCCTGTGCTTTCATACCTACAAAAGAAAATTGCAGAATTACATTTTCAGGAACATTGGGAAGCGAGAAATTTCCATTGGTATCGGTAATCGTTCCATTTGTTGTTCCTTTTACTACCACTGAGACACCTGGAAGCGAGGCCCCTGTTGAATCAGTAACTTTACCTGAGACGGATTTTTGCTGTTGGGTTCCCTGTTCATTTCCTGACTCTGATTTGGGAATAATCATGATC
>CAYRBM010000369.1:0-2639 GCA_964422425.1 uncultured Odoribacter sp.
TAGCATCGAATAAAAAGTTTCGATAATGGTTTCATAGTCATTTACATGATGTAACACCATTTGATTGTAAATGATATCGAATTTACCATCAAAATTCCGGTGCTCCAGATCGAACCAAAGAGGAATAATGTGTTTGGTATTGTGATATTCGGTCTTTTCTATACATACTTTTATCATCTCCTGCGAATTATCCATCAGGGTAATTTCCGAGAACCGATCTTTTAGCAAAAAGCTTAGAATTCCTGTACCTGCTCCATATTCAAGGGCTTTCATGGAATGATTAATCGGTATCATCTTTTCAAGTTCGGCAGCAATGGCTACCGAGCGATCCTTGTGCATTTTATCTTTGTCCCATTCGCGGGCACGGGCATCAAATTCGCTCATTCTAATTTATTTTAGATTTTTAATACTTTCCAACGGGTTGTGTTTGCTAGTAATTTCCTTTACAACCAGAGTAGTAACAGGCGAAACCGATTTTTGATTAAAAACCATGTCATGTCCCACACATAAACCCATCGAAATATTAAGTTCAGTATTACTTTCTTTCAGGTAATCGGCCTGTCCGGCAGGATTGCACATGATTCCTTTTCCCTCGCATCCAAGCATTTCGTGTTTGGTAATATGACCGCATTTGCAATCGACACTATATACTTCAAATTCTCCTGAAAGAAATTGCTTCACCGCTTCAGCTTCTTTCGGAAACGAAACGCAATGTGCTATGCCAATTCGTTTGATTCCTGCCTTGAGTGCATAGTTTTTGATTTCCTGAACCCGGTTTGAACCCCGCTGATAGGCATCCTCGGCGGTTTGCATGATTTCAATCGAACGGTCATCATACAATTCCTTGATTTCTTTTCCTTCCATGTTCTAATGGTTACATTGATGACCTTCTTCATGATTTTCGTGCTGGTGACAACCTACACCCGAATCTTCAATATTCCCGTTCAAAAAGGTTTCAACCAGTTGGCGTACATTGCCCGAACATCCTCGATAAACTTCAATTCCATGAGTTTGAAGTACATTTAATGCGCCGCCACCCATGTTTCCGGCTAGCATTACGGATACCCCAATCTCATTCAAAACTGAGACGATATTACTTTTACATCCACAACCCTGTGGCGATGGTAATAGTTCTGTTTTCTCTATTTTTCTTTGGGAGTCAACGGTAAAAATGGTATATGCTTCGCAATGGCCAAAATGGCCATCTACTTCATTTCCCCTTGTGGGCACTGCAATTTTCATGATTAATTTCTCCTAACTTTTGAGTTTATTACGCTAAAGATTCAAATTATTCTGGCGCAAAAATACATATAATAATGAGCAAATGTCCAAAATCTACAGTCTCCGTTGTCCCTTTCTCTTATTCTTTATTAGCTGCTTTTTCTTCCTGAAACTATTTTTATCTGAATAGTTGGGTATCAGTCGAAGCAAATCAACTAACATTCTAGAATTTCCTTGATAATTCTTTATTGTATTGCCTGATTTGTCCATAGTATAACCATTGGCAAGTCCAATCTTCTCGGCCTTCTCTTTCGACTCATAAAACCTCGGCCTTTCCTCAAAGTCTGACATTCTAATCGGATGCCGAACCGGATTTCCATCTCCATCAGTTACAAATACTAGATGCCCATTCTGAACCTGCTTAATTTCAATATGGAACAGCTTCAACGCATCATTGTACATTTGCTTATTGGTAATGAAATCCATCAGGTTGAGTTCCATGAATAGGTTCTCCAAGTTTTGTTTCAGGTTCTTGCTATATGCAGTAAATTTTAGGTTGATCTTTTCCTTTGGTTCATCATTCTTTAACTGGTAGGTTTGTTCCAAGTCTTTGATGAACTTCTGGACTTTCTCCTTCTCAAAATTATCCTTGATTTTTTTGCCGCTTTGCTTATCAATCCGGGTTGATACAATATGAAAATGAACCCGGTCAATATCAGCATGCCGGTAAACCAGATAGGGTTGGCTTCCGTAACCAAGGTGTTTCATCAGGTTGTCAAGTTCAGTTCGTATTCCCTTTTCTCCCATCCGGATCATATCATTCATGGTTGGATTAAAAGAGATATGCAGTCCTTTATTCTTCACTCGTGTATTTGAATCCTCAATGCGCTTGAAAATTTGAAAGCGATGTTGAGCGGAGTAAATAAATGGATTCGCCGAGGATGTGTTTCGACTAAGGTAAAAAGTGGCTTTACCTTCTTTTGCCTTTCGCTCATTGTAAAAAAAGGCATTTGCCGTGGTGGATGCCTGGTGGATGACGATAACCATTTCTTTGGCCTTGCTGGTTATTCACTATGGAATATGATCCATATATTTTTGTAAAAGCATAAAGCACTTTTTGAGCGTTTCATAAGAGCTATTCAGGGTTCGCTTATCTTGTGAATCAAGTTGGTATCCTAAATAGGTATTTAGCTTTTTGGCAATCTGGTTCAGGTTAATTCCGATCTTGTTAAGTTCAAAATCCATTTGTCCCATTATTTCCGAAAATTCCTTACTGGCTTCAATTCTTCGAATCTCCCGTTTTCTCAAAAGCTTAGCCCTTCCAAAATCACTCAAGGTCGAGTAGCCTTCCTTTCGGCACCGCTCAGTCAACAGTTCCTTTTCCCGGTTGGTCAGACGAACCCGGATTCCTTCACCAA
>CAYRBM010000370.1:0-2623 GCA_964422425.1 uncultured Odoribacter sp.
AAAACCTTCGCTACCGAAAACGGAATAACAGGTATCGATGAATTTCCTGTTTATAAATTCAGTGCAGTGGATGAGAATTTTGCTGAGAGACTTCTTCACATTCTCGTCATTCGTTTCAAGGACGACCTCCTAGAAAAAGATGGCGTTGCAGTGAAATAAGAAAAACCCGTGGTTACCCACGGGTTTTTTCTTGAAGTCTATCGAGGGCCATGATGAGCAATCGCCCTGACTGTCTGGCATCAGCCAGCGGGCAATGCTTTGGAAGTTCATTGGGGAGTCTGTCATGTGTTACCATACAATCCATCCCGGCAGCGAACATCATCGTAGCAACATCATGAAGCGGGTATGGGCCATTCCAACGACGATTGCGGGGGTCGAGCTTGATACATGCTGATAAGAAGTTTGCTTCCACGGGCCAGCCACACTCAGCGAACATCTTGACTCCGCTGTGAGTGGCACTGATTTGTTCCCAGAGCTTCCAGAACTGATTTAGAACTTCGTTCTTAGTCAGCAATGAGTGTCCTTTGGCATCCGGGCAATTCTTGACGACCCATTCGAGGTCATCCGATTCGCCCTTAGCTGTCTCCAAATTCGCTACCGCCTTGAAGGCCAGCAGTTCATTTCCGGTTCGGTCAATCAGTACGGCCCCCACAGCGAACGATTCGCCATGCAGTCCTACCGATTCAACATCGATTACAAAATAGCATTCAGTTGTCATTTTTCTTTTCTAGTGCCTTTCTGAATTCATGTGGGTCATGGTACTCCCAATCATCTTCACTCCACTGATGGGTGAGTTTAAAGCATTCCTCATGCACCCGGATTTTCGTGAAGCGCCCATCATAGCAATTGGTATATTCTTGGTAAAGGGTGCGCTCTTTGATGGTCTGTCCGCACAGGTAACAGCAGTGGGGTTTTTTGGCCGTCCTATGCGTTGGTACTGTAATGAAATCACGCATCAGTCAGATACCTCATCGCTGTTGTTGAGAAGGGTGTAATGCACAATGCGCTCGGCGAGGATTTCGCAAAGGATGCCGAATACAAACCATGCTGCGGCGAGCCAGTATTGGTCGAGCATAGCAACCATGACAGCCAGACCGAAATGTTTGGTCAGCACGTAAGCTACCGGCTTACGGGACAGTACAAGCTCTTTATTACCAAAACGGTGAGGGAGGCAGACGGCAATCGTCATGATTATACCAACAACTCCGGCATAGGCGTAGCAGACAGTTTTAGCAGCATCCAAATCCATTTTAAATGCCATCCAATGCACCGCCCAAATAGCGGTGAGGTAAAGGAACGAGTAAGTCCAGTTGGTGAGAAACTTGTTGATTCGGTCGAGCATGTTCCGATGCTCTGATGGATTTTCCCTCACCCCAAGAAAAAACCGACCTCATCGGGCCGGTTTTTTGTGTTCTGTTGTTGAGATTAGTTCTCGTATCTCTCGCCGGGCTCGGGTCAGGATGTTCTGTCGCGCACATCCATTTATTTTACCTGATGCAGGTAAACGGATATCGGCTGCGGCACCGGCGTAGCTGAAAGCTATTTTCTGGTGTCCCCGCCCGTCGATTCCGTAGCCCGTTACGGCACAGCCGAAGGCCACAATTTCCCGCTCAACTAAGCGGCGCATCTCTTTGTCTCCTGATTTCATGGAAGCCCCTTAATGGATAAAAAAACCCCGCCGTCAAGCGGATTTTTCTAAATACCCGGATGAAAGTCATCCACTTTTCGCTGACTCCCCTAGCGGGCGCTCCCCTTAGAATTGTGCGGGGATTGAGACAAATGGGTGTGGATGCCCGATGTGTCGTGTTGCATCCAGCCCCATACGGTTCGCGCACTTTCGAACTTGACCTTGTGTGGAATCGGGACAATGAATGCATTCGAGCCCTGATGTTGGAAGCTGATGTTTTCCATTTTCATCATTGGTTTGACTTCAATCAGAATCCTTTTGGTGTTGACTTCGAACCCTATAGGAAAAAAGGGGTTCGGTTTGTCCGACATTTTCATTCAAATCCCGGGCATCACCAATATCCCAAAAATTTCAAAGAGGTTGTGTTTTCCGATACGCCTCAGATTGTCGAAGCTCAATACCATGAACGATACTTCCCACTAGCCCGACCAGTCCCACATGTTATTGATTTGAACGACCGTTTGCATGTACCCATTGCATCCACACATCAAAAGAAAATCCTGACATACTCACCATCTGATAGATGGAAACCAGCATTCTATTCCAAAGATGACCCCGTTAATCGTTGGGAGACGAAAGGATACCCGGAAGTATCTAAATTGCTTACGGATACCAAGACTCGATACGGAAATGTTGAGATTGACATAATCACAGATACGCCCCACCTGAAATGCTTGGAAAGAAAACAAGTGGCATATTTTTCAGTGGATGACATTGTGAACGGTACATATCACCTTTCCAGTTTGGAAACATTGGCGCAAGGCGTTCCAACATTCTCTTGGTTGGATGGTAGAACAGAATACACCATCAAAAAAATCTGTGGAGCCGACACAATCCCTTGGTTGAACATGGATATTCGTAGAGCGCCCGCTGTGATGCGTGAGATGATTGAGGATGCGGACACCCGTGACGCAATCGCCACAGAGTCACGGCGAT
>CAYRBM010000371.1:0-2619 GCA_964422425.1 uncultured Odoribacter sp.
AGGCAGAACATCAGGATTTTTGCGATGGTATCCCGGTTGGGATTCGAACCCATGACCTACGGCTTAGAAGGCCGTTGCTCTATCCAGCTGAGCTACCGAGACATCCTTTAAAGCGGTTGCAAATATATAAAATTTACTTAACCGGCGCGGACCATATCCTAAAAAAATGAAGCCGGAAGTGATCAATACAGACACTTCCGGCTTAATAATGTGGCTAATTGTTTAATTAAATCAATTCAATCTTGTTCTCCTTGCAAATTGATTTCATTTCTTCGGGCCAAATGCTCGATTGAATTTCGCCAATGTGCGCCTTGCGGAGGAAATACATACACAGACGCGATTGGCCAATGCCTCCGCCAATTGACAGGGGCAACTCGTCGTTCAACAGTCGTTTGTGCCAGTACAGATTCTTCCGTTCTTCCGTTCCGGTAAGAGCTAATTGCTTCATTAAGGCCTCTTTATCCACCCTTATTCCCATTGACGACAACTCCAGCGAGGTTTCCATCATCGGGTTCCAAACCAGAATATCGCCATTCAGGCCCTTGCGGTTACCAAAGGTAGGGGTGGTCCAGTCATCATAGTCAGGAGCACGTCCGTCATGTTTTTCTCCTCCGGGTAATGCTCCGCCAATGCCAATAATAAAGACAGCTCCATAAGCCTTTGCGGCCTCGTGTTCGCGTTCTTTTGGACTAAGTGTCGGATATTGTTCCTCCAGTTCTTCGGCGTGGATAAAGGTAATTTCTTCCGGAAGAATAGGTTTTATCTGCGGAAAGTTCTCGGATACAATGAACTCCGTGCGCAGGAAAGTTGAATATATTTTCCGGACAATTTTTTTCAGAAAGTCGAGGGTACGCTCGTTTCCAGAGATTACCCGTTCCCAGTCCCACTGATCGACATACAGCGAATGAATGTTCGACAACTCTTCATCAGGACGGATTGCATTCATGTCGGTATATAAACCGTACCCTGGCTCTATTTTAAGGTCGGCCAAAGTCATTCGTTTCCATTTGGCCAAAGAATGAACTACTTCTGCTTTATGGTCGCCTAATTCTTTTACCGGGAAAGTTACCGGTCGTTCTATGCCGTTCAGGTCATCGTTAATTCCAGTTCCTTTCATTACAAAAAGCGGAGCAGTAACTCTTCGCAGGCGTAGTTCCGAGGCCAAATCCTGCTGGAAACTATCTTTGACCAGTTTAATTGCCTTTTCAGTCTGATTCACATCCAGCAAGGGCTGATAATTTTGAGGAATAGTAAGTTTCATTGCCAATATCGGTTTGAATAATTTTAACAGATTAATGATCTCAAATTGAATTTTCGTCGCAAAAATAACAATGTATTCATCATTTTGAAATTTTTTCGATTGTTTTAGCAATATTTTTATTGTTTTTGGTGATTTTTAGTGAAAATGTGATTTTTAAGAAACATTGTGCTTTTTCGCTATTTTTGTGCTGCACATGTTAAAAAATCAACCGGTCAATATCATTCCGCTTTACCTGATTAAAATTGCCAAATGGTTTAATCTGGTTATGCCCATTGTGGTTCTGTTTTACCAGGACAATGGACTGAATATGTCTCAGATTTTTTTGCTGAAATCGGTTTACTCCATTGCCATGGTCGCAGCCGAATTGCCATCGGGATACCTGGCTGATGTATGGGGATGCCGCCGGACACTAATCTGGGGGGCAATCCTTGGAACATTGGGAATTCTTATTTACAGTCTCTCATCAGATTTTGTTAGTTTCCTTTGTGCTGAAGTTGTATTGGGTATTGGGTTCAGCTTTATTTCGGGTGCCGATTCGGCCATGCTCTACGACTCGCTAAAAGCCGAAAACTGTGAAGACGAATACATCAAATACGAAGGGAGAATTACTTCTTTCGGAAATTTTGCCGAAGCTTTGGCCGGTGTGGCCGGCGGTTTGCTTGCATCCTTTAGCTTGCGGACACCTTATTATTTCCAGATTTTTGTGGCAGCTTTGGCTATTCCGGCTGCGTATTTGCTGAAGGAACCACACCATATTCAAAACCGGGTTCAGCTGAAGATGAAGGAGATTCTATTGATTGTAAAAGAAACCTATCAGCAGGTTGAAATGCGAAGTGCCATATTAATTTCGTCGTTTACCGGAGCCGCAACGCTGACGTTTGCCTGGTTTGTTCAGCCCTATTTTGAAGAGGCCGGAGTGCCCGTAACGGTTTTTGGGATTTTGTGGACACTCCTGAACCTTTCAGCGGGTGTGTTTTCCATGTTCTCATACCGTATTGAGCGCTGGCTGGGACAAAAAAGTACACTTTTGCTGATTGTAATTCTACTTTCTGCGGGGTTTGTTCTAAGCTCATTTGAAACAAGCCTTGCCGGAATTGCTATTCTTTTTGGGTTCTACATGGTTCGCGGAATTGCAACTCCGGTCCTGAAAGATTACATCAATCAATACACCGATTCGAAAGTACGAGCTACTATTTTGTCGGTCCGAAACTTTGAAATCCGAATCATTTTTGCCGCGATTGGTCCCATTTTGGGTTATCTCACCGATACATTCAGCCTGCAAACGGCCATGCTCACAGCCGGTTTGGCTTATCTGGCAGCAGCTCTTTGGAGTATTTTCCCATTTCTGAAAAAATGAG
>CAYRBM010000372.1:0-2579 GCA_964422425.1 uncultured Odoribacter sp.
GTTTTTAATGGCTTCGGCCCATTCTCGTTGCGGATTTTCATCGAAAGTACGTGGAATGGTTTGTGCAGGTGGGTTTTTCTGAAACTCCTTCCATTCATCTTCTTTCATCAACAGCTTGGGCTCGTTTGGTCTTCCTCCGGTCATCAGACTTACCTTATCACCTACCATAATCATTCCGCTTCCTGGAAGTTTATCCAGATTCCATTCCGGACGAATTTCTGGTTTTAATTTTCCTTCGTACCAGCGCATGGTTACCGGAACTTTGTTGCCACGTGCCGGGAAATCCCAGCGAATAATGGCCTGGTCGGAAACAAAACTGTTATCAGGTACTGGCGATTTAAACTCAGCTTCCACCACATTGGGCATACCTAAATCGAGTGACCAGAAAGGTGCGTCGAGGGTGTGGCAACACCAGTCGCCCAATTCACCATTACCAAAGTCGAACCAGCCGCGCCAGGTCTTTGGATGATAAATGCCGTTGTACGGACGGTTAGCCACTGGGCCAAGCCATAAATTCCAGTCGAAATATTCTGGAACAGGTTGCTCTGCCGGTGGAAAACTTTCCGGTTTATTGAAGTATTTTCCAGGACCAAAGTCTGGTCCGTCGAACCATGCAATTACTTCTGTAACATTGCCCAGTAATCCGGCTTCGTACCATTCTTTTACCAGCCTTATGCCGTTTGTTGCGTGTCCCTGGTTGGCCATCTGGGTAATTACATTGTAGTGTTTGGCTGCTTTCTGAAGAGTATGCAACTGCCAGATATTGTGGGCAAGTGGTTTCTCTACAATTACATGTTTGCCCAATTGCATGGCAGCCATTGCTGCCGGAAAGTGTGAGTGATCGGGAGTACAAACCATTACCGCATCAATTTCCTTGTGCATCTGGTCGAACATCTGGCGATAATCTTTGAAGCGTTTGGCGTTTGGCATTACTTTAAAACCATCGGCAGCACGATTGTCGTCAACATCGCAAAGCGCTACAATATTTTCATTCCATTTAGGGTCCTTCTGGTTGATCATTTTGCTCCAGTTGGCTTTTCCCTGTCCGCCAACACCAATTACTGCGATATTTAAACGCTTTGATGGAGCGCAACTTATAAAATTGGGAATTAGAAATGCACCAGCAGACAGCACTGATGCCGATTTGAGGAAATCTCTTCGGTTCGACTTCATAGTTGGTTTAGTTATTGGTTATCTGGTCTAAAAGTAGAAAATAAATCTGTAAAGATTCCGCCTCATGTCAAAAAAGATACCAGAACAGAATGGCTTATGTTTTACTCTTTCTGAAATGTTTCGAATCCCCCCATTCACCATAGCCAATTTCGCAACCCGAAATTTCGATACGGGCTTCCAGACAGTTACGGCACAATTCGGCATCTTCGTCCAGACATGGTTTATCCTCGTACAATTGGTATTCCTTACGGTATTTGGTAGGCGTGAGGTTGGGCATGATGATATTGGCTCCAATGGTCAGCGCTTTTTCGCGCCCGGCCGGATCGATAGCTTGTAATGCAGTGGCTGCAGCAATGTTAATGTCGGGCATGAGTAAACGCAGGGAAGCGATTATTCTTAACGCCAGATCAAAACGTTCCTGTTTGGTTTTCAGATGGTGCCTGAATTCGTAAAGAGGAGTGTCTTCGTGCTCAATGTATGGTCCCATTCCAACCATATCCACGTCCAGTTGCTTCAGGAACAAAAGGTCATTGGCCAGATCTTCAATTGTTTGAAAGGGCAGCCCAATCATGACTCCGGTTCCAACCTGGTAGCCAGCCTTGCGCAAATCATCCAGCGCCTGAAGGCGTATGTCAAAACGATGAAAGTCATTGTTCGGATGTATTTTCCGGTATAATTCAGGATTTGAACTTTCAATGCGAAGCAGGTAACGGTGTGCTCCGTTTTCAAACCAGCGGCGGAAGGTATCCAAACTTTGTTCTCCACACGAGAGGGTGATCCCCAGTTCGTTGTTCGAGAGTTGTTTTATTTTCTGTAATAACGTTTCAATTCGCTTGACAAAAGCAGGAGACGATACCTCTCCCGATTGTAAGACTACTGAACCAAACTTGTTTTCCCAGGCAAAACGGCAGGCATCCAGTATTTCATCGTCGGTAGCCTCGTATCGTATCACATTTTCGTTGCTTTTCCGGATGCCGCAATACAGGCAGTCTTTTGCACAGACATTCGAAAACTCGACCAACCCGCGAAAGTAAACTTTGTTACCGATATTCTCCAGCTTTACTTTCTGCGCCTGCTGAAAAAGTAACTGCCGCTCATTGCCCTCGGCAGAAAGTAAAGTCACCAAATCGTCACATGAAAAATCGGTCTGAAGTAATATATCCTGAAAATTATTCATCAGTGCGAAGATACAAAATATTGGCAGTGGACACCGCTTAAATGGCATGGTGAAAGGGAGTGAACAGATTCAATAAAAATATGATGAAATCAGATAATTTGTTAGAACTATCTAACTATATTTGATGCATGGAAAAACTCGTTGAAATAATTGCTAAGCTATCGCTCGAAATTGGCCGGATGGAAGAATCGGCAAAAGAGCAGTTTAATTTTAACGAACTGACCCTTAC
>CAYRBM010000373.1:0-2573 GCA_964422425.1 uncultured Odoribacter sp.
AACAGTATTCCTAAAACACAAATTTTGAAAACACTTTTCATACTTTTCGAGATTTAATTTTTTTTTAATGTGACAAAATTAGTAGATTAATTTTTATAACCAAGTTTGGCCAAAACCTGATCCGACAGATCAAACTTCGGATTGGTATAGATTAATGTTATACCATTGGCCTTGTCGAAAATAATGGCATAATTACCTTCGTTTGAGATGTCCTGGATGGCATTAAAAACATCGTCCTGAATAGGTTTAATCAACCCTTGACGCTTTTTAAATAAATCGCCTTCACGTCCGAAGTATTTACGCTGCAATTCTTTATATTCCTTTTCTTTCGTAATAATAACATCCTCGCGCTTACGTTTCATTTCGTCTGAAAGCAAAACACTTTCCGATTGAAAATCCTTGTACATCTGCTCAATTTCTGCATGCATCGATTCCAGTTCCTTCTGATATTGTCCGGATAACTGATCTAGCTGTTCCTGTGCTGCCTTGTAAGCCGGAATATTTTCGAGAATATACTCGGTATCGACATAAGCAAATTTCTGAGCAAAAGTGGTTGCAGTTGCAACCAGCAAAATAGCTGTGATAATAACTAGTTTCCTCATGGTGTCAATGTATTAATTTGTTTCTACGGAGGTTTAGCAAATACCAGACCAAATCACATCAATTAAAATTGTTGCCCGATTACGAAATGGAACTGACTTCCGGCCGAATCGCTTTTCCCGGGCACTTCATCAAATCCATATCCCCAGTCAATACCCATCAAACCAAACATAGGCAGGAAGATACGAACACCAGCTCCGGCCGAACGATGAAGTTTGAACGGATTATAATCATCAAAATTATTCCAGGCATTACCTGCTTCGAGGAACCCTAACACATAAATGGTTGATGAAGGTTTCAGGATAACCGGGTAACGCAACTCCATCGAAAGCTTGTTGTACAGGTTCGATCCGTAATAGTTGCTCAAACTGTAATCCTTGTATCCGCGAAGTGAAACAATATCGCTTCCATAGAGGTTATAGCCCGACATACCCGATCCACCAACGCGGAATCCTTCAAATGGAGACTGGCGGTTGCGGTCGTAATATCCCAAGAATCCATACTCAAATTTAGTATGCAACACCAGATTGTTGTTTTTCGAGATGGGGGCATACCAGTCGCCTTTAAACATCCATTTGTGGTATTCAATCCATTTATATCGTTCTTCGTTGGTCAACTCCGGATTGCTGTAATCTACCCCATTCCATAACGAATAAGGGGGAGTAAACTGCAATGACAAGGAGAAATTTGCTCCCCGGCGGGTATATAATGGATTGTCCATCGAATTTCTTCCAAATGCAGTCTTGAAACTGAAATTATTAAAACCTCCATTTCCGTTTCCGCTGCCATCATTCAGGAAGTAATAGTAACCAGCCATATTCTGTAATTTGTAATGCTGGAACGAAACTTCGTGATACATGGTAAAGTAGTCATCGGGCCAGCTCAGGCGATAGCCATAACCGACGGCCAGCGCGGTTGTGATTTGCACCTGATCGTCTTCTTCAGTTTCCGTGTCATACGTATAATTGGTACCATAATCGTAGCCATAGTTATAGCCGTAACCATAACCATAAGGAGAATAACCGTAACCATAAGGAGAATAACCGCCATAGCCTCCGTAACCGCCATAGCCTCCATACCCACCACCGTAACCGCCATAACCGCCGTAAGGATCATACATGCTACTGTATGAATTATTGGCTGAATAATTTACTTTGGAATGCGAAAATGAGAAGGTAAACGAGTTAGGCTTTTTGCCACCAAACCAAGGTTCGGTAAAGGTAAGACTATACGATTTATAAAATTTTCCGCTGGTTTGTGCACGCAAGCTTAGTGATTGTCCGTCGCCTGTTGGAAGCGGGCGCCAGGCCTCTTTATTCAGAATGTTACGCACCGAAAAGTTCGAGAACTTTAACCCAACAGTTCCAACAAACATGCGTGCTCCCCAACCTCCCGAAAGCTCAATCTGGTCATTGGCTTTCTCAACAAGTTCATATTTAATATCAACTGTTCCGTTTTCAGGGTGTGGCTGTACATCGGGGTTAATCGCTTCAGGATCGAAATGCCCCAGCTGAGATAACTCTCTCACCGTACGAATGATATCTGATTTACTAAACAAGTCACCCGGTAAGGTTCGCAATTCGCGACGGGCAACATGCTCGTTGGTCTTCGTATTTCCGGTGATAAGAATTTTATCGATGGTAGCCTGACGACCTTCATAAATTCGCATTTCCAAATCGATGGAATCACTCTCAACCCGGGTTTCCATCGGGTTCAGATTGAAAAAGAGGTAACCATGATCGAGATAAACACTGCTGACCGCATCTTCGTCGTCTTTGGTACGTTTATCCAGTAATTTCTGGTCAAAAACATCACCTTTCTTAATACCCAGCACTGCATTCAGGTAGTCGCTCGGATAAACGGTGTTTCCAACCCATTTAATGTCGCCGAAATAATATTTATTACCCTCTTCGACCCAAATGTCCAATCGCACCCGGTCGTCTTCAAGTTTGGTAACCGAATCTTTCACCACA
>CAYRBM010000374.1:0-2543 GCA_964422425.1 uncultured Odoribacter sp.
GTGCGCACCTGCCATTATCCTCCGGTGAAGGAATACCTCGAACTGGCCGACGAACTGGGCATTTACATTGTGGATGAGGCCGGAGTGGAAGCCCATGCCACCGAATTTATTTCGAACATGCCGGAATGGACTAAATCTTACGTGGAGCGTGCCGAAAAAATGGTGCTGCGCGACCGCAACCATCCGTCCATTATCTTTTGGAGCGCCGGAAATGAAAGCGGTTCGGGATTAAATATTTGTGAAGTTATTGCTGCCGGAAAGCGTCTCGATCCAAGCCGCCCTGCCTGGATGTATGGCGGAAACGACAACGATCATCCCGGGAAAAATAGGGTGAAATGCGAAGATATTATTGGTCCGCGCTACGGAACTCCGTTTGAGCTGAAGGTTTTATTTGGGCAATCGCCCGAGTCAGTTGATCCACGTCCGTCGTTTATGGACGAATATTTGTCGGCATCGGGCAATGCGTTGGGCGGGCTCGACGAATATTGGGAGGTGATTTACCAATATCCACGCCTGATGGGTGGCGCCATCTGGGATTTTGTAAGCCCTGGCCTGCGCGAGAAATATGTAAGCTCTCCTGATGCTTCGGGCAATGGGCTGGATGCAGCATTGATGGGCAAAACCGAACTCGTGCCCGGTAAATTTGGCAAAGCGGTGCAACTCACCGGAACCGACACATGGGTAGAGTTTTACCGCGACCCGAAACTCGATATCTCCGGAAAAGCGCTCACCGTTTCGTTTTGGGTGAAGCCCCGCGAGTGGAACGGCAACGGCACTTTCTTGTCGAAAGGTTTTTACCAGTTTGGTGTGGAACAAATTAACGAAACAGAACTGGAATTTTACGTGGGCGACCGCAAGAAAACCAGTGTAAAAACCATTGTTCCTGAAAACTGGCAAAACAACTGGCATTTAGTCTCCGGAATTTACAACGGCACACAACTTCAGCTTTACATCGACGACGAAAAGAAGACCGAAACAGCTTGCTCATTGACCATCGAAAACAAACCTTTCCCGCTCAACCTGGGCCGAAATCCCGAAATTGAAGCGCAGGAAAACCCGAACCATTACAGCAACGCGGCATTCGACCAACTGGCCATTTTCGACAAAGCCATAAATGTTCAGGAATTGCTCAACCCTACAGACGCAACCAGGAAATCGGCGATTTGCTGGCTCGATTTTGATGAGCAGAACGCTGGTCAGGAGTTCTTTAGCATGGGCGTTGGGGGCCGCACCTACGGCACCATTTGGCCCGACCGCACCCCGCAGCCCGAAATGTGGCAAATCAAGAAATCGGCACAACCGGTTTCGGTAAAAATGATCGACGAAGCCACAGGCGAAGTGGAAATCTGGAACCGGATGCACTTTACCAACACCAGCGAACTCCAAGCCGTTTGGCAATTGCAGTGCGAAGGGTCGGTGGTAAAAGAAGGAAGGCTGGAAACATCGGTGGCGCCGCTTTCGAAAGCCAACTACACCATCCCGTTTTTGCCCTTCAGTAAAGACGCCGGCAAAGAATATTTTCTGCTGATAAGTTTCCGCCAGAAAGCCGACAAACCCTGGGCGGCAAAAGGCTTCGAGCTGGCCTGGGACCAGCTTCCGTTGAAAACAGAACCTGCTGCGGCCATTTCAACCGTTAATTTACCTGCTCCTGAAATCACCGAAACAAACGATTTCATCAAGGTTCAGGGGAACAACTTCTCGTATTCGTTCAGCAAACTAACCGGCAGTTTGACGTCCATTGTTTTCGATGGAACCGAGTTGCTCAAAGAGGGGCTGAACCTGAATGTATGGCGCGCCCCGCTGGCCAACGACATCGACAACTGGACCATCTGGCAATCGGGTCTGGCCCGCACTCCGGGAATGGGCGCAGGACAGTCGAATGCGTGGTTTGCACACGGACTCGATCAGCTGACAACCAAAGCCGACCGTTTTAGCTGGACCAAACATTCCGAAGAAATTGTAGTAACCATTGAAAGTCACACCGCCAATGCCGATTTAAGCACCGCGTTCGAAAACCGCTTCGTTTACACCATTGCAGGTTCTGGAAAAATGACACTCGACCACACGGTAACTCCCTGCGGCAAAATGCCGGAATGGCTGCCCCGCGTGGGTGTTCAGCTGGTGCTGAACCAGTCGTTCGATCAGGTGAAATGGTATGGCCGCGGCCCGTTCGAAACCTACCCCGACCGCAAAACCGGTGCAAAAATCGGGACCTATTCGGGTTCGGTGTCCGAACAATATGTGCCTTACCTCATTCCGCAGGAAAACAGCAACAAAACCGACGTTCGTTGGACCACCTTGCAAAATGCCCAAGGGCTTGGAGTCCGGATTTCGGCTTCTGAGCCATTCAATTTCAGCGCATTGAATGTGCAGTCCGACAACCTTTCGCGCGCCTGGTATCCGTTCCAGTTGAAGCCGTTCGACGGCGTGACCCTGAACCTGGATTACGCATTGAGCGGAGTTGGGTGCACTGCCATTTCAACACTGAACAAATACCGGGTAACGCCTTCGGAAAGAAAGTTCCAATTGGTTTTTGAGCCGTT
>CAYRBM010000375.1:0-2532 GCA_964422425.1 uncultured Odoribacter sp.
ACGAAAAGCGAGTTCCCCTTTACCGTTCCGTGAAGCGATCAATAACTTTGTCGGAAATTTGAGTGGATATGGGCAACTATACTTGATGATAAAGAAAAACGACAAAAACTTCTTATATTCACAATTCATTTAATTAAACACAATAAAATGAGATGGATACAAGCGTCAAATCTTGTTCAATTTGCGGATGAAAAAGATTGCGAAGGGATATTACCAGAACTAATAAGAAAGCTGATTATCGCATCTTGCCCTATATTTCCAGAACTTACGATCCCAATAGGAACTAGTATTTATAAACCAGGATGGGACGGAAAATGTATTACAGATTCAAAATACGAGTACGTTCCTAAAGGAATTTCTTTATGGGAGTTTGGTCGAGATAAAGATTATAAAAGAAAATGCAATCGAGAATATGATAAAAGAACTCAACAGACAAACGAGATTGATCGTCTTAATTCAACCTTTGTTTTTATAACTCCAAGAAGGTGGATAGCACCATTGAAATCTAAATGGATTGAAACGAAGAAAAAAACAAATGAATGGAAAGATATTAAAATATATGATGCTGATGATTTGGAGTTTTGGCTTGAACAGCAGCCAGTCGTTGCGCATTGGCTAGCAAGAAAACTAAAGCTTTTTACAAACCATGTTGAATCTGCGTTAGAATATTGGCAGCGATTTATTAATAACGAAACATTTGTTTTTACGCCAGAATTATTAATCTCCGGTAGAGAATTTGAAAAAAACCAAATACAAGAAATAATTTTTGCCTTCGGCCAATCTAAGGAAATACAATCTTCCTCCAAATCTGAAAGTATCTGCTTTTTCATTGCATCGGCAATTAGTGTTGATGATAATACTTCTGAAAAGTTTTTCTCGAAAGCTTTAGTTGTCTCAAATAGGGAGGATTTAAAAGAAATCTTGTCAATTCATAATGAACTAATTGTTATTTACGACTCGAATGAAAATGATGCGCTTAGCGACTTCGATGCAAAATCAAACCTTTTAATCAAGCCTGTGACCTTCGAAGTGAAATGTAAGGGGATTAATATTCCAATTCCCAAATGGGGAAGCTTTACCGAATCGTTAAAAGGTATCGGCATTGAACGAACTAAAGCGGAAGCACTTTCTCGGCAATGTGGCAGAAGCTTTTCTGTATTAAAGAGAATCCTATCAGATGCTCCTGGACGTGTTGGTTGGAGTTCAGGGAATGAATGTCTGGAGCTCATTCCAATATTTTTGATACAAAAATTTGATGACGCTGTTCATGGAGATAAAGACATCATTGAAAAGTTCTCCCGATGCGATTATGAACTTTATAAAGAAAAGTTGAAAAGATGGTCGATAATAAATGATGCCCCAATTTATCAGGTTACAAATCACTGGAGAATAGTATCTCCTTATGATTTGATGCATGTCCTTGCAAAGTACATTACAGAAGAACATTTACAGCAATTTGAAAATGTTGTTTTTGAGGTTCTGGGAGAAACAGATCCAGCCCTTGATCTTGAACCTAATATGAGATATGCAGCGGCATTATTTGACAAAAAAAGAAAATTTTCTTCACGATTACGAGATGGCATTTCCCATTCGTTGTTATTATTGGCAGTCTATGGGGAGTCATCAGGTATTAATGTCAATATTGATATTCAAGCATGGGCTGATAGGATTGTCAGGAGATTATTATCCAGAGATGAAATATCTTTTTGGCAATCAGTCGAAAATAAACTGGTTGTTCTAGCAGAAGTATCACCTGAATCTTTTCTTTCTTCGTTTGAAAATTCAATCAAAAAATCACCAGAGATTTTTACTGAGTTATTTGATGACAAGGAGTATGGTTTATTTTGTCACTCGTACCATACTCATATTCTGTGGGCTTTGGAACTATTAGCCTGGAATCCAAATTATTTATCAAGAGTCGTCATAATATTAGCTAAGCTGTTTAGGCTGGACAAAGGAAGTACACTCTCAAACCGACCGATCAATTCTTTACGATCTATTTTCTTGAGTTGGCTACCTCAGACATACGCTGATTCTAAAAGTCGCCAGAAAGTTATTGAAACTTTAATAGAGAAAGAGCCAGAAGTTGCATTTGAACTGCTTAAATTACTCGTTCCAAAGTCACACGATACCGGTCATTATAATCAAAAGCCAATCTATCGAATGAGGGATTTCAATAACATTGTAGTTTCAAGAAAAGAGGTATATGAGAATTCTGGATTTGTTCAAAAAAAGCTAATTGAATTAGCAAAGAGAGATGCAAGAAAATGGGCTGGGATTATTGAGTTTATTGATGATTTCTATGGAGAACGCAGACTTATAATGATAAATGCTCTGA
This sequence comes from uncultured Odoribacter sp., assembly GCA_964422425.1. GTDB lineage: Bacteria > Bacteroidota > Bacteroidia > Bacteroidales > Prolixibacteraceae > Aquipluma. The sequence goes on from CAYRBM010000375.1 coordinate 2,339, forward strand.
TCGGGATTAAAAATTTTGAAGGAACTTTGGATTTATTGAGGGATACGTTGCGAGAGTTTATTCGCAGACACGAAATGTATTCAAATCAAGAATGGGCATTGAAAGGTGAAGAGTTAACCCTACTTAAAGATTTTTTTCCTTCCTTGGTTACTACTACATTAGATAAATACTATTGGTATTTCAATGTAGATTAT
>CAYRBM010000376.1:0-2525 GCA_964422425.1 uncultured Odoribacter sp.
AAGTCCAGCGTATTCCGGGCGAAGTTACGGTTCGGGAAGTGTTTGTGATCGAAAAAATGACTATTCCGGATCAGCGTATCCTGAAGATTGAACTCAATGAAAATACATTGGGCAATACCGGTAGAAAACTAAGCTTCAGCCTGAAGAATAAGGATATAATGAAAGCCAAATCCCTAAAGTAAATCGCAATTCAGGCGATTCCTCAGACAAAATAAAATTTAAAACATGCTATTCAGAATCCTCCTGTTGGGAGGATTCTAAAAGGCTAAAAGCTCAAACCATGTCCATGACCGAAGGAAGAGAACTTGAAAAACTGCACGAAGGGTTTCGGTTCTTCAGCTACCTGTTACTGTTTTTGTCCATGTACCTGAACCAGTTGGGTTACTTTATGGCGCACGGGATAGACATCCCTGCTTTTCATCCATTGGTTGCCAAATTGCAAAATCTGGGATTTTTGGCTAATGTCTATAAATCCAAGACCGTTTGTATGGTGTTTCTGGCTATCACCTGTGTCGGAACCAAAGCACACAAAGACCGCGAACTCACCGTTTCTGCGATTGTAGGGCAGGTGATAGCCGGGCTGATCCTTTATTGGGGAAGCCTGATCCTGTTCAAATCTTATCCGGTATCCTACCTTACCCTGACTTTCTTTGGCTTTGTACTTTTGAACATCGGTTTTGATAACATCTCAAAGCTGATCAACGTCAATTTGATGAAAGACCGGTTTAATGTGGAAAACGAAAGCTTTCCACAGGAACAGATCCTTAAGGAAAATGAATATTCGGTGAACCTTCCGACACGGTATCTCTACAAGGATCAACAACAGGAAGGCTGGATCAACATTGTCAATCCGTTTCGGGCAACGATGGTCATTGGCACACCCGGTTCCGGAAAGTCATTTTCGGTGGTACTGCCATTTATCCGGCAGCATCTGAAGAAAAGTTTTTCGATGTGCGTTTATGATTTTAAGTATCCGGATTTATCGTTGGTCACTTACAACCATTTTCTGAAAGCCAGGAAAAATGGGAAACTGCCAGAATCAGTCCGGTTCTACGTGATCAACTTTGAGAACATCCAAAAATCCTACCGGTGCAACCCATTGGCGCCGGAGTGGATGGAAAGCCCTATCGATGCCTTTGAGTCTTCGCGAACTGTCCTGTATAACCTGAACCGGGAATGGATTCGCAAACAGGGAGAGTTTTTCTCCGAATCTGCCGTTTCCTTTTTTGCAGCGGTGATCTGGTTTTTGAAAAAGTATAAAGACGGTCAATTCTGTACTTTGCCACATGCCATCGAATTGCTTCAAATGGACTACGATGATCTGTTTGCGGTAATGGAACAGGAAAAAGATGTGGCCAACATTATTAATCCTTTTATCAATGCCCACAAACGCGGGGCCAGTGAGCAGTTGGAAGGACAGCTCGGAAGCTTGAAGATTGCCATTTCCAAGATCATCAGCCCTGATATATACTGGATATGTTCGGGAGATGATTTTTCACTGGACATCAACAATCCCGAATCACCCAAAATCCTTTGTCTGGCCAACAATCCGCTTCGGGTTGAAATGTATGGGGCAGTTTTATCGCTTTACATTACCCGGATGCTGAAGGTGATCAACAAAAAGGGTCAACAACCGTCATCGCTGATCTTTGATGAACTCCCTACAATTTATTTCCGGGGATTGGACACTTTGATTGCCACAGCAAGGAGCAACCGGATTTCAACATTACTGGGTGTTCAGACCATTGACCAACTGATCAGGGATTACGGAAAAGAGCAAGCCAATGCCATCACGAGCAACATCGGCAATGTATTTTCAGGTCAGGCTGCCGGGGAAACTGCCAGGTTTATTCAGGGCAGGATGGGTAAAATTCTTCAGGAACGCCAATCGGTCAACATCAACCGGAATGTCCAATCCTCCACATTCTCTACCCAACTTGATTTTCTGGTGCCGGAAGGGAAGATTGCTACTTTGCCGCAAGGTTATATGGTGGGGCAGGTTGCTGATAACTATGGAGAAGCCATCTCCCAGAAAAATTTCAATTGCCTGATCCATGTCGATGTGAAAGCTATGGAACTGGAAGAAAAGCGCTTTGTGCCGATCCCTGATTTTTACCGGTTCGACAACATTCCCGATGTTCTGGAGCGTAACCGGACAAAAATACAAAACGACATCCGGTCAATTACTATTCAAAGATCGGGATCAGATCAACCCGATCAATCGGATAAAACCAATCAATCCAAACAAAAAAATTTATCCACTAAACAATCCAAAAAATCATGATTCAAAATACCGTTTACTTCAAAAGCAGACCATCCCAGTTGATTAATCTGGAAACATTTCTGATTTCTGTATTAGCTGTTCCTGTCATCCTTCTTATGGATGAAATGCTGAAACAGCAACTTCCTGTCCAGTTTATTCCGGCAAAACTAATCGAACATATTTACAGGATACCCCATTATTTGGGCGCATTTGTTTTTCTGAACCTGGCTTATCAAGTCCTTCGGGTGTACTGCATCCGCTA
>CAYRBM010000377.1:0-2499 GCA_964422425.1 uncultured Odoribacter sp.
AAAGTGTCTCTTATTTTTTATCACAAATAGTTCACTTTGTTTTGAAGACGTACATTCATCGGTATAAGCCGTATATATTGCATAAGGCAGAACTTTATTTTTTACATAACCAAGCGATGCAAGTAAATGTGCTTCCGATGCATCTTTATCTGCATTTAGCTGACCTTTGGCATCTAAAACAATTGCATCTACATTTGAATTTCCTTCAAGATATTCTCTTGTTTTGTCCCAAGTTGCAAAATCAACTATATCAACATTGGCCTTTACTGCCTTCAGTTTGAATATTTTCCTTGCCTCTTCATTGTCATCGTCAATAACTATTAATGGCTTATAATTCATTGCTACTGTGTTTTAGGTATTGTAATTACGATATCAACATTAGATTCAAGAGAAATTTTTTCGCCTGATGACATGACATCAATGACTCTTTTTTCTGATTGAATTCTGATTTTTCCACTGTGGTTCTCCACAACTCTGCCAATTAAATATCCACCAAGTCCTTGCCCTGACGAATTGCCTGATTTTTTATTGAATCCAAGATAATTCTCAACTGTGAAATCGGATGGGAAAGAGTTACCATTATTCATAAAATGGATTTCAAGTTCATTTTCCATTGATTCAATATTTACAAACAGATTTAAGTGTTCTTCTGAATCAAGATTGATTCCGCTGTGATTAATTGCGTTTGTTACAACATTCCGAACGATATATTGAAATTGAATTGGGTCAATTGATCCATATATACTGGTCGGATTCAAAAAGTTATTTTCAATCCCAATGTGAAAAATAATATCGCGATGTATAAGTTCATTTTGAAATTTTTCACGAAAATATTTCTTTAGCTCTGTTTTCTCAGCTTTAAAGTACTTCTTTTCCGAGAACAATATTCCCTTCATGTTTTGCATTACTTCGTATACATTCTGGATTTGCCTTCCGGCCATTGTTATCATATCACCAACCGAAATTGCATCTTTCGCATCAACGATGGGTTTATCTAATGAAATATTGTTTGACGTCAGAAAGTCTGGTAAAAGATCAATAAATCCTTCAGGTCCTTTCAGTATATTTCCAATTTCATGGTTAATTGCTTTGAAAATGTCTGCATCAGTGATTGTTCCAGAACCACCATTAACGGTTAACGATTGCTGTTGAATAAACTCCATCCTGGTTTGGCTTATTCGAATCTGCTCCTCTAATGAAGGGAGTTTGATCTTTATTTTTAAAAGATCTTCCAACCGTAAATGTTTCAAAGTCGTTGAGCCAATCGACAAAAATTCCATTTGTTCCTGAACGTAAACGGAATTCAATTCTTGAAGTAAGTATTCATTTATTACCTTTTGGGGATCAGTCTTAAATGCAACAATATTAGTTGAGATTTCAACCGGACGATCCAACTTATACCAACTTGGTTTTGAACTTCCACCAACAGTGCCTACCAAAAAAGCTTGTTCATTTAATATTTTTCCTTTGGTTCGGTTATAATTTTTAGGTAACTTACTTATATCATCAATAACTCCACCATTCAAATCCTTAATTCTTAAATATGGCAATTCGATACTAATATTTGACTGCAATTTTAATTGAGATACAAACAGGCCTAATTCAGTATAACCTGATTCCTGAAACTGAATGTGTTTGACAAAATAGTCATTCAAATTCAATGAAAATCCTTCGTTTTTTAGTTGGTGAAAACCAAATTCCATCTTTTCAGGCATACCATATAGTCCTTGATCATCCTGAACTTGATTTGGCGGAAAAGAATCATCTATCAATTCAGCAATCTTATCAATATCCAGGGAGATGGATTTATACTGGGTAATGGAATAAAACTTTTTTGAAGATGCGTCAATGAATCGAATAGACTCATTATGTATTCCTTTTCGGAATATAAGTAGGCTTGATTTAACTGAAGCAATTGGATGAAACAATTGAACAGGTAAAGAAACTATTGTGTGGATTAATTTACTTTCTATTATTTCCCGGCGAAACCTTCGAAAATCATTGGATTGTCCAAAAAGAACACTTTCTGATACCAAAAATATAGCCATTCCGTTTTCCTTAAGTTTGTTTAGGGAACCAGAAATTAAATTAAGGGCGACATCTTTATAGTCTAGATTGTATTGTTCATACGGATTAACCTTTCCCATAAACGGCGGAATCGAAACAATAAGATCATATGAGGAAGATTTTAAATGACCAATTTCATCCAATGAATTCATATTGAAGAAATTCAGATCGAAACCATTTGTCCTTGCAAAGAGTTTTCCAACTTTATAAATTTCCTGATTAATTTCAGAAGCTTCAGCATTAATTTTAAAACTGGAATTAATCTTTATGGCTGTCAGAAGTTTTAGCATTCCTGCAGCAGGATTATATACTTTAAGTGGTTTGTTTGTTGGGATAATCCGACAAATTAATTGAACTAAAGTTGTGGGCGTTGAAAACAGTTCTCGTCCGCCACTTGAAGAATTAATATAATATTCGTAAAACTCCTGTGAA
>CAYRBM010000378.1:0-2498 GCA_964422425.1 uncultured Odoribacter sp.
AAAGTGTCTCTTATTTTTTATCACAAATAGTTCACTTTGTTTTGAAGACGTACAGATTAAAATATTTATTGGAAAAACTAAAAATTGAAAGAAGTACGCTTTCTAAGAAAAATACACTCAAAGAAATAATTGAATTAACTCCCACCATTGTTAACTAAGTCTACGGGATTAACTTGCGATGAATATTGCTTTATTGAAGAAAGATCAGAGAGAGCAGCTTTTGTTGAGTTTCTCTAAAAGTAAAGCAAATTGTCTCTTAAAATAAAATATATCCCAAATGGAGGTAGAACAATATCAAGTTTTTTTGTTAAGAGATCTTGACATTGTTCTACTGGAGAATCTATTGCTATTTCTAATTTTAATGATGAAGTTGAGAATGATGCTTATGGTACAAGAATGCTTAATTGATATATTCAGAAAAGTAGTAATAATGTTGAACCTAAACATATAAATAAAACTATTACATTTGTCCAGTATTTTAATAAAAAAACTGGACATGTCCCTGCTGATATTCTTGATGATAATGGTATGAATGTTACTGATTATATTAGTGGTAAGATAGAAAGACTTCCTAAAGGGTATGTTTTTACCTATGTTGATTTTATTACTGATGTGAATAAAAAGGAAGCTGTTATAAAAGCACTCAATCGGATGGTGGGGGCAGGCAAAATTGCTAAGCTTTCGAAAGGCAAATATTACAAGCCCGAAAATACTCCTTTTGGAAATCTTTTACCTGATCAAAAACAGGTAGTAAAAGATTTACTGGAAGATGACGGACGAATTATTGGATATCTTACCGGCTACAGCATCTATAATAAGCTGGGCTTAACCACGCAGGTAAGTAATACAATACAAGTTGGGCGAAATCTGACACGGCCCAATTTTAAACGAGAGCGTTATACCATTTCATTTATCAGGCAAAGAAATACCATTACCAAAGAAAATATACCTTTGTTACAGATTCTTGATGCCATACGCTATATCAAAAAGATACCTGATGCTGGTATTGAATCGTCGTGCAGAAGATTCTTGGCTATTCTAAAGGATTTATCTGAGAATGACAAATTATCGTTAGTTCGCCTGGCATTGAAATACCCTCCGGTTACACGTGCATTATTAGGTGCTATACTGGACCAGTTGAAACAAACCGATTTGACGCAACCCCTTCTGAAATCGCTTAATCCCATCACCAAATATAAATTGCCCGGCGCTACGAAAATACTGGTGGGTACCGAAAAATGGAATATACAATGAAGCTACACGAAAATAAAACGCTATACCGGCAAGCAGTACAATTCACTGCCGATAGGTTACAGATAAAAGCCATTTTCGTTGAAAAAGATTACTGGGTTACTTATGCTCTTCGCACCATTTTTAATGATGCAGTTGGGAACGATACTGTTTTTAAAGGCGGAACGGCTTTATCGAAATGTTATAAGATGATTGAGCGTTTTTCCGAAGATATTGACCTTATTGTCTTGAGGCGCGACGGAGAATCAAATAACCGGCTAACCACAAAAATAAGGACTATAAGTGAAGTTGTAAATGCAGTATTACCCGAGATTAACATTGAGGGGTTAACCCAGAAAAGGGGAATGAATCGTAAAACTGCACATTCTTACAACATAGAATTTCAGGATGATTTTGGGCAAGTTCGGAATGTAATCGTCGTGGAAGCAACCTGGCTGGGATACTACGAACCTAATACAGTGAAATCAATAAACTCCTTCGTAGGAGAAATGATGTTGAATAATGGACAGGAAGAAATGGCTCGTGAATATGGTCTTTTACCGTTTGAAATTAGGGTTCTGGAGCCGGAAAGAACGATTTGTGAAAAGATAATGAGCTTGGTCCGTTTTTCGTATGGACCAAATCCGGTGGAAGATTTGAAGAAAAAAATTAGACATACGTACGATCTACACCAGCTACTACTGCAACCAAGTTTATTCGATTTTTTCAATTCGTCCGCTTTTGATGAAATGCTGTTGAAAGTAGCTAATGATGATATTGTAAGTTTTAAGAATAATAATCAGTGGTTAATTCATCATCCCAACGAATCATTGATGTTTAAGGATCTGGATATTATATGGGCAGAACTGAGAACAGCTTATGTTGGTGATTTTAAGTACTTGGTTTATGGAGTTTTCCCTGCTGAAGAATTGATTTTAGATACATTGAAGGGGATAAAGTCCAGGTTAGCAAAAGTTAATTGGACAATTAAGCTAGAACCTTAAAATGAAGTTTACTGAAAAAGAACTTTATTTAGATATAGCGGATGATCAATAATTTTCTAAGATAGTTTTTTGTTACAGAGGTGGATGTTCTGAGCCTCGGCATCTTGCCGGGGCTTTTTCTTATTAATAGTCGAGATTGCTAGTAATTTTAAAGAATATATACTCTCACTCAATTTCTCTCCAAAGTTATTTACGCATCCCGGAAAAGTCAAGGGTGGCTTTTCCCTTCACACTGCCCAACAACGCCACACTTCGTGCTTGGTC
>CAYRBM010000379.1:0-2480 GCA_964422425.1 uncultured Odoribacter sp.
CCCTGCCATTGTTGAATTTCAGCTGGCCATGGCCTGGGAAACCGAAACATTACAACTCGACGAGCCAACCGTTGTAAAAGGCGTAGCTGCAGTTTTTGCCGATCAGTCGAAAGGAACATATTATGTAGCCGAGACCGACGGGAAAGTAGTGGGTTCGCTGCTCACCACCTTTGAATGGAGCGACTGGCGCAACGGAACCGTACTTTGGATTCAGTCGGTGTATGTTCGCCCCGAGTACCGCAAGCGCAGCATTTTCAGCAAACTGTATAAGCATATCCAGAGAATGGTGGTCGATAACCCGAACCTGAGAGGAATTCGTCTATATGCCGACAAAACAAACACTTCGGCACACGGCGTTTACGAACACCTGGGCATGACCGCCGAGCATTACCAAATGTATGAGTGGATGAAATAATAGACACAAGTATCAAGACAATAGATAAAAGACACGAAACAGAATATCGGGTAAAATACCCAATAAGAGCATCCTGATACTTGAAGCTTGATACCTGATACCAAAAGAGAAAAACATGATCAAAAAACCCATCTCGCCGGAAGTTCGTCAGCAGTTGATCTTCGCGCAACGCGAAGAAATTACTGAATACCATATTTACAGCAAACTGGCCGAACAAACCAAAGATGCCGAAAACCAGAAGGTGTTGAAGCAAATTGCTGCTGATGAGCTGAAACACTACAAAATGTGGGCAGCTTACACCAACAAGGAAGTTTCGCCGAGCTATTGGGAAATCAAAAAATATTATTGGATTTCGAGGATTTTCGGGCTGACATTTGGGTTAAAATTGATGGAAAAGGGTGAAGAAAAAGCGCAAATCAACTACGATTTGATCGCTTCTGAAGTACCCGAAGCCAAAGAAGTGTCGGACGACGAGAACAAGCACGAGAAGGAATTGCTCGAACTGATTGAAGAAGAACATCTGAAATATATGGGCTCGATTGTGCTGGGGCTGAACGATGCGCTGGTTGAGATATTGGGGACACTTGCCGGTTTAACTTTCGCGCTTCAGAATACCAAACTGGTAGCTTTGGCCGGAATTGTGACCGGAATTGCAGGTGCACTGTCGATGTCATCATCGGAATACCTGTCGAACAAAGCCGAAGGGAAAGAAGATCTGGCCATCAAATCGTCGATATTCACCGGAATTGCTTATGTGATTGCGGTGATATTTTTGGTGGCTCCCTACCTTATTTTTGCGTCGCCGTTTATTGCCTTGCTGGTAGCGCTGTTCGACTCGATATTGATCGTTTTCCTATTTACTTATTACATTTCGGTAGCCAACGATCAACCTTTCCGCAAACGCTTTACTGAAATGGTAGTGCTGAGCACCGTCGTCGGACTGATTTCGTTCGGATTGGGATATTTGGTGAGAATATTGTTTGGGATTGAGGTGTAACTGCCAGCGACTGGCAATCTGGAATCTGAAAATTGAAATTTGGAACTTTTGTAGCCGTGAGCAATTATATACAGAAACTCATCCTCCAAGGTGAGCATCAGACACAGGATTTTAAATATTGTATCAGCGATTCGAAGAAGATTGCGCGGTCGCTGGTGGCTTTTGCCAACACCGATGGCGGACGCCTGCTTATTGGTGTGAAAGACAATGGCCGTATTGCCGGGGTTCGCTCCGAAGAAGAATATTACATGGTGGAGTCGGCAGCCAAAATCTACTCGAAGCCGCCTATCGACTTCACCACACGCCAGCATACCATCGATGGCAAAACAATTCTGGAAGTAATTATTGAACCGAGCAAAGAAAAACCTCATTTTGCCAAAGACGAGGAAGGCAAATGGTGGGCTTACTTCCGGAAAGACGACGAGAACAAGCTGGCCACCAAAGTGATGATTGAAGTATGGAAAGCGCAAAACAGTCCCAAAGGAATCCTGATCAATTATTCGGAAGACGAAAAGGTTTTACTCGACTACCTCGAAAAGAATGAGAAAATTTCGGTCAGCAAATATGCCCGCATCGCTCACCTGAGCTACAAAAAAGCAGAGCAGATCATCATTAACTTCCGCGCACTGAATATTTTGAAAGATGTGATTGGCGAGAACCGGATCGACTACTCGATCAACGAAACATTCGACCGTGATGAATGGGGAACCAAAAGCTACAACGCCAAATAATATACCCCTTCAAAAAAAATGTTATTATTTTTTAATGACCCATTGGAGTTGTACATCCCGAAATCATCTATTTTTAGCCACCAAAAATCGATAACCTAAACCAAAACATAACAATAAACCATTTTTAAAAATTACCAAAACATGAATTTAAAATCTATTCTACTTGTTACTCTGATTTTTAGTGCTCATCAACTCTTTAGCCAGGAGAACTACAAAACTGTTTCAAAAGTTGATTCTACCAAAATTTACACCGGTGGAAAGAAATACGAGGTAAAAACATTTCCACAGACTTTCAAGGCTAAAAAACCAAAAAATGTCATCATGATGATTGGTGACG
>CAYRBM010000380.1:0-2480 GCA_964422425.1 uncultured Odoribacter sp.
TAAATCATTTAACCTTATTCGCACAATTAGGCCTGATCATGCTCATGGGTTTGGTCACAAAAAATGCCATCCTAATTGTGGATTTTACTAATCAGCTAAAGGCTCAGGGCAAGCATTTTAAAGAGGCATTAATTATTGCTGGGAAAGAACGCATGCGTCCTATTTTGATGACCACATTAGCGATGGCTATTGGAATGTTACCTATAGCTTTAGCCAAAGGGACAGCCAGCGAATGGAAAAACGGCCTGGCCTGGGTGATTATTGGAGGGTTGTTATCTTCAATGATTTTGACAGTTTACTTAGTTCCTATGGTGTACTATGTTGTAGATGTAATTAAAGAAAAAATTGCAAAAAAAAAGGTCAATTAAGATGAAAATAATAATTATGATCCTTCAATCTTTTTTTGTATACATCCTGTTTTCTGTATTCAATATCCATAAAGGAGATGACAGTACACTGACAGTCGAAGTTAAGGATTTACGTAATTCTGAGGGAACTGTGCTTTTTGCATTATATAATCGAGAAGATGCTTTCCCAGATGAACATTATAAAAAGTATTTCAGAAAACTTACAGGCAAAATCGTAAACGGTACATCATCTGTTACTTTCAAAAATCTGCCATCAGGTAAGTATGCCGTTAATATTCTTCACGACGAGAACAATGATGGTAAAATAAAGAAAAAAATAATAATGCCTGTCGAAGGGATTGGCTTTTCAAATTATAAATCAATTGGGCTTACCAATAAACCTTCTTTTAGTAAAGCTTCTTTCAATTTAAGCGGTAATATGAAAATTGAAGTTAATATTTTATATCTGTAAGCAATGAAAAGGCTTTTATTTTTATTACTGATTTTAATATCCAATACCAATTCAAGTAATGGCCAAGGAGAAGAAAGAAACCCTGGTATTGGACTTCCTGTAATATCTCAGGTCAATCAGGGCAATAGCTATATTACTTTTCCGGCAGATATAGGTAACATTGAACCTTTATGGTTTGAAGGAAATGTGATCCCGAACTTTTATATCAGGGAAAGTAAAAACTCCCGTTTAATGGGAGTTCTGACGCCTCAAATTATTATCCGTATGTTTCAGGAGAGGTCATATCCTGTTAGAACTCCAAGTTATATGCCTCAAATAACATTTTACTATCGTTTAAAGAATAAATCGAATTCTCGTACCCAAAATGTATTTGTACGATTCGCCCATCATTCTAATGGTCAGGATGGTGATTTTTATCTGGAGAACGGAGAATTAAATGTAAAATCTGGGGATTTCGCTACCAATTATATCGAGCCCGGATTTATTATAACGAACAAAAATAATCTACTAAATGCATACCAATTTTTAAAAACTTCGGTAGAAATCCATCCTCCGGGATATAGTAGTGATGAGTTGGATGGAATATACAGTAAAGTCCGCTGGCATACAGCAGCGTCCATCTTTAAACTTCCACACAATAGCAATACAATTGAAAATAAAGGCAATGCGTCGATATCGCTAAAAGGAGAAGCTACCTGGATGTTTGGAAACTATAACAACCTGAATGAAGTATCTGCTGAGAGGCTAAATCTAAGTTTAACCTTTTATTATCATCCTAAATTTTTGGAAGACATCGGGCTTTTTGCCCAGTATTATCATGGGTCCGATTACTACAATATGTATTTCAACCACAGGCTTGATGTGTTGCGGTTCGGAATAATGACTGAAAAGTTAAGATTCTAACAGTTTCTACTCTTCAATCATATAATATTAACCTAATGAAAACTAATGAGTTAAGTACTGAATTAAAAATATTGGAAGCAGCAAATAGCCTCTTCCTTCAACTCGGATATCATGGAACTACGCTCCAGCAAATTGCGACTAAAGCTTCAGTTAATACTGCTGCAATACATTACTATTTTCGTACGAAAGAGAAAATCTATTCTATTATTCTTTTGAATAACCTTTCTCTACTTCTAAACGCATTAAATCAAAACAGATTCTTTTCTGTGCAAAAATCCGATTTGCCATTCACAACAGATGTTACCCAAAATATTGATACTGAAAGGATAGTCTGGTTTTTAGTAAATGAGACTCGCACCAACAATCTTTTCATTAAGGAAATGATTCGCACCAACAATAAATTAGGTAACCTAATTACTTCTATTTTTAGCTATCCTGAAAATGTTGATGCTATTAAAAATATGATTATCAGTCAACTAGATGAAATCATAGATCGGATTCTGCCGGACAATAGTGATCTAATTGAGCAATCTTTAAATAGCATATAAACAACTTATAAATAAGAATAAATGAAAACAGATCAGGTCTTTAAAGCACCAATAAATAGATCAACCGATTTTAAATTTGATGCACAGGTTGCCAATGTATTTAACGATATGGTTAGTCGGTCTGTTCCTTATTATCTCGAAATGCAGCGTATGATTGCAAATTCCGGCGAATGTGAGCACCCTATTCCGATTGAAAGTGAGCAGTCCATT
>CAYRBM010000381.1:0-2471 GCA_964422425.1 uncultured Odoribacter sp.
AAAAGCGTTCGCCCAATACAGCGGGGTTGTAATTGACAATCGGATCAACCGACTCGTCGAGCACGACCACAAAATTCAGGTCTTTGCCCTGCACCGACGCATCGGCTTTGAATGGGCCGAGCCACTTTTTTTCGCCGCTTAGCCAGATGTTCAGGCACTTTTCGGCCTGTTGAGCTACCGCGGCAGCAAGGTTATTTTTGAACGTTATTCTCAGGGAAATGGTACGGATGCCCTCGTTCAGGAGCAAAACAGGCGAAGCCACGGCAAAACCCAGGCGTGCATCCGGGAGCTCGGGCATTTCGGCGGTGTTGGCATTTTTCAGGTAGCCAAACGGGTACCATTTCAGATCGGCGGATGGGGCAGGAGTTCCCAAGCCATCGAACGAGTTAGCCACCTCGCAGGCTTTGATGCCTTTCAGGGTCGGCTCGGCGTGGTGGTACAGGTTTTTTAGTTGGGCAACGGTCGTTTTGTTGGCAATCAGTTCTTCGGAGGTTTTGTAAACCAGCTTTTTGCCCAGTGCGTCTTTTCCGGCGTCGAGCGCGGTTGCCGCATCAATTTTTTCCTGAACGGTGTTTTTGGCCAGTTCGAAGATCACATGAACCTGGTCGGAAACCGGTTTCCGCTTGTCAATTTTCAGGATTTCGCGGTAATAGAAATCGAGGTGTCGCTGCGTGAGTTGGTTAAAATGTTTTTTGCTGAAATCGAGCAGCTTCAAGAAACACACAAACAGCGCCAGATGCGGGTTGAGCGACTGGTTGCTTTCTGCGTTTTGGAGCAGCGATTTGACTTCGGAGTCGGCCACAAAAAAGTCTTCCCAATTGCCGTCGGGTTTGTTTTCGAGGTCGAAAAAGTTAACCTGCGCGGCGAATTTCCGGGCGAACGTCATCCAGTCGGTTGTCCCGAAGTCCATCAGGTTGATGCTTGTCGGGTTCAAAACCTCCAGAAAGCGTTGCTGCTGGTCGGTGCCCTCGCCGGGAATGATGGCCGTATGTTTGGTTTTGGTCGTCATGGTTGCGATATTTCAGTGCCTTCCGATTTGTAGAACGGGTAAACCATATTTTTTCTCGAATTGGTGATCCGCACCACGTAGTCGATGTAAATCAGCAGGATGCCGTCGTTGTCGGTCGATTCGTCAATGCGTATTTTCTCCACGTCGATGCGCGGTTCGTGGTACAGAATGGCCGTTTTAATCAGGTCGATCACATACGTTTTCAGGGTCAGGTTCAGCGGTTTGAAAAGCAATTCATCGAGGTTACAGCCGTAGTCGGGCACCAAAATGCGTTCGCCCGGGCGGGTGGACAGCAAAATTTGCAGGCTTTTTTCAATGTCTTCCTCGTCTCGTGTAAGCGCCACCGTATTCCCGGCTCTCCTGAATTCAGGAGGAAAACCCCAGCCTTGTCCTAAAAATGATTGCTTCGTTTCCATTGTCTTTTTTGTTTTCCAGTATTTTATCCACCAATCAGAACCGTAGGGCAGCCCATTACAATGGTTCCGCCGTGCGCCGTTGAGTCGCCCATGCGGGCAGCCGGTTTGCCACCAATCAGCACGGTGGCCGACCCTTGTACAATGCTGTCGGGTGGACCAACGCAAACAGCCATGTCGCCCAAACAAGCAGCGGGCATTCCGCCAATGAGCACGGTTGGTGCGCCGGGCGGAAGGATTGGCCCTCCAACGTGCGGCACTCCGCCCGGATTTACCATCGGACAAACGTGCATATCGGTTATTCGTGCTGCGGGAGATCCCATTGATTATTGACGATTTAGTTATTTACGATTTACCATTAATTGTTGCGGGTTGCGAGATTCGGGTTGCGGGTTAAATTGTCAAATTGCTTTAGCCATTTAACCATTCAACCATTTTCAAATCCCCAAATCTTCTCATCTCCAAATTAGTTTATCTGCACCAGCGAGCCTTTTAATGTCAAAGTGCCGCTGGCCTTCACTTCCGCCGAGGCGGAGCCTTCTGCCTTCAACGAGGCTTGTGCCTTCATTTCAATGTTTATTCCTTCTGTCTTCACATCACCTGTAGCTTTTAGAATAATATCCTTACCGCTTTCCATTTTGATTCCATCGGAATTCATGGTCAGCTTGTTCGAGTTTTCGTCTTCCAACTGAATGATTCCGGCATCTTCGTCCACAGTAATTTTTTTGCCTTTGGGTGTTTCCAGCACAACCGATTTTTTGTCGTCGTTGAAGATGAATTTCATATCGCTGCGGGTCACAAATCCCTTCTCGTGGTTATCATCGGAAGCCTTGATGGGCGCTGGTTTGGCGCTGCTGTTCAGCATTCCGAGAATCACCGGTTCGTTCGGGTTGTCGTTGATGAAGCCCACAATCACCTCGTCGCCGATTTCAGGACGAAAAAAAGCGCCCCGGTTTTCTCCTGCATCCAGCGAAGCAATTCGTGCCCAGATACCTTCGGAGTCTTTGTCGATCATCGGGCATTTGATGCGCACGCGGTCTTCGCCATCG
>CAYRBM010000382.1:0-2467 GCA_964422425.1 uncultured Odoribacter sp.
GGTTCCACCCATATACCTGGAACTATAACTTGCCATGACATTTAAGGCAGTTGTATGGTAACTGAGTTCATACTGCTCATCAGACCTATCAGTGTCGGAAAAGATATTGGTACTAATTGTTATGTGGCGGTTAGCAGTCGGTTTGTAATGATACGAAATTCCTGCTCCTGCAGTTGAATAACTCCTTTTAAGAATGTCCGTTACATTTCCATCGCAATCGAAATGCTTATCAGGATAGTTTCCAATGCTTCCAAAAGTATTGATGCTAAACCAACCCTTATTTCCTTTAACTGCTATCTTGTCTTCATTTTCAACATTTATCTGACTCATGGTCAATAAAGAAACTACAAGTAATAAAGGGAAAATCAATCGAAGTTGTGAGGCAATTAACTGGCAGTATAGATGATAAGAATAGACTGCCAACAGCAGGATGGTAAAAAGAGTCAGCGTAAGCATCTCGAATGGAGCAAGCCAATGATTGATTAAGATTAAAAATACCAGAACACCTATGAAGAGTAAAAATTCCTTCTGGAAACTAATCTGGTGTGTGCATTCGCCCCTGGATGGTAATCTTTCCGCTCTGGTTTCCCTGTATAAAAGAACAAAGACAAGTATGAGTATTGCTCCCAAAATTAACCACTGAACAACCTTGATGCCCAGAAAATTTTCGCCGAGTTGTCCCAAAGCTGACGAATCCCTGAAAAATTCATTAAAAAATCGGAAAATGGTATAGCAAAGAATGGAAAAAAGGAAGTGACTGCCTGAAGCTTTCCATGTTTTTCTAGTCAGATAAACAAGGAGAAAGATGATCAGGCAAAAAAGCATGTCGTAAATTTGAGTGGGATGCAAGGGAATTGATAACGAACTTGTTAGTGGCACATGCAAATCTGCCGCCTGAATCTGAAATACCTTGAACGTGTTGCCATATTGTACAGCCCAGGGAAGATCTGTTTCAGTACCGTAACAGCAACCACCAAAAAGACACCCTAAACGGGTTATTGCAAAACCTATTGGTATCGCATAAGCCAGGTTATCCAGCACCGAATGTTCAAATTTAAGCCAGCGCTTAGCTATCAAAAGTCCAACGATTAAGCCAGGTATTCCTCCCAATACGGAGCGACCTGTTTCAGGTAAGCCATTTCCACTCAGCAAATGCTTCCAGTCATCCAGGTTCAGGGTAATCAACTTGTTCCCCAGAATAAAAAATAAAACGCCAAACAAGGTGATCAACAACCAGGTGCTTACCGGATATTTTTTTCTTAATCCGGCGAAAATAAATATGGCTGCTGACAAGATAAACGCGGCACAATAGAATAAACCATAAAGAAAAGAATGGTCGGCTGTGGTAATGATAAATAGATTTTTCATAGACAGGTGGATAGATAATTCGTATTTCAACTTACGAGTATCCTTGATAATTGTTTGATTTTCTTTGCGCTGGAGCCTTGTCTTTCCTAAATTCCTGATCTATTCTTCACCTTGATGTTCATTCGCACCACAACCTAAATCCTAAAATTGTGTGATTACCTTCAAAATAAGACATGAAATTTTAACCGGTAAATCGGAGAGGCAAAGCCAAATAACGAAATCCGTCTGTCCCGGCAACACATGGTTTTGACCTTGTCAATATTCAACCAAATCACTAGTGTCCAGTTATGGATTTTAATAATAAACCTGATTTATTCCTAAATGAATCCTAATGTCAAAATCAATTTAGGCGAACATACCTTTCAATCCTGAATTTCTCTGCAAGTTTCCAGTTCTCGTCACATGGCCAGCGAAGGATCAATGAATCGTTGCTGACATTGATTAAAAGCCGGTATTTTTTGTCAAGTCCTGTTTCGCCTTTCCGGATCAGGATGGTTTCCTCGCAATTGTTACCATCCAGTGTGAAGGTGCCACAACCACTGTTATAGACTGTCGTGTCCGATCGGAATTCTCCGGTGTGAGAAAAATAATTTTTTGTGTAAAGTTTAATCTGATCTCCTTTGATTTGATCCGGGAAAACACCTGACTCAAGGTTCCAATTGGCATAAACCATTTTCCATGTACCCTCGATGGGCGATTTTTTCTCCATGGTGCAACTGGCGATTGTTAAGAAAACAATCCATCCAAACAAAACTGTTCTTTTCATAGCTTCATTTTTTAGTTAATAATTAACAGATTAATACTCTATTAAATTTACAGCAATTTTCTCATTAATAACAATTTAGAAGCACTTTTCTGTTCGGTTATGCTTGAACCTGGTTTAAGGGCGACTTGATAATTTCTTATCCCGACTGGCTTGGCCAGTGAAGGGTTACATTTCTGGCTCAACTGACTTTAAATTAGGCGGAAACATACTTTCTAAAATTACTCAATGCTTAAATCGACAATTTTTATATCCACGTTTTAAATTGTTTCAAAAGATTGTAGTAACCTGAGTTCGATTCTAAAATAGAGTCAATTGATTTGATTTTACGGTTTC
>CAYRBM010000383.1:0-2432 GCA_964422425.1 uncultured Odoribacter sp.
TGCAACCAACGTGCGGGCGTAAAGTGTCCGGCGGGCGGAAACCCAAACTGGTCTGAATGAAAAGCTGGAGCGGTCGTTTAAACTTCTGAAAGGTCAGGGGAAAATCACCGAGATAAATGTTGCTGAAACGTTGAAAGAAGTACGTCGTGCTTTACTCGATGCCGACGTTAATTTTAAAATTGCAAAAACCTTTACCGAATCGGTCAGAAAGAAAGCGCTGGGTATGGATGTGCTTAATGCCATCAAGCCCGGTCAGTTGATGGTTAAGATTGTTCATGATGAGCTTGCCGAGTTGATGGGAGGCAAATTCGTTGACATCAATCTGAAAGGTAATCCTACTGTAATTCTGATTGCAGGTCTTCAGGGATCAGGTAAAACAACATTTTCGGGGAAACTGGCTAAAATGCTGAAAAGCAAAAAGGGTCGCCATCCTTTATTGGTTGCCTGCGACGTTTACCGTCCCGCAGCGATCGACCAGTTGAAAATTCTTGGACAACAGGTAGGTGTACCAGTTTATACTGAAGACGGCAACCGCAATCCGGTGAAAATAGCGCTCGAAGCTATTCGTCAGGCCAAAATGCAGGGAAATGATGTGGTCATCATCGATACTGCCGGCCGATTGGCTATTGATCAGGAAATGATGAACGAAATCAGTGCAGTAAAAGATGCCGTAAATCCGCACGAAATTTTGTTTGTGGTTGATGCCATGACTGGGCAGGATGCGGTAAATACAGCCAAAGAATTTAACGACCGGCTCGATTTTGACGGAGTTGTTCTGACCAAGTTGGATGGTGATACCCGCGGTGGGGCTGCACTTTCTATTCGTTCGGTTGTTGATAAACCAATCAAATTTGTTGGAACCGGAGAAAAACTCGATGCTTTGGATAACTTCCACCCCGAACGTATGGCCGACCGAATTTTGGGGATGGGTGACATTGTTTCTCTGGTTGAAAAGGCACAGGAACAGTTTGACGAGGAGGAAGCCCGCAGGCTTCAGCAAAAACTGGCTAAAAATCAGTTTAGCTTTAACGATTTCCTGAAACAGATTCAACAGATTAAGAAAATGGGGAATCTGAAAGATTTGGCCGGAATGATCCCCGGCATGGGAAAAGCGCTCAAGGATGTTCAAATTGAAGATGATGCCTTTAAGCACATTGAAGCAATCATTTATTCGATGACACCAGCTGAACGTGAAGATCCAAGTCTTTTAAATGGTTCGCGTCGCAAGCGGATTGCTGATGGTTCAGGCACCAATATTCAGGAAGTGAATCGTTTGATCAAGCAATTTACCGAAACCCGTAAAATGATGCGGATCGTTTCGCAGGGTAAAAACATGAACCGGATGATGGGAAACATGGGGGCAAGAAGGTAAAATACCAAAATCAGAACAGATGATATTAATTGACGGGAAAAAAACAGCTGACGAGATTAAGAAGGAAATTGCCGAAGAAGTAAGGCAAATAGTTGCTTCGGGCAGGAGAGCGCCACATTTGGCCGCAGTTTTGGTTGGTCACGATGGAGGAAGCGAAACTTATGTAGCCTTCAAAATTAAGGATTGTGAGGAAGTCGGTTTTCGATCAACGCTGATCCGTTTTGAGGATAATGTGACCGAAGAAGAATTGCTTGCCAAAGTTGATGAACTGAACAGGGATGAAGAACTTGATGGTTTCATTGTTCAGTTGCCTCTGCCAAAGCATATATCGGAACAGAAAGTAATAGAAGCCATTGATTCCGGAAAAGATGTAGATGGATTTCATCCTGAAAATGTAGGACGACTTGTTCTTGGTTTGCCAGCCTTTTTATCGGCAACTCCTTATGGAATTGTTGAGTTGCTTAAAAGATACCAGATTCCGACTTCAGGTAAGAACTGCGTTATTGTTGGACGAAGCAATATTGTTGGTCGCCCGTTAAGTATTTTGATGTCGCAAAAGGCTGTCAATGCAACGGTTACCGTGGCTCACAGCCAAACCAAAGACCTGGCCAAAGTTTGCGCTGAGGCCGATATTTTAATTGCAGCATTGGGCGCACCCGAATTTATTAAAGCAGATATGGTGAAAGAGGGCGCTGTGGTTATTGATGTTGGAACCACTCGTGTCAGTGCTCCTGAAACCAAATCGGGCTACAGGCTGAAAGGTGATGTTAAATTTGATGAGGTGGCTCCCAAATGCTCCTACATAACACCTGTTCCCGGAGGAGTAGGACCAATGACCAGGGTTTCGCTTTTGCAAAATACATTGTTAGCTGCTAAAAGAAAAGCTTAATATTTTAATTGAATATCCGTATCCTTACCTATTGAGATTTTCGCTCTAAAGAATTTAGTCATTTGATTGTCATTTATCGTCATTAGTAGTTATTTGAGTTACAATTAATGACTACTAATGACCATTTAATGACTCCTCTTGAAAATTAGGTATGATATCGGATACTCATTA
>CAYRBM010000384.1:0-2423 GCA_964422425.1 uncultured Odoribacter sp.
AAATGGTGGTCAATTTAAACTGGAATCAGGTGGTCAATTTCACCGTTTTTTCCAGCTTCAGGATAATTTGAAGTATATGGATGCAGCTTGAAGTTATTGTTATTTCCCCTTGAAAAATTTACACCTCCTGAATAAGTCCCGACCCAATATCTTCCGCTTTCGTCAAGTAAAAATGAATATACTGAGTTTGAACTGATCGATGACAAATCGTTTGCCTGGTTTTTTATACTTTCCGTTTGCCTCGAACGAATGTCAATCACTTTTAGACCATCTCCATCCGTTCCTACAAAAAGATGATCTTTCCCATCACTGCTAATGGTTAATATGATATTATTCCCTGTGTCGGGTCCAACTGAGAATGTCCTTGTTGATAAATCAAACTCAATGACTCCTGCGCTACTTGTCCCGAGGTATAGCTTATTGCCAATATTGCAAATCGACGTGAACGAATTGAATGCATTTTGAGGCAATGACTTATTTTGAAACAAATGACTCTTTCTCCCGGCTAACTCAAATCTGACCAATCCGCCTTGCGTAGAAAGCCAGCAATATCCATGATTATCCGTAAATATTCCTGTAATATTATTGGCTAGCTGATTTTCTGACTCTGCTAATTGGAAATATTCCGATGACAGTGTTTTCAGATTTAGTACATACAACCCGTTTTGGGTCCCGATACAAAGACTGGAGTCGGGAAGGAAAGCCAATGCCTGAACTGTAACATTGACACTGTCAATTCTAACACGTTCGAACTTATCTGATTCTGATTTCAGGAAGAATAGTCCGGTAGCAGTACCAACCCAAAGCCGTTGCAAATGGTCTTCTTTTATGGCAAAAACATTTTCTACAGATTCGGGAAATTTCGACGCATAAGACCTGATCTCAGAACCATCAAATCTGTCCAGTCCTTCAATGGTCCCAAACCAAACAAAGCCAAATGAATCTTTATAAATCGTCTTTACCTGATTATTTGAAAGTCCATTTTCAACAGAAAGCCGAGTAAATGTATTTACATCCCCCAGGCTAATAAAGGATGATGACAGAAGCAAAACAATTAACAAGAAATTCTTAAGTCGGCTCATTCTTTAGGAAAATTAGAGAAGTTAAAAATAGTAATTAGAAAGGAATAAAAAATAATGAATTGGCGTTGCCAATTTTTAGTCTGGTTTTTGCAATATCTGGTTCTAATTAATAGTGGTGGGTTGATTTTTACATTATTCTTTTAATTATCGGGTAAGACAATTTGAAGTTATACAGTGTTTTTTAATTGTCCTGACTTTTCGGTTTGACGTTATTATTGTTATTGAGGGATTCACATAAAGAATCGCAAAAAGAATTGTAAATTGCTTTAATTTGCCCATCAACTGCAAAGCTTCAGAAGAAGCAGGTATTAAATTCCCGGTTTACCTGATCCGCTCGGTTTGGGACAAGTACGTCGAAGTCCCCAAAGGCATGGAGCGGGTTCAGGACCTTTCAGGTCGACTTTGGGACGTGCTGTTTATGTTTGCATTTCATGCCCGGAATGTTTCATCCAATTGTTTATTGTACGATTTCATCAGCTATTTGCCTGACGAAGGTAACTGGGACCCCAACGAAAAGCTAGAGACACCTGGGAATCGCTTTAACCGACTGGTTACTCTAAAAGCCGTTATCCAGGCACAGGATTTCGACGATCTTTCTCCAGCGATTTTCATCATGAAGCCCGATGAAGATTAACAGATTCGGTAAAACAGTTTTTCAATCTAAAATTTCAGGAGGTAATAGTTATTAGATACAAAGATGATCCCCGACAGATTGCAGTTCGTTACCCGAGTTGCTGTGCGAAGTGTCAAACACTTTTGCCAAGAGGTACTGTTGCTTTTTATTGGCCGCGAACACGGACTTTGTTGTGCACAAAGTGCGGAGAACCTGAATACGGTTGCTTTCTTTCTGCTGCCGCAGATGAAGAAGTCTATGCAGGAATAGGAAATCCATATTAGATTATCGGGGGCTTTCGCCCCTTTTTTGTTCGTTCCCAGTTAATTGAAAGGTAATGGGAACTTGTTGCAAGGAGGTGTGTTTCACTCAAATTCCCGGCAAAGTTATTTCGCTTCCCGGAACGGTAAAGGGGAACTCGCTTTTCGTTGCTCGTTTCCTTCGGATGCGTTCAGTTTTTTGCTTTGTTCATTTTAAATGAACAGGTTAATTCAGGGAACAAAAAGGTTGCAAAAAACTGACATGCACCCCGCTGACCTAATCCGGGACAGTTCAATTGTGGTACGCCAAAAATTTAAGTTTAACGGCGTGCCAGACAGTTCCTTTGTTTACAGAAGGATGCCAAAACAAGTCCGAAGGGCATCGGCGCTTTCCCATGAATACGTCATTCGACATGTAAATCTTCAGCTAAAAGTGAACTGGTAGTGTTGCAAAACAAAGAGACATTT
>CAYRBM010000385.1:0-2420 GCA_964422425.1 uncultured Odoribacter sp.
GGCATTAGTTTCGGGTGCTGAAAAAGCTCCACAAAACGGTCGCCAAAACCATCGGGTTCGAGCGACGAAATGCGTACCCTGAAATCGCCCGGGACCTCCAGAATTTTCTCCAGAAGATCTTCGAAACGATAGTCCTCGTATTCGTACCGGCCAATGTTGACGCCGGTTACCACAATTTCCCTGAAGCCATTGTCGATGGTTTTCCGCACATTTTCGAGCACACTTTCAACTGAACGCGAAACGGCACGGCCACGCACCATCGGAATAATGCAAAACGTGCAGAAATTGTCGCAGCCATCCTGAATTTTCACGGCGCTGCGGGTGTGCAAACTTTGACGCACCGGCTCGTAGCGGAAAACATCCTGCGGCAATTGATTGGGGTGAAGTATTTCTCCTGAAAAATGGGCATCGACCAACGAAAGAATGGAGCTTTTGCGGCTGTTCTCAACCACGAAAGTAATGTTGTCCTGACTTTCAAGTTTTTCCTTGAAATTATTGGCCATGCAGCCGGTAACAACGACCACAGCATTGTTATTTGTGCGAGCCGCCTGACTGATGGTTGTCCGCGATTTCTGGTCGCTTTGGTTGGTCACCGTGCAGGTATTGACCACCACGACATCGGGTGATTGGTTCAGCTCTACTAATTGATAGCCTGCCGAACTAAAATCGGTTACCAGCGCATCGGTTTCGTATTGATTCAACCGGCAACCGAGGGTTTTAAAGGCAACTTTTTTGGTATGATTTTGATTCATTTGAGAAATGTCTTTTTTGAGGCTTTCGCCATTGCGCCGAAAATAAGAGAACCATCTCTGTTGAGATTTCCCGTCGGCGCCATTCCTTCCTTCTTAAACTTCCCCGGTTTAAAAACCGGGGCTACAAATATGTCGCTCCTACGGAGCTAATACATTGGCAGATTCAGCACTCGTAACCTGCAACCCGGAACCCGAAACAATTTCTCCGCTCAATGAAAAATCTGCTGCCGAAGTGATTTTTACATCAACAATTTTTCCCATCAGCGCGGCATCGAAATGATCGAGGCGGACGTTGATTTTTCCTTCCGTCAGCCCGGTTGAAAAGCCTGTTTTGCGGTCGGTGCCGTTAACCAAAACACGAACGGTTTTGCCCACCAGTGTTTCGTTGTATTCGCGCGAATGCACCTTTAAAACCTCCGAAAGGCGGTGATGGCGGTCTTTTTTATCTTCCTGCGAAACCTCGTTTTCCCAGCGGTAACTGGCTGCCCCGGGGCGTGGCGAATACATGGCGATGTAGGCCATGTTAAACCGGAATTCGTTCATGGCTGCCACTGTATTCTGAAATTCGGCCTCGTCCTCGCTGGTAAAACCAACAATGATGTCGGTAAACAGCGTGGCCGTTGGAAGCAGTTCGCGAATATCAGTCACAATGCGGCGGTATTTGTCCATCGAATGGCGGCGGTTCATTTTAATCAGCACCCGTTCGTCGCCACTCTGCATAGGCAGGTGAATTTGCTTGGCCAGACAATCGTATTGTGCAATCACTTCAATCACGTCGCGGCTCATGTCCTGCGGATGCGGCGAGGTAAAATACACCCAAAATTCTTCTCCTGAAGTTTTGCCAAACTCGCCAATCTGGCGAAGCAATTCAGCAAAATAGACTTCCTTGCCGTTTTTGTCCAGACCGTACGAATTGACATTCTGGCCCAAAAGTGTGATGGATTTGTAGCCCTGATTTACCAAATGACGCACCTCGTCAATAATTTCGGCTGAAGGGCGCGAAACTTCCCGGCCACGGGTATAGGGAACAGCGCAAAACGTGCAAAACTTGTCGCAACCATTCTGGATGGGTACAAAAGCTTCGTAGGTCGACTGGTACTTGGGCTTGATATGCCACATTTCGGCAATATGCTCGTTTTTAGGCATCACCGGTCGGGTTTCTTTCAGCATAGCCGGAGTCACAACGCCATATTCCCGAATCATTTGCGGCAGTTGTCCCAGTTCGCTCATCTGGAAGATCAGGTCGAACGACTTCAGGAATTTTTCCTTGTCGGCAGGCAAAATGCAACCCGACACGAAAGTGATCAGGTTACGCTTGTTTTTCCAGCGGTTCCACTGGGCAATTTTGTTATAGACCTTGTCGATGGGTTTTTGCCGCACCGAACAAGCCAACATGCCGAGCAGATTCGCCTCTTCCTCGTTCTCTGTGCGCTCGTAGCCCATGCCCTCAAGCACAGCAGCCACGCGCTCACTGTCCGACAGGTTCATCTGGCAACCCAATGTAATCAGGTGGTATTTCATTTCTCGAATGTTTGTTTTTTGAATAGCAAGCTGCTGGCAGCTAGCCACTAGCTGCTAGAAATATACTTCGCAATGGATTTGGTCGCGTTCGAAACCTTTGTCTTTCAGGATTTCGAGGGCGTCGAAAATCATGTCGCTGTTTCCGCA
>CAYRBM010000386.1:0-2419 GCA_964422425.1 uncultured Odoribacter sp.
CAATGACACTTTTATCTTCTGCCAATTTTATATCCAATGCATCATTAATTGCATTGACCATATTCATTATTTTCATCTCTACAAAGTCTTAATTGTTTTTAATTTTTGTCTCTTTCCATTTCAGGAAATTGTCGTATTCGCGCTCTTGCTCCTTCAAATCATCTGGAATCTCGGCGTATAAATATTTAAATACATCCTCTTTTGGATATGGACCGTAATTTTCGGCATCTTTAAACTGTCTGTCTACCTCTTCTTTGAATTGAGGAATGATTTTTTGCTCCTCTTCGTCGCTCCACAACTTTTTATCGATTAGATATGTCTTTAATCTCTTTAAAGGATCTTTGCATTCCCAAGATTCTTCCTCCTCTTTGGTCCTATATTTTGTTGGGTCATCGGATGTTGTATGTGCTCCTTTTCTATAAGTTACAGCTTCAATCAACACTGGGCCTTCGCCCTCTTTACAGACTTTAACTGACTCTTCGATAGCCTTATACATCGCAAAATAGTCGTTTCCATCAACTCTTAAACTCTTAACACCATAAGCAATCCCTTTTATTGCAAGTGATTCAGATGCAGTTTGCATTTTGGTTGGTGTTGAGATTCCGTATTGATTATTTTGAACGATGAAGATTACAGGCACTTTCCAAACGCCAGCAAAGTTTACAGCTTCATGGAAATCACCCTCCGAAGTTCCTCCGTCACCAACAAAGGCAAATACTACTTTGTCCTCTTTTTTATACTTGATTGAATATCCAATTCCTGCTGCATGAATTAACTGAGAAGCAATTGGCACACTGATTGGGAGTGTGTTTTTAGCTACAGAGAACTTAGAGCCATCTTCGTATCCCATAAAGTATAGGAAAAGCTCTTTTAAAGTGACGCCTTTAGCAAGCATTGTTCCCATCTCTCTAAATGCTGGCACCATCCAGTCTTCGTCTCTAATTACGGCTCCGGCTGCGCCTGCGATTGCCTCTTGTCCGTAGTTTGGTGGATATGTATAGATTCTGCCTTGCCTTTGGTAAGAGACAATCTGAAGGTCGGCAGTACGTGCGAAAAGCATGTCTTTGTACGCTTTGACAAGCTTATCATCTTCAATTTGAGGCATCCATGGCTTGTTGATGATTTTTCCGTCATCGTCCATAACCTGGAATGTCTTTTTATCAATTGGATTGTATTCGCTGAATATCATTAGTTTTATTTTTTAATTAGTAAATAAAAAACACATATTGATAACATTTATGAGTTAATTTTGTTGAAAGAAAAAATATATCGAGCAATAGATGAAGCGAGTATTGATTATTGGGGCAAATGGGTTCACAGGCAGAAGGGTGCTTGAAATGATGGCCAGTAAAGGGTTATATGAAATTTACGGTCTATCTTTATCAAATGACATCTTCCCTTCTAAAGGCTATCATTTCATTAATGCAGACATGACAAATTTTGAGGCAATTAAGGAGTTGTTTGAAAAAATTAAGCCTGATGTTGTAATTAATTGTGCTGCTATATCGGTTCCAGATTTTTGTGATAAGAACAGAGAGATTGCGGACTTAGTTAATTTTCACTCAGTTTGTAATTTATCGGATCTATGTAATGAGACTGAATCTAGATTTATTCAACTCTCGACCGATTTCGTCTTCGATGGAGAAAAGAGGAGCCCATATAATGAGGATGACCTCCCTAATCCTGTAAATTATTACGGCCAAACAAAGTTGATGGCAGAAAACTATATTGTAAACTCTTGTAATAATTTTGCAATTGCAAGAGTAATTGTGGTTTATGGAAAAAGATACGCAGGACAACATGGAAACATTATTCAACTTGTGTATGATCGACTAATTTCGAAACAACCTATTACAGTAGTCAATGATCAATGGAGATCGCCACTATTTGTCGATGATGCTGCTAAAGGCATTGAATCTCTTGCGGAGTCAAATAAAAATGGAATTTTTCATTTATCAGGTAATGACATTGTTTCAATTTCTGAGATAGCTTATCTAGTTGCTGATATTATGAAACTTGACTCTAATTTAATAAATTCGGTATCTACATTAGAGATGAAAGAGGTAATAAAACGACCGTCATACTCTGCTCTCAATAATGCTAAAATAAAAAATGAATATTTCTTCTCTCCGACAAGTTTAGTTCAAGGAATATTGTTATCTTTAAGAGGCTAAAATAGACGATATGAGTGACGATTTACTACTTTCCGTAATGGCCGGCAGCGAAACCGGATTCATATTATTAAAATTGGACATTGAAAATCTCAAGGGATATAAAATTTCACATGTAAATAGCTCATTTTTGGAAATTGTTAACCAAAAAGAGGGTGCTTTACTAAATCATGATTATAAAATCCTCGGTACATCGATTTGTAAAGCTGTCCAAAATGCACTTTCAAACTCCACAAATGGAGTTGAAC
>CAYRBM010000387.1:0-2410 GCA_964422425.1 uncultured Odoribacter sp.
CAATGGCTGGGGCTGGGGAGAAATCTCAACCGGATCAGGAAAATTTATGGCCGTGCTGGAACATTTAGGTGAAATCAAGTTACGTGATCAGGACATTCCCATGCAGCTAGTGGCCGACTCGGTTAAAAAAACGAAGAATGCAGAAGGGGAAACCCTGGAGTTCGCTGTTAGAGCGGTGGTTGTGCGAGATGTTCTTAATAATACTTCGTTTGACAACTGGATGGTTTATCCGTTTACTGAACCTGTTATTTTTGGAAAGGTCTCAATTACATTGGTTGAAAATTCTGCCTTGCTTAGATTGAAATACCGCCTGAAATCGACCGGTAATTACCATGCGCAATACATTCGGGGACCCTGGTTAAAGGTTGGTGAATCATCCTTCGGCATAAAAAAGGACGATGCAATCTTGCCCGGTGTCGATTGGGCAATAAACGATGAATGGACCAGTGGAACAGACTTTTTTAAAGACCCCTGGGCTCTGCGCGTTGCCCCGCATCCGTATAAAGTTACCGCTCCGCTCATGGCTATTAGTTACGAAGGGACTGCAATTGCCCTGTCGTGGGATCCGAATCAGCTTGCCACCCGATGGTTCAACTACCGCGAACATATTCAGCAGCCAGTTTTCTCTTCTCCCAATTTCATCGACCGGAAGAATAACCAGTTGATGGGACTGATGGTTCCCGACGCAACCATTGAAGGGCATGAGAACGAGGTTGTTGCGAAAATTCCTTTGGAATTGAAAATCGGACAAATGATCAATTTCGATGCTGAGCTGTGGCTGAGCGAAGGAAACAGTGTTTCGGCGCTGACCGATTGGATGAAACGGAAAGGATTGCCTGAACCCGCTGAACCAAGGTGGCCTTATCCGGAAACACTTCGGAAAATTGCAAATGCCTATAACACCAATTTCTGGCACGAAGGCGAAGGGTTTGGCTTGTTACAACGTCCTCAGGATAAAGCCAGACCTGTTGTCCCTGGATTTTTACTACGCTTTGTCGATGAAAATAAAACCACACAATTAGCCAAAGACTTGAAAAAGAAAATCGACTGGTGTTTGGCTCAAAGTACTGAAAAGAAAGCACAAAGGAACAACGAAATGGAAGGATTGAAGAAAGAAGGCGATCAGATCCTTTCCAAACAGCAAACCGATGGTTCTTTCCCGTTCAATCCCGATATGGTCGGGAAAGACGATTTCAGGGTAGCAACTTCGTTTATCGAACCCATGGGACTGACTGGCGAAACCGCGTTGGATATTACCATTAACCCTGCTATTAGACTGTTCGATATCGGAAGAAAAACCGGGGATAAAAAATACACTGATGCAGCTAAAAAAGCAGTTGATTTTTGCCTGAACATGCAACGGCCCGAAGCGGGAGATTATTGGGAAACACCCTTGCATGCTGCCAATCTGCTGGCTGCAGGACATGCTTCCCTTGCAAATTATCTGGCTTTTCAGGAATTGGGCGATCCGAAATACAGGCAAAAAGCCATTTATTGGATGAGAACCTTGTTGGCGTTTACCAACTTTTGGGAACCCGAAAAAGTAAATAACCTGTATTCCACAAAGCCTGTATTGAGTTCGAGTGACTGGTATTTTGCCAACTGGGTACGCGACCATGTACAGTGGGAAGTGCTTTCGGTTTTCAGTACCTTGTCTCAACGAAACATCAACTGGTCGGATGTTGACCGAGAGATTGACTGGTTAAAATTTCAGAAAGGGATTACCAATGCGGCTATTCAATGGATGAATATTCATACCGATCAGAACTGGTTTCCGCACAATCTTCCTGAAAGTTATGAATCTTATCAGCGTGGCGATTTTGACTATGCTTTCCCTGATACACACAACAGCGTAACCGGTAATTTTGGAGGAATGATGATTATTCCTGAGCCAATTGCAGAAAACATTTACTTTATTCTTGATCATACAAAAGAACAATGACGAAATTGATTGTTTCATTTTTGGTTTAGTCTGTATTCTCTTCGGAATTGTCAAAGAAGAAATTGGCAATGATGTTTTTTTTGAAGTTTCCCGATCTTCACGAGAGTAGTTCCAGCAGTCGCCCAGTTTGGTTCTTAGATTTCCCTCTCACCTTGGCAACGGGTTACTGGCAAAAAAGGAATGTTTGAAGGTATGAATAGAGACAAAATAATCATTAAAAACGCACATATAAACAATCTCAAAAACATCGATATTGAGATTCCAGAACACAAACTTGTAGTGTTTACGGGCGTTTAATCGAATGGGCAACAACCTCCGGAGTACGGGGGGACAGCAACAGAAGTGAATACCTACCTGCGACTGCTTTATTCACGGATGGGCAGACCTTTATCGGCCCGTCGTTTTATTTTTCATTTAACCATCCGGAAGAAATATTGTCAGTATTGGTATTATTGAACTCCTTTTGGA
>CAYRBM010000388.1:0-2407 GCA_964422425.1 uncultured Odoribacter sp.
TTTGCCCGCCTAGGGCAAAAATTCCCTACTGTCAGACGAAGTCTAAACTTTCACAGTGGTGTACTATCCGCAGATTCTCGCCTAGCAGTTCTTGTCCTAGCAGAAATGAACGCTCTCCGAAATCTGCCCCGCAACATGTACCAACCGGTTGTGCACTTAAATGATAAACCAACCTTATGCAAAAAATCAATTGCTGAATAACACAGCTATTTTATATGAAACTACCGTTTTTCTAAATGAACAGTCTAAGTTAGGTGTCCAACCTGCACAATTCTAACAATCCATCCGGCTCCACCAAATCAGAATTCCGGTAAACATTTTCATTTTCCAATCTCCATTCTCGGTCCTCCGTTCTTCCTTCTTCAATCTCCGTTTTCCGGCCTTGTTTTATGAAATTATACGCAAAGATGGCGGGTCAATCCGGAACTGATCTGATCAAACTACCCAAAGATTTTCCCGGCATATTCTCATTTAATCGATAGAATCTGATTCCGGTATTCCAGTTCCTCTTTGTGTATTCCGTATTGCCCCTCCTGAAAAGGCATATAATTTCTAAAAACTATAGTATGAAAACTTTCAGATTGACCAAACCAAAGCAGCCGAACAGGAAAACCGCAAGAACCTATGGGAAGAATTCACCCAGTACCTCGATTCTATCTACTTTGAAGGAGGCTCAGAATTACTTGATCAGGAACTGATCAGCTTCGAGTATAACCAATTTGTTAGCAGCATCGCCAGTTGATGCTGCTAACTTTTTAAAAATTATAAAGATAAAATTTACTTTTTCCACTCCCCGCTTTTGCTTTAAAGGGCAAGTTGGATCATAGACAATATATCAAATCTGTTGGAATTAAAGTTCCAACAGATTTGATATATACTTTATTCAGATACAATAATTCGTTCGGTTTTGAAACCTTCCTTTGTCACAATCGAAATTAGGTATATACCAGGTTTAATCCCATTTAAATCACAGGGAAATGAATTGAACCCCTGATTGAAAGCTGTTTTGTCTTTTAGGACCTTAATTTGTATTCCGGCAATATTTGTAAGTGAAATTAATCCTTCTTGTGTTTTGGTTAAATAGAATTCAACCGTAATTTTCTGAAGTGCTGGATTTGGATAAACCTTCAAGTTTTCAACAGGCAAAGTTGACTTACAGCTTTCAAAATAAGTACATGTTGATAGTTTTGAACTTTTTTCTGATGATGAAACAATGTTATATTCCGCTTTAATATCTTCTTTTATACGCTCGGGTAAACGGTTGAAAAAGGCTTCGGTTGGTGTAAACCAAAACACCCTATCTTCAGCAAATTCGTTTGCCAGTTTCGATTGACGTACCATAACAGGGATCAAATTCTTAAAATCATCTGGATTTATTTGAATATCCTTTTGTAATATCGATATTTTTTGCATGTGTCGGCCTAACGAATCAGTCACATAAACAAACTGATACCCTTGGTTGGATGATTTATACAAAGAATCAAATTTTTCGGTCCATTCGCTTTTAATAAATCTTCTATTTGGGCTAATGTAATTGACACTCTCCTGAAAGGGTAGATTTTTCCTAGGTGCTTTATGATCAATTTTTTCTTGAGGCAAAAACATCCATAGATCTACAGATTTATACTGAATCCAATTTTTGCCAAAACCACAGTTAATTTCCGTCCCAATATATTTGTACTTATTTTTTTCAACTTCGCCATTTAGAGAAGTTAAAGTAACTACCCTCCATCCAATATCATCGAATTTGAAACCTATTTTTTCCAACTCTTCTTTACTTAGTTCTAAAAAAGTGACATTTGCACCTACTTTTTCGAAAGGATCATTAAAATACTTTACAAAATCTCTTTCCGGATGAAGGCTTTTATTGTAAAGCATCTTATTGTAATATTCTTTCAAATGTGTATATCTTTCAGGCAATAAACCCCATAAATTTTCAGATAAGGTGAACCAATAAATATTTCCAGTTTCATTTTCCAACTGAACAGGTAGAAGTATATCGTCATCATTAAAAAAATCATTTATTAGTTTCATCGACATTCCACTTCTCAAAAAATTCCCAAAACAATCAGTTGAATATTTGATGAAATAATCTACATAAAAGGTAGTGTCGACTATAGTTTGAAGCCTTCCATTAACAAGCTTTGTTTCCAAACCTCCAGCACTACCACGGTAAGGTGTCATATGGCTATAAGACCATCTATACTTTTCATTCTTAAAGATCCCTATTTTTTCCAATTCGTCTTTTGATAACTGTATTATTTTATCCTTCCCATTTAAAACTAAACCATCCGGAATTAGCATTTTTTTGTTCCATTCATCAATATTAAAATCAACGTCCAGCCTATCACCCCTTGTTCTTTTTGCTGCCTTTAAGTTTTCAAATTCTTGCTTTACCCATGCATAC
>CAYRBM010000389.1:0-2383 GCA_964422425.1 uncultured Odoribacter sp.
TATCCTGCTGCGGCGCCGCTGCTTTGATGTTTATATCTTTAAAATTTGGCTTCATGTTTTTGAATTTTAGTATCAAGATTCAAGTATCAAGTATCAAGAGACTTTCAATTGTTGTTTGAAGCGAAAAATCATCCGTTGTATATCCTGAATTTTATTCAGAAAATCATTGAGTTCTGCTTCTGAAATGTAATTGAGATCAAAACACAAATAAAGCTGGGTTTCTACTTCGAATGCCGAACCATTGGCAATTGCCAAAAAGTGGGCAAACTCCTTTTCCGATTCCCGGCCAGCTCCTTCAGCAATATTTGAAGGTATTGAAACTACGGCGCGACACAATTGGGCAGTAATGCCGAATTGCTCTTTTGCAGGAAATTTCGTCGTCAAAGCATAAACTTCTTTAACAATCGCCCTGCTCTTTTGCCATATTTTCAGGTCCTTATAATTGTGCATCCGGTTTTTTGTCTTGATACTTATATCCTGATACTTGTGTCCGTATTTAAATTCCCAATGTTGACTGATAAGCTTTCAGTTCCTGGAGCAAGTTGCTTTTTACGCTGATGAAGTTGGTAATGCCTTTGGCTTTCAAATCATCAGTACAGGCAGGAGCACCGGCAACTACGAAGATGGCTTTTCCGCCAAGGGCTTCGAATGCGGCTGGAGCAAATTCTGCATATTCGTCGTCCGAACTACAGATTACCACGATAGCGGCACCGGCTTTTTGAGCAGCTTCAACACCTTCTTCCACTGTTTTGAAACCGTTGTTGTCGAGTACATCGAAACCGGCTACAGCAAAGAAGTTACAGGCAAACTGTGCACGTGCTTTGCGCATGGCCAGGTTACCAATGGTCAACATGAAAGCCAGCGGACGTTTATTGGTCTTGGCATAAACATCGGTTTTGTAGCGAAGCGCTTCGAAAGCCTGAGCACCACGGTATGGTTTCAACGTTTCGATTTCGGCACCTTCGGCAGTTAAGTCAACCGGAGCAAAAACAGCGGCATCCAATTCGCCTTCCACTTTTTCGGTGAAGTTCGGGAACTGGTTAACGCCCAACAGGTTTTCGCGACGAGTAGCCACGTTGCCATCGCGTTTGGCAGCCATCTTTTTCACTTCAGCCTGAATGAATCCTTCGCGCAAAGCAGCGATGAATCCACCTTTTTCCTGAACATCGATGAACAGTTTCCAGGCATTTTCAGCGATTGAGGCAGTCAATTCTTCGATGTAGTATGAACCTGCAGCAGGGTCAACAATTTTCGAGATGTGCGATTCTTCTTTCAGCAACAACTGTTGGTTGCGTGCAATACGATCAGAGAACTCGTTGCTTGCCTCGTAAGCTGCGTTGAAAGGAAGAACAGTAATTGAATCGGCTCCACCGATTGAAGCACTCATGGCTTCGGTTTGGGTGCGGAGCATATTGACGTAAGCATCGTAAACGGTTTTGTTCCAGCTTCCGGTTTCAGCATGAATGGTCATTTTGGCCGAGCAGTCGCATTTTGGACCGTAAGCTTTCACGATTTGCGCCCACAACAAGCGAGCTGCGCGCAGTTTAGCTATTTCCATGAAATAGTTGGCGCTCACCGAGAAGTTGAATTTCAGTTTCTTGGCAACAGCATCAATTTCAACGCCTTTTTCAGTCAAAGCAGTCAGGTATTCAGCTCCCTGAGCCAAAGAGAACCCTAATTCCTGAACAGCCGATGCACCAGCGTTTCCAAAGTTTTTGCCGTTTACAGCCAATGTTTTGAACTTCTTCATTTCTGAAGTTTGTTCGATCAGACTGGCTGCATTAGCCAACACATGTTCGGCACCATTGCGGAGAACGCCGGTAACAGCGAATTTTCCGAACGGATCGTATTCAACCGAACCTTTTACTTCAGCGAAATCGTAGCCTGCTTTTTTCACGTAGGCCACAAAAGCTTCCGTAACTTTTTTCGAGCAGCAGCCCACGAAGTTCACCTCAACGGCTGGCAAGCAAACGTCTTTCAGTAAAACGTCCAGATCAGCAACGGTTAACTCGCCGCCATTAAATACGAAAGCCAACGAATCAACCCCTCTCATCAAGTAATTCAGGGCTTTTTTGTTGGCTTCGGCGAGGTCGGTCACAGCAATGCTTTGGCGAACCAGCCATTCGTTGTTCGTTTTTTTAGTTCCGCGAACAAAAGGGAACTCTCCGGGAAGGCTATTCAGGAAGCTTACTTCGTCCATGTTTTCGGCACGATAGAAAGGCTGAACTTCGAATCCCTCGTTTGTTTTCCACACCAACTTTTTGTTGTAGTCGGCTCCTTTCAGGTCGGCAGTGATTTTATCCATCCACTGCTGGGTACTGACTGGCGGAAATTCTGCAAATAGGTTGTTATATTTTTCTGCCATAATAAAATGTAACTGTTT
>CAYRBM010000390.1:0-2375 GCA_964422425.1 uncultured Odoribacter sp.
GCATCGGGGAAACTGCTTTCAACCGCCCGGGTTACCAACATGATTGTGAAACGACATGAGAGATAACCAGTCAATTGAAGCCCTGTTAGATCAGCTTCTTGATAAAAATATTACTTTTGCTGCCTGGTTCAATCCCCGCGAATCGAAACTGGGACTGTTGGTTGGCAATGCTTCGGATGTGAAAATTTACGACCGTTTCGACTTGCTGAATGGCGAGGCTGGTTTTGTATTTGCGCCGTTCAGCATTACTCCGGAAAGTCCGGTGGTGTTGCTTCGACCGAAATTTTATTCTGAAGATTTTTCTGAGACGGATTCGGTGAATGTTGAAACTTTTGTGCCTTTTCAGAAGGCGCATCAGCAGGAAAAATGCAAGCCAATTTCGCGTGAAGATTATCTCGCTTTGATCGAAAAAACGGTTTCCGATATTCGCGAAGGAGCATTGTCGAAGGTGATTATTTCACGCCAAATTCCGGTTTCCCGCAACAACGTTTCGCTTGGAAATGTCTTTCTTGATCTTCAGGAAAAAACACCCAACGCATTTACTTATTTTGTAAATCTGCCTTACGCCGGAATCTGGATGGGTGCCACGCCCGAAGTTTTGGTAAAATCCGACGGGGCGCGTTTCGAAACCGTTTCGCTGGCCGGAACACAAGTTCGAAAATACGATGGCGAAGAATACTACTGGAGCACTAAAGACATTGAAGAACAGGCTTTCGTGTCGCGCTACATGCTCGATGTGTTCTTTAATTTCGACATTCACCAGTACAAAACCATCGGCCCCGAAACATTGGAAAGCGGGAAAGTGGCTCACCTGAAAACGTCGTTCTTTTTCCCGAAGGAGAAAGTCGAAAATCAGTTGGGAAATTTTGTGGCCGAGCTGCATCCAACGCCTGCTGTGTGCGGATTACCGAAGGATTTGGCTCATCAGTATATCCACGAGAACGAGCTTTATGAACGAAAATATTACACCGGATATTTGGGTCCGTGGCGTTTGAATGGACAGGTTTCGCTGTTCGTGAATTTGCGTTGCATGGAAATCACGTCCGACGAGTACATTTTGTATGCCGGCGGCGGAATCACAGCACGTTCGGTGCCTGAAAAAGAGTGGGACGAAACCAACCAAAAGGCAAAAACGTTACTTTCGGTGATCAATCCTGAAAATCAATGATAAGTACAAAAAAGCATATTCATCAACTGGCCGCACTGCTCCTGAAAAAGGGCATTACCGATATCGTAATTTCGCCCGGAAGCCGCAACGCGCCGATGATTCACACATTTCACGGAATTGCCGGATTCAACTGCCGAAACGTTGTTGATGAGCGCTCGGCCGCTTATTTTGCGCTGGGATTGTCGTTGACCAAACAGAAACCGGTGGTCCTAGTTTGCACTTCGGGCACAGCCACGCTGAATTATGCACCGGCCATTGCAGAAGCTTTTTACCAAAATATACCCTTGATTGTGCTCACGGCCGATCGCCCCGGTTACTGGATCGATCAGTTGGAAAGTCAGTGTATTCGTCAGGAAGGAATTTACCGCAACTTTGTAAAAAAAGAAATGAATCTGCCTTTGGGCGAATCGGAAAAAGAACTGTGGTTCGCGGCCCGTCAAATCAGCGAATGCCTGAATCTGGCCGTTTCGGGAACTCCAGCTCCGGTGCACATCAACATTCCGCTGGAAGAACCATTGCATCAGTTGATTGATGCCGAATTACCTGAAGTAAAAGATATTGCGATTGCCTCAGCAAAACCAAAAGTTTCGGAAACAGAGCTTTCCGGATTGGCTGAAATCGTTGGGCAATCGAAAAAAATAATGGTGCTGGCCGGACAACTAAATCCAAATCCGGCGCTTGAAAATGCTCTCGCAGCGTTTGTTGCCAAAACCGGGGCGGTAGTTTTGCACGAATACCTTTCAAACCTGAACAGTGAGCAGTTTGTTGGGAGCATCGATGCGCTGATGGCGGCCATTCTCGAAGAAAACTCAACCGATTACAATCCTGATTTGCTGATTACCCTGGGCGGACAGTTCGTTTCCAAATCGCTCAAGCAATTTCTGCGGAAAAGCAAGCCCGCCGAGCACTGGCATTTGAGTTTAAGTGTCGAGCATTTCGATACTTATCAATCACTCACCAAAATGGTTCAAACTGAAGCAATCGATTTTTTTGAATCGCTCTCGGGACAAGCATTGCAGGCCAAATCAGATTACCTGCAACTCTGGAAAAGTAAGGAAAATCGGGTCAATCAGTTGCGCGATGAATTTGTTGCGAACTGCGAGTTTTCAGACCTGAAAGCCTTTGAATTGATTGGCAAAAATATTCCTGAAAACTCGGTGGTTCATTTGGGAAACAGCTCCCCGGTGCGGTATGCGCTCATTCACAA
>CAYRBM010000391.1:0-2361 GCA_964422425.1 uncultured Odoribacter sp.
AATGAAGACCAGCTGTTTGGAACCGACCGGACTTTCACGTTTATTGGCCTGTTGGCTTATGTACTTTTTATTGCCGATCCGGTAAACTACATTCCCTTTTTAATCGGTTTTGTAATGATCGGACTATTGCTGGGCATTCAATATTATCACAAAATCGGACAAAACGGGAAATACGGGCTCACAAGTACCATACTGGCACTTCTCACCTATTGTATCCCAATCATGGTTTTTACTCAGCCTGTCTGGCTGGTTTTGTCATTCATCGTTTCGCTACTGATCATTACCGAACTCAAGAATCATTTTATCACCTTATCGAGAAAAGCTTCAGAAGAAGAGTTTATCACGCTGGCCAAATTCATCGCCCTGGCCGGAGTTATACTTCCGTTACTGCCCGAGAATAACATTTCCGAGCAAATTCCGGTTTCACCTTATCATTTGTGGCTTGCCATTGTGGTTGTTTCCGGAATATCATATTGTAGTTACCTCCTGAAAAAATTCATCTATCCTGATTCAGGAATAATGATAACCGGGCTGTTGGGCGGAATTTACAGCAGCACTGCCACCACCGTAATTCTGGCACGGAAGGAAAAGCAAGGACTGCAAGGACCCCAGACGGTGGCTGCTATTATGATTGCCAATGGAATGATGTACCTGCGGATTCTGGTTCTTGCCCTTATTTTTAATGTTGCGGTAGCCCGACTATTGGTTGTGCCGTTTCTGGTTATGTTTGGAGTTAGTTATATACTTTTCAGATTTAACGCCGGAAAAACTCAGGATTCTGCTGAGCCAGATATCGACGGTAATGATGGCACATCAGGTAAAAACCCGCTGGAGTTTCGAACAGCTTCAATTTTTGGGCTACTCTTCGTCGTTTTCGCCCTGATTACTGATTTTGTGCTTAAAAAATATGGAAGTACGGGGATTACCAATCTTGCTTATATTGTTGGTGTCACCGACATCGATCCGTTTTTACTGAACCTTCTTCAGCAAAAAGAAGGCATTGGTGAAATGGCCATTACACTGGCAATTATAAATGCTACTAACAGCAACAATTTGTTGAAAATGACTTATGCGATATCGCTCAGCAGCAAAAATATCCGGAGAAAATTACTGACCAATTTTTCAATCCTTATTGTTTCCGGATTGTTGATATCAATTATCTATTACTTACTTTAAATTCGAAGTTTCTAACACTGATACAAGCCATGAATAAATTAACATACCGGTCCATACTTTTTGCATTTCTGATTACCATTGCATTTGCCGGATGCAAAAAAGATGAAGTAACTGAAGATACCACCACTACCGAAACAAAAACTGAGGCCTCAATTGTAACGCAGGAGGTAAATAATTTCATCAAAGAAGCGATGACCGACGTTTATCTGTGGTATAAATATTTACCGGATATTGATACGAGATACGAAACCGACTCGAAAGCCTATTTTGAAAAGCTGTTGTACAAAGACGATAAATGGTCGTACATAACCGACAACGTTTCGGAATGGGAAAACAGCTTGAATGGAATTGAGAAAACATACGGATATTCATTGACCTTCGGAGGTTTTGTTGATTCAAAGGGGGCATCCACAGGTAAATATTTTGCTATAGTTGAATATGTATATCCGAACACTCCGGCACAACGGGCCGGTCTCGAGCGCGGA
The DNA here is from genome assembly GCA_964422425.1 of uncultured Odoribacter sp. Taxonomy (GTDB): domain Bacteria; phylum Bacteroidota; class Bacteroidia; order Bacteroidales; family Prolixibacteraceae; genus Aquipluma. The sequence continues at coordinate 1,662 of CAYRBM010000391.1, forward strand.
AGCATAATAACCCAGATAAACGGCGCCAGTATTACCAAAGACAATTATACCGAATTACTAAGTGGTGTAAGTGCAACAGTTACCAAAGGAACCCTTACTGCCAGCGGCATAACCAACGCCGGAACCGTTTCGATGACTGCTGAAGAGTTAAACCTGGATCCGGTTGTTCTTTATAAAGTTATTGAAAAAGATGGACACAAAATTGGATATTTGTTTTACGCACAATACATCGACAATTTTAATAACAGCCTAAAGACTGCTTTCGACTATTTCAGAGACAACCAAATTACTGATTTGGTTATCGACCTGCGCTATAATCCGGGTGGTCAAATTTCGGCAGCACAGTATATGTGCAGTTCAATTGCCCCGTTAAGCACAGTTAACGGTTCAAAAACTCTGGTTACCTTTCAGTGGAACGACAAATACCAGCAATACTGGACTTCGAAAAACATAAAAGACCAGACAATGGTTGCGTTCGACAACACTGTTCCCACGAAACTGGGATTGAACAAGGTGACTATCCTGACCGGACAGGGAACCGCCAGTGCAGCCGAATTAACGATTACCGGCTTAAAGCCGTACATGAATGTTACCATGGTTGGCGATACCACTTATGGCAAATACACTGCTTCAATTACACTAAAACCTGAAGATTTTTACAAGACTCCATCTGATTATGCCGATTTCAAAAACTGGGGAT
>CAYRBM010000392.1:0-2339 GCA_964422425.1 uncultured Odoribacter sp.
CCCTCACCTTCTTGTCAAAAGTAGACTCCTTATGGCCGGTGTATTTTATTGCATCCTTCCTACTCACTAAATCCTTCCCATATTTCTTTATAATTCTTTTTCTTTCTTCAATTCGTTTATGGTACTCATCAACGAATTCTTTATCAAATTTTCCCTTTAAAACAGATATTAACCGCTCACATGCAGTAACAATTTTTTCACTTACATTTTCATCAAGCGGTACCCCTAAGTGCTTTTTTATCACTTTACGATAATTGTCATCTTGAAGCTCGTCTGCAATCTTTAAGAGGTAATCCTTAAACTCATCATGTACAAAAGTCATAGTAAATCAGTTTTATTGAAGATTTTTGAAAAGTAGCAAAAAAAATTACATAGAAAGCATAAAACCCTTGCCAATATTGATTTTTCTGCTCACAATTTTTCCAAAATTCCGCTTGCAATAAGTCGTCATTAGTCCTCAAATGCCATATCGAAATGCCAGTCCAACCTAACTTTGCAGAGTCAAAACAATAGAAACCAAAAAATAAAAGATTATGAAGATCAAATTGAGCAGAGACCCTCCGGTATATTTTCCCATTTGTGAGTATGTAATTGAGAAAAGCAGATGCAAAATTAGTGATTTTCTCGAATTAATGAAGATTTATCGAAAAAGTAAATTTTTTAAACTTCTTGAAAAAAGCAAACTATATAAAGAAATATCAATCAGAAAAACTCAGCTTATGTTTAAACATTTTGGTGTACCCGGATCTGAATCAGAATATGGTATGAAAATGCTCGAATATGGTATTTGTATCGAAACAGACAAAAAACTTAATCGGCAATGGAATTATTATAAATTCTTAAATCTAGCAGACAGCAGCATTTCATATGAGATGCACATTTTCACAAAAAAGTCAGTTATAACTTGCTCTTGCTCAGAAGAAGAATTCCCATTGTATTTCATTAAACCAAGAGAATTACGAAGAAAAAAATTGGAAAGATTGAAGGCATTAAGTAATCGGAAAGTATTAGCAAAATCGTGTTAGCAAGAAAATGACCGCACTTTTTTTAAACTTCTTGAAAATAATGATCTATAAATGAAAATCGCAATCTGAAAATTGAAAATGAACTTGAAATAAATCTAGAAACACAAAATGATTATAACCAAACCTACTAAAACATCATGAATGAAAAGCAAAAATAACAGTCCATAAATCCGTCAATCTTGACGAAATAAATGATCATTCAAAATTAAAACTAAAACATGAGAGAAAACTCAATTCAAAATCAGTGAGCAGAACACTACTAAAGCAATCAATATTTAATAATTTTTAAAAATTTAGCGTATGGTTACACAAATTTCAAGGTTGAAAATCAACCCATTTCACTCGAGAGTATATAAAGTCAATGACATCGACGATTTAGCCGAAAATATTCAGGAGTTCGGACTTTTACAGCCAATTGTTGTAAACAGCTCATTTTCTATCATCTCCGGTGTAAGGAGATATTATGCCCTTAAGAAGCTTGGTTACACCGAAGTGGATGTTGAAATCAAACATTTAAACGTGGCAGAAGAAATTGCCATTATTTCAATGAACAAGCAAAGGGTAAAAACACAACGTGAACGGCTAATGGAAGCAAAGTATTTGAAACAGTTGTGGAGGAAAAAGAAAGGTCGAAAGTCTGAAGCTGAAAAGCTTCAGACTGTTGCAAATGCAAGACCTGCTGATACCCGTAAAGATGCTTGTAAGGCAGTTGGATTATCTACTGGAAATTTCAGCAAACTTGAATTTATCGAAGAAGTTTACCCGGATTTGATTGATATGATTGATCAAGACAACCTATCGATCAACCAAGCTCATAAATTGGCTGTGAAATTGCAAGAAAAGAAACAAAGCTCAACTAAAAAAGACTGTCTTCCAAAGACTATTTCGAATGACTATTACAAAATATTCAACAAATCATCTGATAACCTATCAGAAATACCCGACGAATCCGTACAGATGATCTTTACATCTCCACCGTATTGGAAATTACGAAATTATTCAGGTAGCAATGACGAGCTTGGTGCTGAAAAAACACCCGAAGAGTATATCAAACATCTTGTTGACCATTTAAAAGATTGTTACCGTGTTCTAAAACCTGAAGGTAGCTTCTATTTGAATTTGGGTGATACTTATGTAGATAAATGCCTACAGTCTATTCCACACCGAGTCCAGATCGAGCTAGTGAAACAGGGCTGGAAATTGCGCAACTCCATCGTGTGGCATAAGCGTAACAGTCTAGGTTTCAATTCACAAGATGCTCTGAAACCATCATGCGAGTTCATATTTGTATTGGTAAAATCGAAAAAATACGTT
>CAYRBM010000393.1:0-2321 GCA_964422425.1 uncultured Odoribacter sp.
TGCATAGAAGTTTGGAGTAAAACGATAACCCAAACCAACAGTAATATAATCAGATCCCTTATCCACTGTATAGTGAGGAAGCGTACCTGCAGTAATAACCTCTACATCTCCGTTCTTAAGGGCAGTCTTAACCGGGCTGGATTGCCATCCGGCACCTGCTCTTACAGCAAACTGAGGAGTTACTTTAAATTCGCCACCCACCTTTAACAGACCGCTGGTACCAAAATCTTCCTTAATAAAATTGTTGGCATCCATCTCTCTGTCATTCACATCCTTCAAACGCATTCCCTTAAAGTTTGTCAGCTCATAATCCACGCTTAACAGTCCGTACTGACCAATAACAGCAGCAGCACTAAAAATCCATTTGTCGGGAGTACGAAGTTTATAGTCGGCATAAACCTTATCGGGTGTTGAAGCATCCATTTTGGAAGGATTATACTGAGCAATGTCCGTTCCGGCTTCTGCATGGAAATAGTCGGTCATCTTATACCACGTTGGCGAATTATAGGCAACCCCCATACGAAGGAAGTCGACCGGTCTTACAATGGCACCCAGATTAAAAGAATATCCGGTACCTTCTGTAGTCAAACCATTATCAAGATAAAGATAATCGCCTCCTTCAAAACGCTCGTCGTATATAGAAGATATACTATAATTAATGTCCGTAACAGCTAAGGTAGCACCTAAAAAGACACTGTTGGAAATATTAGTTGCAAATGCAAAGTTATACTGATCTACAGCACCCTTTTCAGACACGTTCAAAGTCGTATTCTGGGGACTGTCTGCATACCATATTGTACCTGTTGCATCCGATGTTCCAAAACCCGAGTGATAATTACTCCGGTCAGTAGGAAAAGATCCGAAATAACCACCTTCATATCCTAATACAGACATCCATGGATTATTAGGATTATTATAAGGATCGTACGAATCTTTTACGTAAATAAGGTCATTTTCAGGAATCCCGTATGAAATATCGGCTGCATAATCGGCCAAAGAATAAGCCTGTGAGCCGGACAACCGGTAATTGCGGTTGAAATTTTTCAAACGATTGTATGAAAGACCGATGTTCCAGCTCATGATCCCTGATTCGTTGGCCGTAGGGAAATAACCTACATACGAAAAATTATCAAAGCTAAGTTTCGACTTATCGTCTTTAGAAACATTGCCTTTCCAATCCGATTTTGTATCAATCGAAGAGAGGCTAAGTGTTCCCACAACTTCTGAACTACGATATATACCCAGACCAGCCGGGTTGGAGCTCATGGCAGAGGCGTCCCCACCCAAAGCACCGAATGCACCGCCCATACCCAGGTAACGGGCGGTTCCATTAAGATCTCCCAGAGAATATTTATAGGCATCCATCTCTCCCTGCGCAAATGCAGATGCTCCAGAAAGGAACAATACAGATGCAACTAAGCAAACTATTTTTTTCATCACGTAAAGTTTTATATCAACAATTTTCTTGAATATACTCTCTTCAAATACAGGTTGCAATATTAGCGTCTGCCACCGCCGCCACTTGAACGGCTGCTACCTCCACTACTGCTGCTACTGCTTCCGCCGCCACTGCTTACTCCACTTGAACGGCTGCTACTGCTGCTTGAAGGCGAGCTATATGAACTGCTGCTGCGAGAGCTGCTGCCGGATGGAGAAGAATAACTCTGGCTGCTGCGGGTTGCCGGCTGACCGGAATAAGATGACCGCGAACTGCTGCTTCTGGACGGAGTATACTGCTGTCTGCTTGAGCTATAGTCTGAAGATTCGCTGCGTATAGTCCGGGTACGTGTTGACGGGGCTTCCGAACGACGGATAACCGAACCACCCGAGTTCACACTGCTGCGGGTTGATGTTCCTTCGGAAGAACGTACGGAAGACGAACGGCTTGAACGGCTGCTGCCAACCACATCCGAACGATCGATGATAGAAGAACTGCGAACAGACGAAGCTCCGCTTCTTGAACTACGCATCACACTTGTGCTACGGTTTGAACTGCGCAGGCTCATATCGGTCCCACCTACAGAAGATCTGCTTGAGCGACCATTTACGTTGCGTCCAATAGCCGAACGGCCATTTGGCATGTGCTGGTAAGGAGATGAATAATAGGCATGTCCGTAACTTCCTCCCCAATAATGGTGGTGTCCGTAGTAGCCTCCATAATAACCTCCGTAATAACCACCCCAACCCCATGACGGGCCATACCATGAGCTATAATACCACGGGCTGTAGAATCCGCCCCATCCCCAGGAAGGACCATACCATGAACTGTATCCCCAAGGGCTGTAATACCATGGATCGTACCAGGAAGAGTACCAACTATA
>CAYRBM010000394.1:0-2315 GCA_964422425.1 uncultured Odoribacter sp.
TTCATGAGGCATTGGCGGACAACAAAAACAGATTGTTGAACGAATAAATGTCTGGAGAATATGAAAAAAGTAAAGTTCTATATCATTGCGTCCATTGACGGTTATATCGCTTGCCCCTGGGATGACGACATTAAGTGGTTCGCTGAATTTCCTAATCCTTCAAAAAATGACTACGGCTACAAAGATTTTTTCGATTCAAGCGACACCGTTATTATGGATGAACTCGTGTACAATGAAATTTTATCTCTTGATGTCATTTGGCCATACAAAGACAAAGTCACGTATGTCATTTCCCGGTTTGAGCGAAAATCAGAAGAAAACATCCGGTTTATCACTGACAATATTGCTGAAACGGTTTCCAGGCTAAAGCAGCAACCAGGAAAAGACATCTGGCTGATTGGCGGAAAAGCTATTTCTCAATTATTTGACCAGTCTGACGAAATCCAATTGGTTTATATCCCTATAATTCATGGCAATGACAAACCATTATTCCCTGAAAATCTTAGTTTTTCCCAATGGATATTATCTGAGAGCAATGCGTATGACAATGGAACAATACGGCTGACATATCAGCGAAAGTAAAACCGAAAAGGCCTTTGTTATTGTTCATGGATTAAATGATTGAGTTAAAGATTTTTTCCTTCGACATTTCAAACATTCTTATTTAGCGGTAGTCGGGCAATCTTTGCCAAATGGAAGCCAACCTTAGCCAACGGACTGTAAAATACTAAATCTCAATGCAGTTCATATACATTTGAGTTACATTAATTGTGATGTAATAATTAAAATCAAAGTATTATGAGCGAAAACTTGAAAGACCAGGACGTTCTACTTGTCAAAGAAAAAGACAGCGATAAATTGAAAGTTGTTTCGGGTATTGAAAAAGACGGCCAGCCAAAGTCCGTTGAGCCCAAAAAGGAAAATGAGCCGCAATTCCTGAGAATCGACAAATCCGGCAATGCGCTGGATAATTTCATGTCGAATTTTCAAAGGCAATACAAAGACCCAACCCATTTCCAGTTTTTTAAAGTACCTATTGAGAAAGTTAGTGAGATTGCTACAAAACTTCAGGAAGCTTTTAAGAAACCAGACGAACCTTCAAATAAAGCAACCATTGACACACACAGAGTTGAAACACCTACCCAGGAAAAAAAGCAATCCACTAACACCATTGACGAAAGCCGCATCAACTGGTCGCAATTAGAGCGCCTCGGGGTAACCCGCGATACCCTTGAACAAACAAAGAGCCTAAATGCGATGCTGAACTGGCAGAAATCACCCGTTTTGATCCCTATAGTGGCCAAATTTGAAGATACCACTCTTCGAACAGATGCCCGGTTGTCCTTCAGGGAAATGCCAGATGGGAAACTGGCTTTGGCTATTCATGCTATTCGCAAAGAGCCCGAACTAGATCGGCCATATTTTGGTGTCAGGTTTACCGACGAAGACAAGAACAACCTGCAAACAACTGGAAATCTTGGCCGGATTGTCAATGCCGAATTCAAACAAGGAGAAAAGACACCAGTATTCATTTCGGTGGATAGATTAACCTATGAACTGGTCGCTGTTAGAACCGATAAACTGAGAATTCCTGAGAATGTCAAAGGAGTTACCCTCGATGATGTGCAGAAGCAACAACTGGCGGAAGGCAAATCGGTTTATCTGGAAGGAATGACCTCCAAAGGTGGAAAAGAGTTTTCCGCAAACGTACAGGTTAATGCTGATAAAAAAGGTATTGAATTTCGCTTCGACCAGCAACCGGATCAAAACCAACAGAACGAGCAACGCCAGAAACAACAACAAAGCAATGAAGTCCGTATTCCAAAAAAGCTGCTTGGGGTTGAGTTATCGGAGAAACAAAGAACCAACTTACAGGATGGGCAAATTATCTATGTAAGCGGAATGAAAGATGGGCAGGGCCAGGATTTTAATGCTTACGTCAAAGTTGATAATGAAAACTCGAAACTGGCTTTCTTCAAATGGAACCCGGATAAGTCGAAAGCTAAAGAAGTTACTCCCGATAATGCCAGCAAAACCCAGGTGGACGTAAATTCAGAAGGTAAAACCAACGAAGCCACAAAAAAGGTTGATGAGCCTTTGAAAAAGGATCAAACGCAACCGACTGAAAAACAAGCAGAAAAACAGGAAGACAAACAGGCGGAAGAGAACAAACAAGAACCTGAAAAGCAAGAAAAATCAAAGGGAAGAAAAATGTAAGTTTTTCATCACCTGATTTTTCGATAATAAGCAACTAAAAAGTTTTTCTGGAGTAAAAAAAGCCCCGAAAGGCCTTAAAAATCAAACAACAGTTGCTG
>CAYRBM010000395.1:0-2315 GCA_964422425.1 uncultured Odoribacter sp.
TACTGGAAGGCCTGGAGAAAACGGAAAGGAATGACGATCCAGATTATTATGACCGGCTGAAAGGAACAGCACTGTTCCACCGGGCACACGCTTTCCATCAGCTCGCCCAGGAGTTTTGCGCCCCTTATGACAAGTCCACCTCCAACGATGGCTACGGGCTTCCCCTGCGCTTAACTTCTGACTTAAATGTTCATACTGACCGGGCAACTGTGAAGGAGACTTATGAGCGGATAGTCGCTGACCTTGTGGAAGCCCTTAATCTTCTACCGGAAAATGACCCGTACAAAACCCGGCCGGTTAAAGCAGCAGCCAACGCCCTGTTGTCCCGGGTTTACCTGACTTTGCAGGAATATGACAAAGCGCTGACTTATGCTGAAGCAACACTTGGCGCCGACTACGAACTAATCAATTTCAACACGCTGAAAACCTCTGCAGCCTTCCCAATGGAACAGTTTAACAGCGAGGTCATTTTTCATAGTCAGATGACCCGCTATACGCCTTTAACCAACTCCCGGCTGATCACGGATTCGACCCTATACCGTTCGTATGTAAATGACGATATACGGAAAGCGGCATGGTTTAAACCCTTAAGCGGCGGCTACACCTTTAAAGGCAGCTACTGCGGGTCGCTGCAAATATTTAACGGACTGGCTGTTGACGAGTGTTACCTGGCCAAAGCGGAGTGCCTGGCCCGAAAAGGGTCGGTTTCAGAAGCCATCAGTACCCTGAACAAACTGCTGGTAACCCGTTACAAAACCGGGAGCTATACTCCGATCAATGTCACGGATAAACAGGAGGCCTTGGTCATTATTCTGAAGGAAAGGCGCAAGGAGCTTTTGTTCCGCGGTATGCGCTGGACGGACTTAAGGCGGCTTAATCTGGATCCTTCCACAGCAGTTACGATTTACAGGAACCTGAACGGAGTCTCCTACAAACTGGAACCCAACAGTCCAAACTACATTTTACCTATTGCCGACGATGTCATTCAACTCTCCAGTATCCCCCAAAACATTCGGCAATAGGGTAACTGAAAAACCCGGGAAGTTCTTCCCGGGCTTTTTATAACTAGCAAATTGCCCTTAGTTAGGCGTGCTTTCCCTATTCATTTTTCGACCGAAAGTCCGTGTGATTATCAACTTCAGAAGCTTTTACACTTCTTACTCCACCAATAATCTCCGTTTGACTCTCCGAATACTCGCGGGCGCAATTTGCATCTTCGTATTTATCGGGACACAGTTCGTCCGGATCTGAAAGCTGCGTGGTCGTGACACTTGTGCCGGATGCATCCATCAGGAACCAATAGCTTGTTTCAGATTCCGAGTTGCTTTTGTTTGAAATTACAAAAGCGCTTGCTGTCAATACCATGATTACAGCAACAATAACCAATGCATACTTTTTCATACTCTTTATGTTTTAACAATAAATGATTTTGATTAAAGCTTCCGCTTTGGCGGGAAATACCTGTCGCAGGCCGTTCACCGAACCGCCAGCAACATTTAACAGCATAACGGCGGGAACCCCCGCCGGAAAACTGCAAATTGCCAAAGCTTGTGTTTTCGGTCCTGCATTTCCACAAACCAATCCGGAAAAGAGCAGAAAAGATCGGATAGACAAAAACGTTTCCATCCTAAACCGAGAGAAAGATGCTTGTTTTGATTTGCTCTGCTGCCCATGGTTTTACAACTATTGTTTCATTGTAAAACTAGGGGAACAGCTATTCTTTATGCTTAACTGGGATTCAGAACTGCCTGGTGGTGGAATAAGAAAACCCTTACCTTATAATGAGTGACTACTTAACCTGGCACATGCCTATTGCATCGCGGAGCATATCAGGGATGCCCGTTGTCCCTGAGCATACGGCTAAGCGACTGAGGGGTAATATTCAAATAAGAAGCTATGATCTCTTTGGAGATAATCAATTCGATACCCGGATGGGTAGATAATAAATGCAAATACCTTTCCCAGGCTGAAGACCCGGCCAATTGACGCGCCCGCCCGGCAAAATAATATACGTATTGGAGGGAAATACAACGGGTAAAAATCTCTGCTTCGGGAAATGCTTTAAAAATATCCTGAAGCTGCCGGTAGGATATTGATAGCAGTAAACTGCCTGGCATCACTTCAATGTTTACATCAGAGGCTCTGCGCTGAAAAAAACTCACCGGGTCACAAACAATACTCTGCTCTTTCCAGAGGATTGATGTCAGCTCTTTGCCTGAACGGTCATCGAAGTAAAAGCACCGGACAATGCCCCTCCCGACAAAGTACATGTATTCTGACACATGGCCGGCATTTAGCAACAAACTCCCGCGATT
>CAYRBM010000396.1:0-2311 GCA_964422425.1 uncultured Odoribacter sp.
CCGCAAGGTGGTCCAATGACCGGTATCGGCAACGACTACCAGATTGCTTCACTTTCAAACTGTTTTGTTATCGGAAATGAAGGAAACTCCGATTCGTACGGAGGTATCATGAAAATAGACCAGGAACAGGTACAACTGATGAAACGCCGTGGTGGTGTTGGACACGATTTGTCTCACATCCGCCCCAAAGGCTCACCAGTTAAAAACTCAGCTTTGACCTCAACGGGTATTGTTCCGTTCATGGAACGTTATTCAAATTCGACACGCGAAGTGGCTCAGGATGGGCGCCGTGGTGCGCTTATGTTGTCTGTATCCATAAAACATCCTGACGCAGAATCGTTTATCGATGCCAAACTGGAACAAGGGAAAGTTACCGGTGCCAACGTTTCTGTTAAAATCCATGATGATTTTATGCGTTCTGTCGAGAAAGGTGAAAAATATATGACCCAATACCCAATCGACGCCAAAGCCCCAAAATATACCAAAGAAATTGATGCAAACGGCCTTTGGAAAAAGATTGTTTACAATGCCTGGAAATCGGCCGAGCCGGGAATCCTTTTCTGGGATACGATTATTAAAGAATCGGTTCCGGATTGTTATGCCGATTTAGGATATAAAACCGTGTCAACCAATCCTTGCGGCGAAATTCCTTTGTGCCCTTACGATAGCTGTCGTTTGATTGCGGTAAATCTTTTCGCCTATGTCGAGAACCCGTTCACTTCGCAGGCTCGATTCAATTTCGACTTGTTCAAAAAGCATGTTCAGGTTGCACAGCGCATGATGGACGATATTATCGACCTCGAACTGGAAAAAATTGATGGGATTCTCCAAAAAATTGACGAAGATCCTGAAAACGAAGATATTAAACACATTGAACGTTCAATGTGGCTGAAAATCCAGACCAAAGCCAAAGAAGGACGCCGTACCGGTGTTGGTATTACTGCCGAAGGCGATATGCTTGCAGCTCTCGGTTTGCGTTACGGAAGCGACGATGCGACCGATTTCAGCGAAGAAATTCACAAAACCGTTGCCCTTGAAGCTTATCGTTCGTCGGTAATCATGGCAAAAGAACGTGGTGCCTTCAAGATTTTCAGTGCCGAGCGCGAAAAAAATAATCCAATGATCAAACGTTTGCGTGCTGCCGACGAACAGCTGTACCAGGACATGGTAAAATACGGTCGTCGCAACATCGCTCTGTTAACCATCGCCCCTACCGGAACAACCAGTCTGATGACTCAAACCACTTCAGGAATTGAACCGGTTTTCATGCCAATTTATAAACGTCGCCGGAAAGTAAACCCGAACGACAAAAACGTAAAAGTTGACTTTGTTGACGAAGTTGGCGACTCGTGGGAAGAATATGTGGTGGTTCATCACAAATTTGAGGATTGGATGGCCGCAAACGGATTGCAGCTAAAGAAAAATATGTCACAGGAAGATTTAGACGAACTTCTCGCGCAGTCTCCATACTATAAAGCTACTTCGAACGACGTGGATTGGGTTGCCAAAGTGCGCATGCAGGGACGTATCCAGAAATGGGTTGACCATTCAATCAGCGTGACCATAAACCTGCCGGCAGATGTTGACGAAGAACTTGTTGGACAACTCTATTTCGAAGCCTGGAAGAGCGGATGTAAAGGAGTAACTGTTTATCGCGACGGTTCCCGCTCTGGCGTTCTGATTTCGAACAAGAAAGAAGATGAAGGCAAAGAAAAAGAGAAAGAAGAAAAGAAAGACAGTATCTTCCCAACGAAACGCCCAATTGAGCTGGACGCCGACGTAGTCCGGTTCCAGAATGCCAAAGACAAATGGGTAGCCTTCATCGGAACAATCGACGGACGCCCTTACGAAATCTTTACCGGGCTTTCTGACGACGAAGACGGAATATTGTTACCACGCTCAGTCGTTAGCGGAAAGATCATCAAAAGCATTGCTCCCGACGGAACAAAGCGCTACGATTTCCAATACACCAATAAACACGGTTACCGCACAACCATCGAAGGATTGTCGTACAAATTCAATCCTGTATTCTGGAACTACGCTAAACTTATTTCAGGAGTTTTGCGCCACGGAATGCCAATTCATAAAGTAGTTGACACGGTAACCAGTCTGCAGTTCGACAACGACACTATTAACAGTTGGAAAGCCGGTGTTGCCCGCGCCCTGAAAAAATATGTTCCGGATGGAACTGTTGCTGAAGGTGCTGTTTGCGGCGAATGCGGATCGAAGAACGTAACCTACCAGGAAGGTTGCCTAATCTGTCCCGACTGCGGAACTTCAAAATGCGGATAGTTCTAATCAATCCAATTAC
>CAYRBM010000397.1:0-2291 GCA_964422425.1 uncultured Odoribacter sp.
AAATGGTGGTCAATTTAAACTGGAATCAGGTGGTCAATTTCACCGTTTTTTCCAGTCATATCGTAAAAATGCTTCATTTTTAAATCCTTTCAAATCAGAAATATTTGTCCATGGAATTGAATCCGACTTAATTGCATTTACCCACCTGTTTTTATCTGTATCGCTTGATACACTTAGAATTTCAAATCCTTTGGGATTGTATTTTTCATAAAGTGTTCTTAACCATTTATGAGAAGCTCGGCATGGTCCACAATAAGAATCCCAAAAGTCAACCAATACGTACTTTCCACTATAATCTGATAATTTAATAGTTTCTCCATCGGGAGTTGTTTGTATTATCTCTGGTGCTAAATCTCCAACTTTTGGTGGCTCTGGTATATCAATGTATTTTTTTATTTCAATTCCCTGATTTGATGTTTTTAAATCTTCTGTCAGGTTTTCGTATACATCATTTATTTGCTTTTTATTCAAGTGTCTAAAAGCGAGATAGCATTCATCATGTAGTGTAAATAAGGTTACAAAAGAGTTTGGGTATTTTAGCATAAATCCGACAATACTGTCACTCAAATTTGTTTGAAGTAATTCAATTTTTAAAGTATCCTTTTTCTTTTCTTCGTCCGATTTAAAATGAATTTGTTCTTTTAATTCATTTATTTTCTTTGTCGCATTGTCTACAAGTAAATTATAGTTCTCAAATTCAGTTTGTGAAGTAGAACCTTCTATTTTAAGACCTTTTAAAAACTCAAAATTTCCACTAATCTTAATTTCGGACGGCTCAAGCCAAATAAACTTTCTATCTCTGAAATCAAATTGATTTCTACGATTATGCAGGTAGAATTTTTTCGAATGATTTATCTGAAACTTGTAATCAAAATTTCCTTTTATAACCCGAATTGAATCCAATAACGCCCTATTTTCCCAATTAGCTAAGAAAAGAGTTGTCGTGTCAGGAGCGTTTTTTAAAGTTCCTGTCAAGTGACAAGTTTTCTGCTCATTTCTGCACGAAACAGCTAAAAACAGAAAAAGTAAAAAGGTTAATTGTGCTTTCATTGGTTCTCATTTAAAATGGTTTGTAACGTAGGAAGCTACACGCAGGGGCGGATTGCGGGCGATTTCCTCCTAAGCCAATTGGTAGCTAAAGAGAAAACCTTCACCCCGAAATCTATTATTGCCGAATTGATCTGTATTTGTTATTACTATTTGGTTTCTGGTTCATGTCCGTTCATAATTTCTATCGATTTCCATACTTATCATCTGTCATTCCCCAAGTCAATTGTTTTTCTGTTCAATTGCTCCGAACAGGAAACTTCCATAATACAACACCATCAATGAAATCCCCAAACTGGGGTATAACCCCGAAATAAATCCTCTTGGAAGACCTGACCCTACTGCAATAAAAATGAAATAAAAAAAATGTCCACTACCGAACTTCAGGACTCGTTCAATCCCACTCATCTTCCTTGTTACCGAAACGATAAAATAAGGGACAAGAAAACTTAATAAAATCCCTCCAAATCTGCTGTTCAGGTTGGCATTATGAGCCAATGTCACATACCCGTATATGGAAATAATCACGAAATTTAGGATAATAAGAAAAACACCTTCAATAACTTTATTAAGAATGCTCTTCTTTTTCTTTTCAGCTTCTATCTTCTGAAAATCTTCCTGATCTATTTCAAGTACTTCACATATCGAGCTCAGTGTCTTTCCTCGAGGTATGTTTTCATCGTTTTCTAATCGTTGAATTGTCCGTATATTGACTTTGGAAAGTTCTGCTAGTTCTTCCTGTGTCAGTCCTTTTAGTTTTCTTCCTTCGCAAATCCTTTTGCCAATACCATTCATTTTCAAATAACATTAGGTTCCATAAAAGTATTTCAGTTGACTTCTGTTGATAACGGTTTTCTTACGACATTTCTACGACATTTATCTTTATTCTTCAATTTGAAGTAATAAAAAGCGTTCGAATGCGTCGCCGTTTACAGATCTATCCAAATTTATCAAAATTTTATGTTTATCCGAGTGTTTTAGTTGAAAATCTGAACCCTGTTTCACTTTTCCTCAAAAGTAGCTTAAGATTCACGAACAAGTCGATTCCTTTTGGTCAATTATCTGACTGAAAAACTTCAGCAATTCCGTTTAAAGACCATTTGATCCAACTATTTTCATGTATAACAGTGATTGACGTTGTACTAATGATCAACGACAAAAGATGACCGATAAAGTAGGTTCTTACCCCGACAGACTTTAGGCTAAATCCTTAATATACGCCCAATGATAATTGGGTTGTCTGT
>CAYRBM010000398.1:0-2290 GCA_964422425.1 uncultured Odoribacter sp.
TTTTATCCTTTTGTTGCTTATTTTCAATTAGTTATTAATCGAACTCAGGTTATTAGGCCCGCAATTATCGAGGGTAAATATCAAAGTTCACCAGAAATTAAATGCTATCCGTGTTGATTTTTTCCCTGGTGGAATGTTCCGGCTCATGGGAATACCGATGAACGATTTGCTGGATGCTGGTTTCGACGCCGTTGATTTTTTTGGAGCTGAAATGAGAGAGGTGAACGAAAAACTAATGTACGCCGCCAGTTTAGAGGATGGAAAATGTTTGGTAGAAAATTTTCTTTTACAGAAGCTGGCCAAGCTTAAATGTATGCTTCCTTTTGATTTATCTATGAAAACCCTTTTAAAGCTGAGCGGGAACCTCACTGTTGAAGAGGCAGCTTCACTGGCCTGTTTAAGCATTAAACAGTTTGAAAGAAAATGCAAAGAACGCATTGGGATGTCGCCTAAAGCTTTTTCCCGAATTCTAAGGTTTTCAAAGGCATACAGGTTACACGAATCATGCCCCCACTTGTTATGGACAGAGATTGCTCATGCTGTGGGGTACTATGATCAAATGCACATGATTAAGGATTTCAAGGTATTTGCTGGTGTAAATCCATCCATAATTGAGCAGCAACTTCAGTCAACCCCTTTAAGAATGCAACGAGACCTACCTTTTTAAGCCCAGTTAAATTTTGCTTTAAAGTTCCGCCAGGAACCAACGGGAAATTTCATGCTTTATACAAAGTCTGATAAATAGATTATAAAATTTACAGATCGGAAATATTCAACCGGCAATTCTTATAAATGTCGTTTTTTTACTATTTCCGGGGCATACCGTCAGGCTATTTTTGTTGAAAAAGTAATGATCATGAAAACGAAAATTAAAAACTCCATTGCCCCAGATTCAAGGCGGATTTTAGCAGCATCAATAATCAGAGTTAACACAGAACAAAAAAAAGGAAATTCGTGGAGCACATTCAGGTTTTTTCTGATAATTATTTGGTTTTATTCGACTCAGGCTGAACTCAATGCACAAAACTACACCAATTTAAAACAACTGAAAGGCCACCATGTACAGGTTTATCACAGTGAGATGACGGATACCAAGGCTACCCAAATGGCCATGCAAATTGATGAAGTGATACGGTTTTACGACCCTATCCTCAATTTCAGGCCTTCAGTAACCCTACTGATCCTTTCGCCTGCCGACTGGAGTAAATACACCAGTTTCCCGGTGTATGGAATGCCCCATTATTCCGACAACAAAACCCTCATTGTGGCCTCCGAAGACAATAATTTTTGGAAAAGTTTTATTCCACCAGCTGACCAAATACCTGCTGAATTTGCTGAACTCATTAAAAAAACCTATTCGTCCGAAAAAAATCAGCTAACGATGGAACCCTTTTTTGACCTGCTCGCAATTCATGAACTGGGGCATGCCTACCATAAACAGGATAGCCTGGAGATGCAGCGGAAATGGATGGGTGAGTTGTTTTGCAATTTATTTCTTCACACCTATATCGCCGAAAAAGAGCCTCTGCTTTTGCCGGCTTTGACCACCTTCCCCAAAATGGTTGTGTCCTCCACAGCCAGTTCATCACTAAAATTCACCAGCCTGCCAGAGCTCGAAACCCATTATACTGAGATTGGACAACGATATCCGCAGAATTATGGCTGGTATCAGTGCCGGTGGCACATGGCAGCATGTACCATTTATGACCTCGCCGGAATTTCGGCCGTGAAAAACCTGTGGTTCACATTGAAGACGGAATCTGCGATCTTGGATGATACCAACTTTGTAAACCTTTTGAAAGTCAAAGTACATCAGTCAGTCGCTGATGTTCAACTTAAATGGAATCAATTTTAACTGGTAGCAAGTCGAATTCTGCAATTGCGTCCGGATTGGTAAAATCCACCGGGAATGGCCAAATTATTCAGTTCGTGATTTCCACCTGTTTTTTCCAAGGTGGACCTGCAAGCCAATTGAGCCTCCAAAGTATTGACCAACGAAAAGGCTTGGTTTCAGAGTAAACCGATCTTTAATCTGAATGTCTCCGATCAAATATCCACCCATTACATAACTGGGATCAAAAACCCCTGGCATAATGCTTAATCCGGCCCTGGCCACACTATAGTCCATTTTCCCAAGGCCACTTCCAACACCAATCTGCAATCCGCCCGGAGGACCGATTAAATGATAATCAGACATGATGTTTGCTTCTATAAAAAAATCAGACTTTTCCCCTACCCACAGACCAATAACAGGAACGTATTCATTGGCTACACCTTCCCAGGATCCAAC
>CAYRBM010000399.1:0-2212 GCA_964422425.1 uncultured Odoribacter sp.
CGCGAGGTCACTGACAGCGGCAAGGGCGTCCAGTGGGGTTAATGGGATTATAAAATAAATTTATACTCCTTCTACGGGACTAATGACAAGTTGCAATTTCAAACCTCTTGAAAGTCTGATAAGCGTTGAAAGCTGAAGGTCAACTTTTCCGGCTTCAATTCTTGAAATATATTCCGGCTTAACTCCTAGGAGTTCAGCAAATTGCTTCTGATTCAAGCCCATATCTTTTCTACGTGCTTTCAACATTTTGCAAATAACGACAACTTCTGCTTTCGGATCCAATTTCCCAGCAGCTAATTCTGCAGATTCTTTTAAATTTTCCATATTCTTCTAACTGTTTTCTAAACCAAATTATTAATAGTGTATCTTTTGTAACTATAACATACATATTGCACAGATTGTTGCATCAATTATTAAAAAAAATAATCTATAAATAGAAATAGCTCTATTTTACTAGGATATTTCTTCTATACAAACTGAAATTATTTTTCCTTTCTTCTTAATATAATCAAACAATTGTTTATAAAAAGAATGTTTTGTAAGTGTTGAAGCATTACCTAAAATAATAAGCTTCATCCTTGCCCTTGTAATCGCCACATTCATTCGACGAAGATCCTGTAAAAAACCAATCTGACCCTCATTGTTTGATCTGACCAGACTTATTACTATCACATCTCGTTCCTGACCTTGAAAACCATCCACTGTATGAACAGTGATCAATTTTTTGAATGGCTTAAAATATCCATCTTTCTTGATTAGAGAACGAATGTATTGAATCTGCGCTTTATAGGGTGATATAAGTCCGAAATCTATCTTTTCATCTAAAATCCGTTCTTTTCCTATTTTTTCAATATATTCATGTAACGTCTCAATCAAAACATTTGCTTCAGTCCTATTAATTTTACTGAGTGATCCCTCAAGCTGAGCTTCAGAACTATCACTATCGTCTGTATTAATCCATACTAAAGGCGTATCATATGCCAGAATTCCACGATTTTTAACTTCTGCTGCAGCAATCAATTCATCATTGTAAAACAATGCAGAAGGGAAACCCATAATGTCATCGTGCATTCTGTACTGGATTTTAAGCAAACTCACAGCTAACGGCTTCCTTGTTGCAACTTTTTGCATCAAGGTTTCACTTAATCCTCTTTTCGCAGCTTCCAAACACTTAATCGTTGGAGGAAGCTGAAAATGATCTCCGGCAAAAACCACACGATCAGCCTTATTAATCGCAACCCAGCATGCAGCTTCTAGTGCTTGGGCAGCCTCATCGATAAACAACGATGTAAATCGATGACTTTCCAACACTCTGTTCGATGCCCCGATGAGTGTGCTTGCTACAACGCGCGCCTGATCAAACAACGAGGCATCAATTGCTAATTCCAGCTCAGTTGCCCTGAATCGCAAACGAGACATCCTGTTTCGTATCGTTTCACGTTCATCCTGATTTTTCCTCCTCATGGAGCGTTGCATATCTCGAATTGCTTTTCTTATGCTCCATAATTCTGGATAATCCGGATGAGCTTCAAAACGTCGCTCATAAGTAAATGAAAGCATCTTATCATTTACCCGGGTTGGATTACCAATCCTTAAAACCGAAATACCCCGGTCTACAAGTTTCTCAGCAATCCAATCCAACGCTGTATTACTTTGCGCGCAAACTAATACCTGATTTTCGCGCTGCAAAGTTTCACAAATTGCCTCTTCCAGAGTTGTTGTCTTTCCTGTACCCGGAGGTCCATGTACAACAGCAACATCTTTTGCCCGAAGCACCTTGTTTACAGCCTCTTCCTGAGTTGAGTTAAGCCATGGAAAACGAATTGGCATCAAATGCCTCTCCATCGCAGCATTTTTTCCAAGCAAAACATCCCTCAAATGTGCCAACCTGTTATTTTTAGCATTCATTACCGAAGTAATGGCTGCAAACATAGCTTTATAACTTGTTTCATCAAAATAAAGTTGCACTCCAAATGTATTTGCGTGCTGAAGTTCAATCAATGCTGCCGGATTTGGTAAAATAACCACCATTTTATCATCCTGTACATAAATTATTTGAACCGACCAATTAAAATAATGAATAGAACCTTCACCTCCTACACGAAAGAAACACACCGGTCTCCCATATTCAAAAGAAGGGTCTATCTCTTTATCATCGGTTCTCACAACCTCAACCACAAACTGATTTAATGAATTAAAATAACTTTTTTCG
>CAYRBM010000400.1:0-2200 GCA_964422425.1 uncultured Odoribacter sp.
GCATTCAAGCGGATTAGGATAAAAGAAAGTTTTGCCATCGAGTCCAACTCCTGAAATTACGCCATTGTATAAACTACGCTCAAGGACATCGATGTATTTCGAATCGCCATGCAAGAGGAACATGCGGTAGTTCCAGTAAACGTTGGCTATTGCTGCGCAGGTTTCGTTATAGGCTGTCAGATTGGGTAATTCATAATTATTTCCAAAAGCTTCACCATCATGGCGGGCACCAACTCCTCCGGTAATGTAAAGCTTCTTGGTAACAATGTTGTCCCATATTTTATCTACCGCATTTTTGAACGCTTCATCTTTGTAAAGTACTGCAATATCGGTCATTCCGGCATACATGTATTCGGCACGAACAGCGTGGCCAACCGCTTCGTCCTGCTGAGTCACCGGTTTATGATCCTGATTGTAAGGTCCCCAAAGTTTGCGTTTGGTGCTGTCGCCACGGAAATCCAGAAAGTGTTTTGCCAGTTTCAGGTAATCTTCTTTCCCAGTAACCTGGTAGAGTTTAATTAAACCGGTTTCCACAATCTGGTGACCGGGAACTATTGGATTCTTTCCTTCACCGAAAACCCTGACAAGCAGATCTGCATTTTTCGTAGCAATGTCAAGGAAGTCTTTCTTTCCGGTTGCCCGGTAATGAGCGGCAGCAGCTTCGAACATGTGCCCGCTGTTGTAGAGTTCGTGGCTGCATTGCTCGTTCACCCACTTTCCGGCAGGAGCGCACCATTTGGCAGGCGAATAAGTGGTATCGATGGTTTTGTAGGTAGTCAAATAGCCATCAGCCTCCTGACCAACTTTGATAAGCCCGATCACCGAATCTACATAAGCATCCAGTTTCGGATCTGGATGGGTAGTCAGCGAATAGGCTGCTCCTTCAATAATTTTATATACATCGGTATCGTCAAATGGCATCTCACCTTTTACTTTTCCCTGCATTTTGCCACCGGCGATCAGGAAATTGTCCATCCGGCCCATTTCTTCGCATTTGGCAAACGATGCCGGAATAGTAACTGTGCGGTTGGTTTCGATCTTAGGTAACCAAAACTGATCGGCAATTTTCACTTCATTAAATGGAATTCCCTGAATAGGGTAATCGGGCTTTGGTGGCTGGTTTTTACACGCAGCCAGCGACAACATAGCTATCGCGATAAAAAGGTTAATTAGTTTCATAGTTGGATTTATTTAGATAAAGGTTTAATTCCCTGAAGTGTTGGCATAGCTTGTTTTATTGATCCGTCGGCGTTGAATTCCAACTTGTCGATGCAAACTTCGCGGTTGAACCCGGCCGGACTTCCCATTTTTATTCCTCTTGGACGGTTGAATCGATGGTAAACCAGGTACCATTCGTCTTTCCCCGGAATCTGAAGTACCGAGTTGTGGCCGGTTGCAAATATTTCCTGCGCCGGATTTTGGGTAATTACCACATTATTTTCCGGAATGGTTAGTTTTCCCAACGGTGCAGTAGCGGTAGCATAGCGCACCTTGTAATTGGGGCTTCGGGTATCGTCTTCCGACCACATGAAATAGTAAGTTCCGTTGCGGTAAATCACATAAGTACCTTCCCGAAAGGTCTTATCAGGAGTCATGATCTTTAGCATTTTTTCATTAATCGAAACCATATCGTCGTTCAACTCCACGCCGGCCATGTAGCCGTTTCCCCAATAGAGGTAACTCTTGCCCGAAGCCGGATCTGTAAATACATCCGGGTCGATTTGCTGACCACTTTTGATTCCTTCCGGGAAACGATCAATCAGCGCCTTACCGCTATCCACAAACGGTCCGGTTGGGTTATCAGACACAGCAACACCAATCTTTTGTGCTGCCGTGAAATAGTAAAAATACTTGTACTGGCCATTTATTTTCTTCTCAACAATGCAAGGTGCCCAGGCATTTCGGTTTGCCCAACTCACATCTTTTTTAAGGTCGAGAATAACACCTTCGTCTTTCCAGTCAACCAAATTTTCGGATGAAAAGACCTTGAAAAAGTCGCCCGACCAGTTGTAAAACCCGTCGCTGGTTGGATACAGGTAATATTTACCTGTTTTTTCGGAATACAGAATTTCAGGATCGGCGTAATATCCTTCCAGAACCGGATTGTGATCTTCGGAAGTAGAAACCTGATAGATTTCCTTTCCCTGTGCAGATTTGAATGTGTAGTTGACCGATGCTTTCGTGAAATTTTGTGGACCGG
>CAYRBM010000401.1:0-2195 GCA_964422425.1 uncultured Odoribacter sp.
TTCAGTCAAAAATGTTTTTAGGAATTGTAACAGCATTTGCAATCGTTATGCTTGCCTTTCCATACTATTCAAGCATTTTCTACCCAAAGAAATAAAAGCAAATCATAGTAGTGGACAAATCCAATATTCAAAAAGTAAAATTTACGATTAGCGGAATGACTTGTGCGAGTTGCGAAGAACACGTAAATCACGAAGTAAATAAATTGACAGGAATAATAAGTTCAAACGCTTCATATGAAAATGGAAATGCAATCATAGAATTTGACAACTCAAAAACAAATATTTCTGAAATCGAAAAAGCAATAAACTCAACAGGATATTCTGTAACCGACAAAAAAGAAAATTAAAATGGAAATCAAATTACAATCAACAATAACTTGCCCCAACTGCGGACATAAGAAAGAAGAAACAATGCCGACAGACGCTTGCCAATATTTTTACGAATGTGAAAAATGCAAACAAGTTCTAAAACCAAAACAAGGCGACTGCTGTGTTTATTGTAGCTACGGAAGTGTTGCTTGTCCACCAATTCAGCAGGACAAAAAATGTTGCTGACAGACGAAAAACAAAGAAGCCCAGCCACTAACAGCGGTTTGGCAAAAGTGGCGGTTCAGTGCTTCGTATGACAGTTTTTCGTAAATTTGAAGTGTGTGCTTCGTATGAACATTTGTGGTTAAATCGCCACCTTCGCCAAGCCGCAAAACGTTGTGCGTCAGTTTGGCGGAACGTGTGAAAAACAAAAAAAAATATATTTTTATTAATGGTTAGTGTTAATGTTTTAAATAAAATTTTATTTGTGATTAAAGATTTAATGTATGATGATAAAACTATTAGTGAATTATCAAATATTAATTTTCTTGAAACAAAATATGCTCTTAAAGTTTTAATTTCTCATGGTTATGTTTTAAAATCTAATTCTAAAGGAATACATGAAGGTAAAAAATATAATTTCACATATTACATTGCTTCTGAATCTGCTAAAGAAATATTAAATAAAGGAGGATTTTCTAAACAACTAACAATGAAAGAAATAAATAAAACTTCAATCAAAAATAAGATGTCCATTAAAGATTCAAAAGTGAATCAAGTGAATCAAGGTTCAGTTTTAGAAAAAAATGAAGCCATCATCTTAAAACAAACCAAAACACCTAAAGAAAATGAAAAACAACAAAGTGCAATTACTAAAAGAATTGGCAAATGGTTTTGGTTATTTATAATTCCACTTGTTGTTGGAGTTATTTTAATTGCAATACAATTTAAATGGTTCAGATAATTAATCATAATATTTAATTTTAACTTAATTCCTTTTTTGTGGAGGAATAATTTAACCACTTTATATGGATTTGACAATAATTTTAGGCTACGTTATATTGATTTTAATTCAATACTTTTCTATTCAAGCTATTCCTGTTTCTTTGATAGGAGGAATAATTAATAAAGTAACCAATAACACATTATTTAGCATGTTGGTTGGCGGTCTAATTACATGGTTTTTCATAAATTTAATTTGGTTAAAAGTTTATAATTATAATTTGCCTTTGCTTGCTTTTATTTTAAGTTTTTCTTTTCAATTCATTCATGGAAACTTAAATAACAAAGAACTTACCGAAACTTCAAAACAAATGATTGTAGCTGAAATGTGGTCGATATTATTAATTGCGATATATGTTTTAGCGTTTAAAGAATTTAATTGGATATAAAACCGACCGCACAACAGCGGTTTAAAAATATGGCTTGGTTTAGGATGTATCTTGAAACATATTTTTTAAATTTAAAGTTTTGGTTATATTTGTAATGGCTTTGTGTTGCATTTTCGCCACATTTTTAAGCCGCAGAACGTTGTACTGCATTTTAGAAATGAAATATCGAAGAAATAAATATCTGACTTTAAAAGGCAAAATTCAAGAAGTAATACTTCCAGATTCTACTTATGGTGGATGGATAGTTTATGAGAATAATGAACCGATATTTTATGTGAATATTTTTAATTACAAGTCAAAAAGTGATAATCTTGTAAATGTTATTATAACTGAAAGCGAATCTGATTTTAATGATATTTTAACTGATATAAACAAACGTTTCAATAGAAATTTAACCTTATCATTAAAAAAGAATATTGCAATTAAAATAAGCTCAAAACTTATGGTATCAGATTTGGGTTCATTACCATTCGAATGGATTGAACATTATACCAA
>CAYRBM010000402.1:0-2186 GCA_964422425.1 uncultured Odoribacter sp.
GGTTTTTTGGGCTTACTTTTGCCTCATTATCAAATAATCCTCACAAAAACAGGTTGTTTGGTTATAAAGAAGAGCGGAGAGATCGGGCTCAGCGAAACTCTGGCAACCAGCTGATTACGAACAGAAAAGGTGCCAATACCCGGCCGGAAACGGAATTATAATTGAAACAAAATGAAACGACTTTCAACATTGCATCTGCTTAGTTTCATGTACTTCTCGAATATGTGCATGTGCTGATTGCCGTGATTAAAACTGCCAAAACTTTTCAGGAGAATATCTCTGGATGTTTTCCCCATTCATCATTCATAATTAGTAATTCATCATTCACACGATATGGGTATTCAAAAAACATACGAAGAAATTAAAGAGAAAATTCGCCGGGGTGAAGCCGTGGTGCTTACCGCCGAGGAAGTTTCGCAAATGGCGCTCACGGCCTCGCCCGAAGAGATTGCCGAAAAAGTGGATGTGGTAACCACTGCCACCTTTGGTGCCATGTGTTCGTCAGGCGCGATTGTCAATTTTGGACACGCCAATCCACCGATCCGAATGGAAAAAATTCGCCTGAACGGCGTTCCTGCCTATGAAGGTCTGGCGGCTGTTGATACCTACATTGGCGCCACAGCCTGCGATCCTGAAAATCCCAAATACGGCGGCGCACATGTCATTCAGGATTTGGTTGACGGCAAAGACATTGATTTGGAAGCCTGGGGAAAGGGCACCGACTGCTACCCGCGCAAGCACATCAAAACCGTCATCAACAAGGAAACGGTGAACGAAATGATCCTGTTCAATCCGCGCAATGCCTACCAGAACTACAATGTGGCGGTGAATTCGACCTCGCAAATGAAATACACTTACATGGGGAATTTGCTCCCCAATATGCGCAATGCCACCTATTCCACTTCTGGCGAACTGAGCCCGCTGCTGAACGATCCGGAAATGAAGACCATTGGCATTGGCACCCGCATTTTTCTGGGCGGAACGCAGGGTTTTGTGGTTTGGCCGGGAACACAATTCAATACGTCGAAACCGAAAAATGAGCATGGCATTCCGGTGAGCAATTCGGCTACTTTGGCGGTAATGGGTAACCTGAAGGAAATGTCGTCGGAATTTTTGCAGGCGGCTTACTACGAAAAATATGGCGTGAGTTTGTTCGTCGGAATTGGCATCCCGATTCCGGTGCTGAACGCCGACATTGCCAAATGCGTTTCGATTCGAAACATACAAATCCAGACAACCGTGCTCGATTATGGTGTGGAAGGAACTCCTGCTTTGGGTCGAGTAACCTACGCCGAATTGCGTTCAGGAGAAATTGAAGTGCAGGGGAAAAAGATCCGTACCGCACCGGTTTCGAGCCTGAGCAAAGCGCGCAAAATCGCCGATATCCTGAAAAAAGCCATTCAGGACGGGGAATTCGAGATCACCAAACCCGTGCAGATGTTCCCAACCAACACCTCGTTGAAATCGCTGAAAGAAGTAAAAGGAGGAGACAAAAAATGAAAATGCAGAAAAAAAGATATGTCCTGAAATTTCCGGCTCAAAGTGGTGATATGCCATTGAGCTATCACTTGGTTAAGGATTTCGACATCCGGATCAACATTCTCCGTGCCGAAGTTTGGCCGGGAAAAACCGGAAGTCTGGTGCTCGAACTGGAAGGTACTTCGGAAAATTTGAAGAACGGGATTGCTTACCTGAAAGAAAATCAGGTAACCTGCGAGCCGCTGAACAAGAAGATTGCCTGGGACCATCAACGTTGCATTAGTTGCGGAAACTGTACGGCGGTTTGCTTTGCCAGCGCTTTACAGATGGATCCGGTGAACTGGGAACTGCAATTCGATTCGGAAAAGTGCATCGTTTGCGAGCTTTGCGTTCCGGCTTGTCCGCTGAATTTGTTTAAGATTGATTTCAGGGATAATTGATGGATAGAAGGACTGAAGGATTGATTTTCAGGAAATGATCGAGCAGCGCACATATCGCAAACAGTTTTCGGAGCAACGGTTTCGGTCGTTTACCGTCAATTACAAGGAAACCGATTTGTGGATTGGTGTTGACCCGGACTCGTTTCGCGACGAAATGCGCGAAGTTGCACTCGCAAAAGTGATTGCAGTGCGTACCGAAATGGAAACGTATTTGCTGACTGATCCGGTGTTTGGCAAAACCTTCGAACCACACGCCGTAAAACCGAA
>CAYRBM010000403.1:0-2185 GCA_964422425.1 uncultured Odoribacter sp.
GACGGCACGCTCGGAGGGAGTATCAGACTAAAGACCTCTCCTCACTGGAAAAAGGGTCTGCATGGCGATGTTCTCCTGTCGACAGGAAGTTTTTCTACAACATTTATTGGTGCAACTATCAGATATGCAGAAGAAAAAGTGGAGTCGAGAACAAGTCTCTTCTACTCGTATGCACTCAATAACTACACATTCCGTAACAATACCGAACCAGGGAATCCATGGGAGCGACTCAAAAACTCCTCTTACCGAAATAACGGATTGCTACAAGAGATCTTTGTGAAATCGGGGAGAGATGGTCTATTCTCGTTTAATTTCATGCTCCTGAACTTCGACCGAGAGATTCAGCCAGCAGTTTCTAATAATAAAGTGCCTCTAAGCTACGCCTCAATTTTCGATCGTAGTGTTAAAGCCTCTGGCCGCTATAGTCTGCGAAAGGAGAGATTTGCACTCTCGGCTGCAATCGCATATTCGGGTGATAGACAAGAGTATAAATCAGATGTGATAGCGGCTTCGCGCTTTTCGGCAACCTCAGAGGCCGAAGGGATCTTTGAGAAGGTGACGATCAAAGGGGGTGCAAGTATCGAACATACTGTCCCTCAAGTGGAGTCTTATGATAAGGATGTAACCGAGAGCAGAGGCTCAATCTATGCGCTCTTTAAATATAAACCAATTGAGAGGCTATCCCTTTCGGGAGGCGCACGATACACTACGGTGACAGACGTAACGTTGCCGTTCATGCCATCTGCAGACATCAGATACGAACTTGTAAATAGTAAGGATTTGTCGATTGGAGTCAGAGGTTCTGTCTCAAAAAACGTAAAGGTTCCGACTCTCAACGACAGATATTGGGGAGGAAAGAATCTCTACCTTAAGCCAGAGACCTCATTTACCAGTGAAGGTGGGTTTGATCTCTCCTATACAAAAGGTATCAGACGAATTAATTTCTACACCACTCTCTATCGCAGTGCGGTATCGGACTGGATTCGTTGGTTACCTGCGGGTTCGATTTGGAGACCTCAAAATATACCTGAGGTGCTCTCAGTAGGCTGCGAAGCGGGAGTCAAGGCTGAGGCGATGTTGAATCAGTTGAAGGTTACCTTGGACGGGAACTACACCTACACAAATATTAAGATGATTGATGCAATCTGGAAGCAGGATCCAGCGATAGGGCAACAATTAGCATATCAGCCGAAGAATTCTCTGAAAACAAGGATCAGAGGTGATTATGGCAAGTTTAGTGCTTTTATAGCTATGCAGTATGTTGGAGAGAGAACAACAGTTGACATCTTCGATATCTTGCCTTCATACGAAGTGTTTGATGTTGGAGCAAGTAGTAAGTTTGAGAGTGCTGTTGGAGAGTTTGTGATTTCTGGAGCGGTAAAAAACCTCTTCGATAAACAATATCAGAATGTGAAATTTTATGCGATGCCTGGAGTAAATTATCAGTTGTCGGTACAGTGGAAATTCTAAATAACATAATTATAATACAAAACAATAACATAATGATTAAAAACCTCTTAAAAGTAGCACTATTGGGAATCTTCTCATTTGTGTTGCTATCGTGCGAAAAGGACAACCGCACCAATGTCTTGCCCGAAAATATGGCAATCATCATCAATCAAGGTAACTTCTCTGAGCACAACGGAAGTTTGTCTGTTTATGATGAGACAAATAACATAATTACAAATAGAGCTTATGAAGCTGCAAATGGCTCTAGCATTGGAGCATCGATTATGTCGGGCTGGGTGAGCGATTCTAAAAAAGCCTACATTGTTTGTAATAATCCTGATAAAATTGTTGTCCTTGACGCTAAGACAATTAAGCTTGTTGGAACCCCTTTAACCTCAAATTTAGCTAATCCACGTGCTGTTTGTGGCAATCAAAATTATATCTTTGTGTCGAATTGGGACGTGGATCATATCACAAATGAATTTGGGATGTGGGAGTATACAAAATCTTACATCTCTGTGTATGATGCACAAACAATGGGTTTTTTGAAAAAAGTGTTGGTAGGAACAGATGCAGAAGGTATTCTTCTGAAGGATAATAAACTGTTTGTGGCAACCAAAGAGGGTGTGAAAGTTCTTGATATCACTAAGAGCGATCTTCCAACTCTTGCCACTATCAGGCACCAGGACGCCCCTGGAGCTGCCGGACGCCCTGGCGGCTCCCCCCTCCCTGCCCT
>CAYRBM010000404.1:0-2170 GCA_964422425.1 uncultured Odoribacter sp.
TCAATGCTGGCAAGCCTTTCAAAGCTTTTTACCAACTATTTTTGACTAATATGCCCGTATTCCTATCGAAGACTGTTTCCAATTATTGAACTCTCCACAAGATAAATTCACTTTTTGGACAGCCTCTTTTTTTATCTGTTTTTGTGATTTATTTGATGGCTTTTGCATGAGCCATGCGCTCTACCGAAGCTATTTCAATAAATGATGTTCCGCCTCCAACACCAAAATTTCCGCCAACATAAACCACTGTATCTTGCTCTGTAATCATTTTTTTGTCAACTAAATCAAGCAAAGCTGTTTCTATAAGTTTATGCTTGTTCTTTTTTGATATAATTTGAGTGGCATAAACGCCATAGGATAAGGCTAACTCTCTTTTTACCCGGCCGTTATGACATTTTGCAAAAACCGGAATATTTGCTCTGAAAGCCGCAATATATCTGGCAATCTTTCCAGTTAAAGTATCAGTAACAATAGCAGCTACTTTAAGTTCGTTGGCCGCAAGCACTGCTGCTTCTGCCAGAAATGCAGAAACTTCGTTGTCGAGTCGAGGAACAGGCAAATCATTACGACGGTCTTTGCTGGCTTCAATTTCCCGGGCAATTTTGTCCATAACCTTAACTGCTTCTACCGGATATTGTCCGTATGCTGTTTCGCCGGAAAGCATGATTGCATCAGTGCGATCATAAATAGCTGTAGCCACATCACTCACTTCGGCTCTTGTGGGACGAGGGTTATTAATCATGGAATGCAACATCTGTGTCGCTATAATGACAGGTTTTTTGCGTTCAACGCATTTTCTGATTAATCTACGCTGAATTGACGGAATTCTTTCAGCCTGAATTTCGATTCCAAGATCACCTCTTGCTACCATTATACCATAAGCAGCATCCAAAATTTCATCAATGTGATCAACACCATCCAGATTTTCAATTTTTGCAATGATTTTAACTTTGCTGTTCATCTCATCCAATATTTTCTGAACAGCAAGTACATCAGCTTTATTTCTGACAAATGAATGTGCAATAAAATCGATGTCATTTTGAGCAGAAAATTTGATGAATTCGATATCTTTTGTACTCAGCGAAGGCAGATTAATACTTATCCCAGGAGTGTTGATGCTCTTCTTGTTTTTAATTTCGCCATGGTTGAGAACCTTGCATTTGAGCCTCTCTTCAACCTTATCAATGACTTCAAGAGCAATGTCTCCGTCGTCGATCAATATTTGGCTGCCAACCGGAATTTCGTTGTGAAAATTGTTGTAATTAACAAAGAATTCGTTCTCCAAAGCCTTATCTGTTCCTCCCTTTATCCAAATAATATCATCTTGCATGACTTTAATCGGCTCTTCAATACCTGATGTTCTGATTTCAGGTCCCTTGGTATCAACTAAAATGGCAATTTGATCAGAAACACTGCGTACATTTCTGATCATGATTTCGGCACTTTCAGTAGTAATATGTGCAGTATTGAACCTAACTACATTTACACCGGCATCAAATAATTGCTTGATGAATTCCGGTTCACATCGATTGTCCGAAATAGTTGCTACAATTTTGGTCTTTTTCATGTCTGGTATTTTTTATTGAAGTCGGCAAAAGTATTTAATTTCTTAAACTGGGAGGTCAAGGCTTATTCACTTAGTTAAAAAGGTCATTAAGATTTAACATATTCCCTTAATTGCTTCTATTCCAAGTCGATATGAGTCTAATCCAAACCCCATAATACTGCCAATACATGCCGGACCTATAATCGATTCATGCCTAAAGCTCTCACGAGTCAAAACATTTGAAATATGAACCTCTACAACTGGCACCTTAACTCCGGAAATAGCATCGCGTATAGCTACAGAAGTATGGGTGTAAGCTCCGGCATTAATGATGATACCGTCAGAGTTAAACCCATATTCGTGGATTTTGTTGATGAGTTCCCCTTCAATGTTAGATTGGTAATACACCATTTCGATCTCTGGAAACTGATTTATTAGCACTTTGAAATAGTCTTCAAACGAAGTGCTGCCATAAATACTTTTTTCTCTGACTCCCAACAAATTCAAATTTGGACCATTTATTAACAAAATTTTCATCTTTTTGTAGTTTATTATAAAAAAATAGTAACTTAACCGATGTAAACTCGTATTAATAATTATGTCTTCTGGGTGGATGGTCATAAT
>CAYRBM010000405.1:0-2169 GCA_964422425.1 uncultured Odoribacter sp.
AGAGACCAGTCGCGACATTGCTCGTAACGCAATCAAAGCAGACTCCTTGGAGCAAGCAGTAAAGATGTGGGAATTCCAGCTTAACAATATTAAAAGAATTGTAGAGGGCGAAGAGCCGCTACTTTTAGCTGGTGGAAATGTTAAAGCTGACTCAGCAAGCAAAGTAGATGTCAATATAAAGATTTCAAAAGAGGATTCACTTCTTAGAGAAGAGGTGCTCAAGCAAGAGCAGTTTAACTTAGGAAGCAGTAAGACAATTGTTCAAATCGAAGGTCTCCACTTCTTCCCTCCTATTAAAGGTATTATTTCAGACGGTTTTAACGCAGCAACAGGCCATCCTTATCTAGATATCGCAGCTCCAGAAAACTCAGTGATCTCTGCTGTTCTAGATGGGACAGTGATTGCGGCTGGATGGAATGACGAAACAGGTTTTACAATTCAAGTTCAACATAGTAATGACTTAGTCTCTATCTACAGACACTGCTCAAAACTCCTAAAAAAGAGTGGCGACAGAGTTAAAGCAGGGACCGCACTTGCTCTAGTAGGAAATACTGGAAAACTTTCTACAGGTTCACATCTTCACTTTGAGTTATGGCACAAAGGTGTAGCCGTTGACCCTGCAAAATACATTAAATTCTAACAGGATGAGAAGATGTGTTGCTATCCTGGGCTCCACAGGATCAATCGGGACCCAGACCCTCGACGTGATCTCCCAACATCGCGACATGTTCGAGGTTGATCTTCTCACAGCTAACTCAAGTGCCGACCTATTAATCAAGCAGGCTATCGAATTTGATGTAAACAATGTCGTGATTTGCGATGAGAGCAAATATGAATATGTCAAAAATGCTCTTAAAGGATACGACACAAAGGTCTTCGCTGGAATGCAATCTGTATGCGACCTTGTTACATCGCACCGACTAGAGATTATAGTCACCGCAATGGTAGGATTTAGCGGTCTGAAGCCAACAATTGCAGCATTAAAGGCAGGAAAGAGCATCGCGTTAGCAAACAAGGAGACATTAGTAGCAGCAGGAAGCATTGTTACAGATCTCGCTTTCAGAAATGGTTGCGCAATTTTACCAGTTGACTCCGAACATTCAGCAATTTTTCAATGTCTGCAAGGGGAGAAAGCCTCAATCGAAAAGCTTTTACTTACCGCCTCTGGTGGACCTTTTTTACATCTTACCAAAGATGAAATAAAGAGTGTTACTGTAGAGGCAGCGCTAAAGCATCCAAAATGGACCATGGGGGCTAAAGTCACAATCGACTCAGCCTCTATGATGAACAAAGGCCTAGAGTTGATTGAAGCAAAATGGTTATTTAAGACCGACCCATCAAAAATTGAGATTGTAGTTCATCCACAGTCAATAATTCATTCCATGGTACAGTTTACCGACGGATCGGTAAGTGCCCAAATGAGCGTCCCCGACATGAGGTTACCAATACAGTATGCAATCTCATACCCATATAGATTAAATCTGAATACAACACGCATTGATTTCTCGACCCTCTCCAAATTAGACTTCTACGCTCCAGACAAAGAGAAATTTCCTTGCATCAATATCGCATACAAAAGTATTGAGAGAGGAGGAAATATCCCTTGCGCCATGAATGCTGCAAATGAAATTGCTGTAGAAGCATTCCTAAAGAGAGAGATTTCGTTTACTTCCATTCCCGAAATAATCGGAGAGGTAATCGAAAAAATATACTTCACAAAAGACCCCTCACTCGACGACATCTTCGAAACAGACAGATATGCTCGCGAGCTAGCAATAATTAATAAACAATTACATCTGAAATACTAAATGGACGTATTAATCAAAACCCTTCAGGTACTTCTTGCACTATCGCTGCTGATTTTAGTACACGAATTTGGACATTACATCTTTGCCCGGATCTTTAAAATCAGGGTCGAAAAATTTTACCTGTTCTTTGATCCATGGTTCAGTATTTTTAAATACAAACCAAAAAAGAGCGATACCGAATATGGTATTGGCTGGCTCCCACTAGGAGGTTATTGTAAAATCTCTGGGATGATAGATGAGTCGATGGACAAAGAGGCAATGAAACAAGAGCCTCAACCATGGGAGTTTAGAAGCAAACCGGCATGGCAAAGATTTTTCGTCATGTTTGGAGGTGTCTTTTTCAATTTCATCCTTGCAATCC
>CAYRBM010000406.1:0-2168 GCA_964422425.1 uncultured Odoribacter sp.
GGTTGGTTCGTCGCCGGTAACAGCCATGGGTTTCAAAATCATTTCCATATCTTCTTTCGAATAGCCAAACACTTTCGAATAGGTAGAGAACTGATCGCCCATTGAAGAAGAAACACGTTGTTTCACCTCAATGTCCTGCATTTGAAGTCGGTTTTCTCTCAACCAGTTTCCATATGGATTGCGCGAACTTAATTGCGCTTTAACTTCTTTATCCGGAATAATAATTCCAAGCTTGGTGTCAACCAAAAGAATTTTTCCCGGACGCAAACGGCCTTTTTCTTTTACTTCTTCCGGAGCAAAAACCTGAACACCTACTTCGGAACCCATCACGATCATGTCGTTTTTGGTAATTACGAAACGCGACGGACGCAATCCGTTACGGTCGAGTGTTCCACCAATGTAGCGGCCATCCGAAAATACCATCGATGCCGGACCGTCCCATGGTTCCATAATTGTTGAATGATATTCGTAGAATGCCTTCAGACTTTCAGGAATTGGGTTTTTCTCATTGAACGATTCCGGAATCATCATACACAACACATGCGGAACTGAACGTCCGGCCATGTGAAGGAATTCCAGCGTATTATCGAATGAAGCTGAGTCGGATTTATTGGGTTCGATTACCGGGAACAGTTTCTGAAGGTCGTCGCCAAAAATTTCTGATTTCAGGAGCGATTCGCGGGCCGACATCCACATACGGTTACCTTTAACAGTGTTGATTTCACCATTATGGGCAATCATACGGAATGGCTGAGCCAAGTCCCAGGTTGGGAATGTATTGGTACTAAAACGCGAATGCACCAAGGCAATGGCGCTTGTAAACTTCGGATGAGCAAGGTCTTTAAAGTACTCGCGCAGCTGTCCCGAAGTAAGCATACCTTTGTATATAATTGTCTTTGTCGATAAACTCGGAACATAAAATGCCTGACGGAATTTCAGTTTCGATTCACGAATCTCTTTTTCGGCCTGTTTACGTACCAGATATAGTTTCTGCTCCAAAACTTCCTGCTCCAGATCGGCTTTAATAAAAACCTGACGGATATAAGGTTCGGTTAATTTGGCAATTTCTCCGGGGGCAGAGCTGTCAACAGCAACATCGCGATATTCAATCAACGTAAGTCCTTCGTGAGCAATGTACTTGGTCAAAACCTCCTGGCATAAAGCAGCCTCCTTCCTGTCCTGAGGTAAAAAGATCAAACCCGTTCCAAATTTACCCGAAGCAGGGATATCCACCTTCAATACCTCCTTGATGTACTGATCGGGTATCTGCATTAAGATACCGGCACCATCACCCGTTTTATTGTCGGCACTGGTAGCACCACGATGTTCCATATTTTCAAGAACCTGTAACCCTCTCTCGATAATGTCATGCGATTTCTGGCCTTTGATGTGGGCCACAAAACCGATTCCGCAGTTATCGTGCTCATTGGCTGGATCGTACAACCCTTGCGCTTTTGGCAATCCTAAACTCATCATTTCTATTTTTAAATATTTTGTTCTTGCAAAAGTTTCCAGATTGACCTTTTAATAAATCATTCTGTGCAATTCGATTCGCAAAAAGTAAAAAATTATAAGTAAATCAATCTTTTTTCTTACGAACTGAAAGCGAAAGTAGTTATTTTTATACAAATGTCCAATCAAAGAAACGTGTTGACCATTAAATTAGCTGACTGCAAAATACAAAAGTCGTATAAGTTATTTGATAAAATACATGAAATCAAACACTTGACAATTTATAACAAACAGCCCGCCACGACCTTCTGAATCTAAAAGATAACGATTAATTAACAGATGGTATTTCCAGCAAAAAACCGATTTTCAACACAAAAAGCTACAAATTATTACTGATTTGAGTTCAATAAGTTCGAAAAAGCGGCTTCAATCTGATCAAATTCATAACTTTCAACAACAGCAAGCATCTTTTCCGCAATTTCGTCAAGACACAAATTGCCAATACTTCCGGCATGTGTATGATTAACCTCGCGCGTAGGTTCGTAAGTTCCGGCATTGATCTGGCCACCCACCTGTTTATAGGCATCGCGGAAAGGCACACCCTGCATTACCAGCTTATTCACATCTTCAACGCTGTACACATATTTGTACCGATCGTCGTCCATAATATTGGTATTTACGGTCATGTGATCGATAGCAAAGCCGACAATGGCAAT
>CAYRBM010000407.1:0-2166 GCA_964422425.1 uncultured Odoribacter sp.
AATACAGTTAACACAGATGCCTTTAACAACCATATTAATGGTTTCGAGGGTAAAACGGGTTGGCAGGTTTACTGAAGGAACAGGAATATCGGTTAAACAATACGTTTGTTTGCATTTGGTACAAAGGAAATGAACGTGTAAATCTTCGGGATGGCATTGGCAAGTTTCCTTACATAAAGCATATTTCACCGAACCTGTACCATCGTCGATACTATGAATGAGTTTATTTTCTTCGAAAGTTTTGAGTGTCCGGTAAAGGGTAACCTTATCTACTTTCTCAAATTTTTGTTCTAAGTCGGCTAAACTAATTGCAGCCGATTGTTCGCTTAAAACCTTCAACACCAACTCACGCATGGCGGTCGGTTTGATGTTTCTGTTTTCTAATTTGGTTTCGTTCTCTTTCATAAATCAATGATGCAAATGTAAACCGATAATCTGCTGTAAAAGTTCATTAACCTTTTTTAGAATCTGTCAAGCTAGCGCAGACCTACGCACAAGGCGGGCGCGGGGGCAAAAAAGAGCGAGGGGGAAATGAATTACTCCAAGGTTGTAGTGTCCTGTCATAATGGCTTTTAATCGGGTTGCTAACGTTCGGATTACGTTCTTCTTCTGGTAAAGTTTGTTTGCTAAAAAAAACAGCAAACTTACAATCTCCTTTGCCCAATTTTCCTTTTCTTTATTAGCTGCTTTTTCTTCCTGAAACTATTTTTATCTGAATAGTTGGGTATCAGCCGAAGTAAATCCACCAGCATCCTCGAATTTCCTTGATAATTCCTTATTGTATTGCCTGATTTGTCCATAGTATAATCATTTGCAGGCTCAATCTTTTCACCTTTCCCTTTCGATTGATAAAACCTAGGTCTTTCCTGAAAATCAGACATTTTAATTGGATGCCTGACCGGATTTTCGTTTCCATCAGTAACAAATACAAGATGTCCTTTCTGAACCTGCCTGATTTCAACATGAAACAACCTCAGTGCATCATTATACATTTGCTTACTGGTGATAAAATCCATTCCGTTGAGTTCTGTGAATAGGTTTTCAAGGTTTTGCTTCAGGTTCTTGCTATACGCTGTGAATTTCAGATTAACCTTTTCTTTTGGTTCATCATTCTTTAACTGATAAGTTTGTTCCAGCTCTTTGATGAACTTCTGGACTTTCTCCTTTTCAAAATTGTCTTTGATCTTTTTGCCGCTTTGCTTGTCAATCCGGGTGGAAACAATATGGAAATGTACCCGGTCAATGTCTGCATGTCGGTAAATCAAGTAGGGCTGATTTCCATATCCAAGTTGTTTCATCAAATTGTCAAGCTCGGTTCGAATTCCCTTTTCGCCCATTCGGATCATATCATTCATTGTAGGGTTAAAAGAGATATGCAATCCTTTATTCTTAACACGAGTATTTGAATCTTCAATGCGCTTAAAAATTTGAAACCGATGCTGAGCGGAGTAAATAAATGGGTTCGCGGAAGGTGTATTTCGGCTATGATAGAAGGTGGCTTTACCTTCTTTTGCTTTCCGCTCATTGTAAAAAAAGGCATTTGCCGTGGTGGATGCCTGGTGGATGACGATAACCATTTCTTTGGTTCTTATGGTTAGTCATTATGGAATATGATCCATGTACTTTTGCAAAAGCTCAAAGCACTTTCTAAGTGTTTCATAAGAGCTATTAAGGGTACGCTTGTCTTCCGAATCGAGTTGATATCCCAAATAAGTGTTCAGTTTTTTGGCAATCTGGTTTAGGTTAACTCCAATTCTATTGAGTTCAAAATCCATTTGACCCATTAATTCCGAAAATTCCTTACTGGCTTCAATTCTCAGGATTTCCCTTTTTCGCAACAGTTTGGCCCGGCCAAAATCACTAAGGTTTGAGTAGCCTTCTTTTCGGCACCGTTCAGTCAACAGTTCCTTTTCCCGGTTGGTCAGACGAACCCGGATTCCTTCACCAAGCTTTTTATCTTTCGGGGTTAGAGGTCTCATTAAACTACTTTTCTGAACCTATTGAATTGTGTTTTGAACTGGTTTTCGAAAGAGGGGAATCATTATCATCAACCTTTCAGGGAATGAGGGGAATGCTCCGTAGGACAGCTTTGTCAAGGTTTTTGTGGAACAAAAAAACAAGCAGTCTAAACAGAGAAAGAAAGAAAAAGAAGGTAATTGGTTGGTA
>CAYRBM010000408.1:0-2164 GCA_964422425.1 uncultured Odoribacter sp.
CTGTTGTGTGAGGTTAGTTACTTTTTCCAACATTGTCATCATGACAATCTTCAACGTTTTAAGGTCATCTTTCATATTATCAAATTCATTTGATAATTTTTCGAGTTTATGGTTCATTGCTTGCTAATATGCTTCCATGAATTTATCTTGTTCTGCTCGCATCTTCTTTGGCTACTTAGCGATTTTTGGTGGAAGCTTCAATTGACTTACCGAATTTTAGCTGATTTCTGCCATATGAAGTGGGAGTTATTATCATGTCATTGTTACGGTGAAAAATGCCAAATTACTTTGAATCTGTGCATTTGACAGATTTTTTGTACCACTCCATGTGCCGAGTACAATCATCATTTCTAATTTAAGATTCCACACCAAATATATTGGAACGCAAAAGCACTAAAACAGCTTTTCCGTCGTTATGCGAGGTCAGAAGTGGAAGAAATTATCGTGAAAGGCGTTGTAATGAGTGCAAAATGTGAATAATCCTTAAAACTAGAAACTGGTAATATGAAAATAGGAATATTGAGTACAAGATAGAATTGACTGTCTGATATCTAAGATGAAGCGGTAAAAACGATTTTAGTTTTATCGTTAATTACGCGTCGAATTGGGGAAACACAAATGTAATTCATTACAGTGGAAGCTATGGAAACATGCTGGGTTGAAATTGCGAAGTAATCTAGACAGGTGCATGTAGAGCACATAATTATCCATGTAATTATGCTTCAATTTATGTAGTATTATCTATCTTCTCAGCTTGCTTTACAATCACGCGTTCATGGCTCTGCATCTACAGGATAATGCTGTAATCGTCTAATCGCACACATCAATGTATTATATTGCCATCTATCATTGCTATATATTTTGCTAAAAGCTTTTGATCGCCGTTTCTGCTCCAAAGTGTCCAATTCAGTAATCATTGATCAGGTTGTGTGTACTTTATTACAAACCACTCAATTCTGTTCTCACTGGATCAGTTACAGACAATATACATTATTGGCTCTAAAACGTTCGCTTTTGAATTCCTGCTCAAAGCAAACGAGATCTACTTCTTCGAACTGATAGAAATGGAGAATAACATTCGAAAATGGAGCTTAGCTTCTGTTTACTTCCATTTGGCTTCAATTGGAATATAATTCTTCATGCTTGATTTGTGATGCGATTAGATTGAAATGTGTGAGATGCTCATTTAAATACAAGTTGGTTGAATACCGTTGTTTTCCAACCAGTCTTGAAATAGTTGTAGTTTAATAAGAAAATTTGTAGATTTGTAAACTGTTCAAAAAGCATCACATTCTGTCGTATATTGGCACCAATCACACCACGAATCAGGAAATTCTAAATATCAAGTCACAAGTCTTTTACTGCAAACGGGGCTAACCCAAGTCATAATACGAAGCTGTGCGTTCAAATTTAACAGAACAGTGCAATGGCAATCCAAGCTACAACGATTAAAGCTATTTTAAAGCTTGTTCAACAAAAGTGCTGAAGTTTATGAAATCAACAGCTCTATAAGAGTGAGAAAACGCGAATAGAACATTAAATGATATAATTCCGTCTTATCTCCGATTAATATCAGTTAAATAAATAGACGAAATTTAATATTATTATCTCACTGCTGATTTGGTTGCTGTTGTGTGAGGTTAGTTACTTTTTCCAACATTGTCATCATGACAATCTTCAACATTTTAAGGTCATCTTTCATATTATCAAATTCATTTGATAATTTTTCGAGTTTAAGGTTCATTGCTTGCTAATATGTGTCATACAAACTCTTCTACATACTTAACATTTTGTTAGATACGGATATGTCTGAGAGGATAAAGTTGAGGGAATCTTCTGCCATAAACGAGCCCACTTTTGGTGATTAGTTCTTCGCTTGCTACTCAGTTTGGTTAATCATAGATTAGCAAAGCTTGTTTTCTGGCTGATTGTCATCAGTATGGTTTCCGGACATTCACAGGAAAAGATGTGGAAATTAATATTAAAAATTCACTTTTGTATACATATTTAAAGTGTGGCCGAAAACATTATTTTTTAAATACAGTTACGTGATCAACTGCGATATTTGTTGAATATGTAGAGCAATTTAATCATTTTTATGTGTTTAGTGCGCATTCTTCATGAATATCCAACATAATATATAAATTATGAAAATCATATATCT
>CAYRBM010000409.1:0-2101 GCA_964422425.1 uncultured Odoribacter sp.
CAGCGTCTTTAACAGGTAAAATCTGTTCTACATTCAGGAATAACTGTTCACCCAAAGCAAAAGGCGTGACTTTAAAACATTGGATTCTAATATTGAAATTCATCAACCAAAGAACGGTTGAAGTAACTTCCTTCCTAAATTTCCCTGCAACCATAATGATGCGCTGGGCACTTCCCTGGTTGAGATTGATTTCTTCGAATTCCTTATCGAAAAAATCAGAAAGTTTTTCTTCTGCAAGTTCTGTTGAACCTTGTTTCAGAAGGAAGTTTTGATAAATATCTTTGATGTTGTCTTTGCTGAGGCTG
Organism: uncultured Odoribacter sp.; assembly: GCA_964422425.1. Classification (GTDB taxonomy): domain Bacteria; phylum Bacteroidota; class Bacteroidia; order Bacteroidales; family Prolixibacteraceae; genus Aquipluma. The sequence goes on from CAYRBM010000409.1 coordinate 306, forward strand.
GAACAGTACGAGGCATATTTTAATACCTGCCATGTTACGTCTTTCCCGCTATCGTCGAGTTTATTTTCTATGATTATCAAACTTCCTTGCTTATCCAGAGCCAACAAATCCAGTCGTTCGTTCGTGTCGGAGAATCCATCAAACTCTTTTTGAATAATCAATAATTCTTCGCCTAGTGCTTCCGGGTTCCCAGCAAGCCATTCCTGAAGATTTTCTCTTTCTCTGAATCCCAGTGCCGAAAAAGTCTTTTCTTCGAGCTTGCTGATGCTGTTGGTGGTTTTGTTTATTTGGTACATGGCATGTTAAATTAGTCTTCAATAAAGCGTAAAAAGAAATCAAATCCAGTGGTTTGAGTGACTTCATTGTGAGGAATCAAAATATATTTCCAAGGCTTTTTACCGTTAGTTGTTGTAAAAGCTGTTGCATATTTACAATATTTTTGGGCTGCTGCTTTTTTACTGATTACATCAGAGGCATCTACTTGATCCGATGCTTTTGTTTCCACTAGGTAAATACAATCTTCGGTTTCAACCACAAAGTCCGGATAGTACTGTTTGGAGTTGTTTTTCCAATAAATCCTGAATTGGTTTGGTGCCGGACGGAGCCATTTTTGAACTTTGCGGTCGTTTTCCAGAATGTATGCAAAGTCCTTTTCCGTTTTTGAATCAAACTTGTATTCATGGTGGCAGGCTTTTTCAAAACCCCTGAATACATATTTCGGGATTGCGCTGGCAGGTGTAACTACTTCCCGGTAGTCTTTGTATCCATTTGCTATTGCGGAAAAATTCCAGTCCTCGATCCGGACAAAAGGCAAAACCTTTGGTTCTATGTAGTCTGGTTCACCAATTTTGAAATTGGCTTTCATTTGGTCGTAAATCTTTCCGGCTATGATTTTCCGGTATTGTTTCACCAATACCTGTAATTCTCCCCTGTCTTCAACCTGTCGTTCGATGGTCTTAATTGCCTGTGAGCTTAATTTGTGAAGCAGTTCAGCGTTTTCATCGTAGTCAATTTCCGGGTAGTTGATCAGCTCACTGATAATCTGGTTCACCGGGGTTTCCCGTGAAAATGCCCCTTGTTGAACTCCAATAGTATCAACTTCGTTGTGTTTCAGCCCCCGACGGATAATCTCCTCGTCCATCGCCTGGAACTCAAATCCCCGGCTGGTATTCAAATCAAAATTTTCAAACCAGACCTCCACGTCGTCCTGAAGCAAGTCCATTCGAGGAATCTCGATGGTGTTATTCCTGACCTCCACCAGGGTAGCCTGATACACTTTAGGAAGTTCAGCCTTAATTTCTTCTTTGAAAATACTTTGTTGTCCGGTTTCCAGTTTTTCAATCGCTTTTTGAATAACCATTGCCTGAACCTCTTTTTTTTCATAGTCTTTTAGCCCTTTGGTCTGATAGGCAATTTCTGGGGCACTTATTACATCCAGAATCAGTTTTTTCGCATCATACGAATTGCGGGCTTCCTGTTTTTTGGTTTTATCCTGAATTGCATCGATCCGTTTTTCATCTTCCTGCATTTCCTTTTCCACCTTTGTAACCGAAGTTACCACCGTGGTTTTGTCTGAAAGATCTTCTTCCGAAATTTCGATGTAAGAAAGTTTATTCAATACTGAATTTGGATCTTGTGCAGCTTCAATAACTTTTTCGAAATTTTCGTGAGCAACCACGGTCAGCTTGTCCACTTTGTCCACCCCGGTACGTTCGCCGTTGTACGGAAGCCGAAGACCCCGTCCGATGGTTTGTTCGATCAAAACGCTGGCGTTGGCAGCCCGAAGCGGAACGATG
>CAYRBM010000410.1:0-2091 GCA_964422425.1 uncultured Odoribacter sp.
ACCCATAACTTTGAGAAACCCGAATATCAACCCATCTGGAACCAGTTTTTTGCACCTCGAAATGCTCTCAATCTGGGAACAAGCGCTTATCGCACTGAAAATCTGGTATGGGAAATACAGAATTTTCCATTAGAGAATCAATCTCCAAAAGTTGCTATTGTCGAAATTGGCACGAATAACATCGACGAGAAAAACTATCCAACCCGTCACACCGCAGGTCAATTGGCCGGCGGCATTGAAACCATCGTGAAACTATTACGCGAAAAGCTTCCGCAGACAAAAATCATTATCATGCGTTGCTTCCCGGGTTGTTACGGCGGCCCAAATCCTACCTCGCACCGGGCAATTTTGGAGCGGGCATCCGATATAGTTTCGAAGCTCGCTGACAACAAAACCGTATTTTACTGCGACGTCAATCATGTTTTCCTGAATCTGGACGGCTCGATTAATCACGATCAGATGCCTGACTGGTTACATCCGAGTCCGGCCGGAGCCAAAGCCTGGGCGCAGGCTATGGAACCAGTGCTTTCGCAGCTAATGGGCGATACGTCGCGCGACACCGACATTCCTGAAAACACGGCCATCGTTCCGGTACCGAAACTAGAAAACGACAGCTACAACTGGTGGGATCGCCATGCTGAAGCATTGCGGGTAAAAGATTCGATCAATCCGGAGATTGTGCTGATTGGCAATTCGATCACCCATTTTTGGGGAGGCGAGCCCAAATTGAAATATGCCGACGGGAAACCACGCAAACCCAATGGCCCGAATGCCTGGGCATCGGTTTTTGCTAATCACCGGGTGCTAAACCTGGGCTTTGGCTGGGACCGCACCCAAAATGTGCTGTGGCGCCTCGATCATGGTGAAATCGATGGGCTTCACCCTCGAACCATTATCATGCATCTGGGCACCAACAATACCAGCGAAACGGCCAATGCTCGAATGAACTCGGCTGCTGAAATCGTGGAGGGAATCCGTGCCGTTTGTATGCGACTGCGGTCGAAAGTTCCGGGAGCGCATTTGGTGTTGATGAAAGTTTTTCCGAGGGAAGAAAAGCCGGATCATCCGCGCCGGATATTGATTAACGAGATTAACAAACAACTGGAGGTTTTTGCCCGCGAAAACAACATCGATCTGCTGGACATTGGCCCGAAAATGCTTACTCCCGACGGCACGTTGTCAAAGGAAATAGCCAACGACTTTTGCCATCCTACAGAAAACGGCTACCAGATTTGGGCCGACGAGATCCGCAGATTTGTTGATGAACCTTGATTAAAACACTAAACCTAAAATAGATGAAACTAAAAAACTACTTAACTCAACTTACAACAACATTGCTTGTATTGGGATGCTTGTCAACCCTTGGGCAATCTCGCGAAATGATTACTCTGCAAACCGGCTGGAAATTCGCTAAAGGAAGTAACGAAAAAGCTTCGCAGATTAAATTCGATGATTCGAAATGGCAGGCTGTCACTATTCCGCACGATTGGGCCATTGCAGAACCAACCGTTGTTGACGGCGACGGAAATACCGGAAAACTTCCGTGGAAAGGCGAAGGCTGGTACCGTAATGCACTGGATATTCCAGCTTCTTATGATGGCAAAAACATCATCCTGATCTTTGATGGGATTATGTCGCGCCCTGAAGTTTACCTGAACGGGCAATTGGCTGGTAAATGGGATTATGGGTACAATTCGTTCTACCTTGACGTGACTAAACTGGCGAGCCCTGGAGGAAAGAACCTGCTTGCCATTCATGCTGATACACGCGAACACGACAGTCGTTGGTATCCGGGCGCTGGTATTTACCGCAAAATTCAGATGGTGGCGGTCGATCCTCTGCATGTTCAGGTTTGGGGGACACAAATCACCACTCCGGTTTTAAAATCAAACTATGCCGAAGTTCGGATCATGAATACTGTCGTAAATAATTCAGCAAAGACAGAAGAAAATGTAAAGGTTGAAACAATCGTTCTGAATCCGAAAGGTGTTGAAGTTGGCCGGAAAGAAACAACGGCAAAAATCATTTCAGGACAAAGCCGTGAAGTGGAAACTACCATTGGACTGACCAATCCGCAGCGTTGGGATTTGG
>CAYRBM010000411.1:0-2088 GCA_964422425.1 uncultured Odoribacter sp.
GTGTTGTCGGGAAAGGTGATCATGACAGGCAGCAAAGCCAATATGGGGAATAGTTTCCCTGTACAATTTTCGGTAAAAAACACCGCCGATTTAAAAATCAAATCAGGAATGTTTGGGAAGGTAGAGTTGAAAAACAATGGTGAAGAAAAGTTTATCATTATCCCGGCATCTTCTATTGTTGGAACAAACATTCAAACACAGGTTTATCTGGTTAAAAATGGGAAAGCCATTCTTCAGGATATCACTACTTCAAACCGGTTTCAAAATAAAGTACAGGTTTCAAGTGGTTTAACCGAAGGAGATGTAATTATAACCAACGGGTTTATCAATCTTTTTGATGGCGCAAATGTGACAATTAGCAATTAAGTATCATGAACATTACAAAAATAGCAATCAATCGTCCATCGCTGATCATCGTTCTTTTCAGCGTATTCGCCTTACTGGGAATCATTGGATTTACAAATCTGGGGTATGAACTGTTACCAGACTTCAACCAACCGGTGGTTGTAATAAAAACAATGTATCCTGGCGCCGAACCCAATGAAGTAGAAACCTCTGTTTCAAGAAAAATAGAGGATGCATTGTCTAATCTCGAAGGAGTCGATTACCTGGAAACCAAATCGATGCCCAACGCTTCAGTTATTATTGCCAACCTGAAATACGGAACGGATTTGAACATTGCCATGCAGGATGCTCAGCGGTATATCGACAATATTAAAAAAGATCTTCCGGCAGATATTTTGAGTCCGGTGATGAGCAAGGTTTCTCCCAACGATTTGCCAATCATTTCGATCAGTGCAACAAGTAGCTTGCCTGCAACTGAATTTCATCAAAAAATGAAGGATGAGTATCTTCCTCAAATTCAACAATTGAAAGGGGTGGCTGAAATTACATTTCTTGGTGGCGAAGAACGGGAAATTCAGGTAAAGGCCAATCAGGATAAACTGAAATTGTATAAAATATCGCTCTATCAGGTGGTTGAAGCCATTAACCGCTCAGGAATTGACTTGCCTGCCGGTAAAGCGCAGACCGATAAGGAAAGTAATTCAGTCCGTCTGACCGGAAAATTTTCGACCGTAAACGACATCATGAATGTGCAGGTTGCAATGCCTGCGCCTGGAATGCCTGTCTATGTTAAAGATGTGGCAACCGTTATCGATGGGGTGAAAGAAATAAGTTCTGTTAGCCGTTACAACGGTACAAACGGAATAGGCCTTTTGCTGAAAAAACAAGGCGATGCCAACGCGGTGGAAGTTTCAAAATTGGTTCATGCAAAGCTCAAACAAATTGAAAGTGCAAACTCCAACTTCGGGGTAAAATTTGTTATTGCCGATGATTCAACCGACATGACCATTGCGGCAGTAAATTCAGTGGTTTTTGACCTGATTTTAGCGGTAATTCTGGTTTCACTGGTTATGTTTCTGTTTTTACGAAGCTACCGGAACTCGTTGATTGTATTAATAGCAATCCCGACCTCGTTAATTACCGCGTTTGCCGTGATGTGGCTGATGAGTTTCACCTTAAACCTGATGACCTTGCTGGCCATGTCGTTAATTATCGGAATCCTGGTAGATGATGCCATCGTAATTCTGGAAAACATACAGCGGCACCTCGATATGGGCAAAGACAAGGAAACTGCTGCATTGGAAGGGCGTATGGAAATTGGATTTTCAGCCATTTCAATTACCCTCGTTGATGTGGTTGTATTCCTGCCCATTCTGTTTTTGCAGGTATTTGTGGCCGATATGCTGAAACAATTCTCCATAGTTGTAATAACATCAACACTTACCAGTTTATTGGTGGGATTTACCCTGGTTCCCTGGCTGGCTTCGCGAATTGGCAAAAAGGAAGATTTACAACCTTCCAACTTCGTGAACCGCTTTATGCTTTGGTTTGAAAGGCAATTAACAACCTTCATCAATTGGTACGGCCGTCAGTTGGAATGGGTTCTTAGCCATCAACTCATCTTTACAGGAATAGTTATTTTCCTTTTGGTTATGACCGGTGTGATGATGAAACAAGGTATTATCGGAAAAGAAATGATGTCAACCGGCGATCAGGGGAAGTTTCGATTAAATCTGGAGTATG
>CAYRBM010000412.1:0-2076 GCA_964422425.1 uncultured Odoribacter sp.
TCGCTGATTCTGGGTTGCACTGAGTTCCCTTTAATCCTGACGGCGGAAACTTATGCCGGTATTCCCATTTTAAACACAACCAAAATCCACGTCGAATCAATTGTGAAGTTTTGTTGCGAAAATTCATGACATCATGGATAAAAAGGAAATTTATTCAATTAGCGTACGCTTGAACTTGCACAGAAAATTAGGCATTAGCCATTTGAACCGGATACTGACGAAAGAATCGTTTTAGCTGAAAACGTAAACAAACAGAATTCAAAAAATTGAAGCAAATGCAACACACTGTTAAAATAATTGAAAAAAGCTGGTTAACCCACGACGTGATTTGCCTGCGACTGGAGAGGCCATCGAATTATTCATTCTATGCAGGGCAAGCCATTGAAGTTTCGCTGATCAATCCATGTTTTCAGGGAGAGAATGCCCCTTTCACCCTTACCGGTTTAAGCAGCGAAAAGTATCTCGAACTGATCTTGAAAATTTATGCGGAGCACAACGGGATGACGCTGGAAATATCAAATTTAATGGAAGGCGACCAGCTAATGATTGGAGATGCCTGGGACTCGTATAAAAACCTCGGACCCGGAATGTTTGTTGCCGGTGGCACCGGGGCTACACCATGTGTTGCCTTACTCCGCCAATTAAATATCGAAAACCGGCTGGCAGACAGCAAATTGCTTTTTGCCAACAAAACTGAAAAAGATATTTTTCTTTTTGAAGAAATCAGCCAGATGCTTGGGCAAAATTTTATCAACATTTTGTCGCGCGAGAAAAGGGACAACTTTTTATACGGACACATTAATCCTGAAATCCTGAAAGGTCAGATTTCAAGGCCCAATCAACCATTTTATATCTGTGGTCCAGGCAATTTTGCTGAACAGATCCGTGATCAATTAATGGAGCTGGGCATCGATAAAGATATGATAGTTATAGGTTATTAGCTGGAGCAAAAATTCGTCACCAATTTTGATCGGAGAAAGAAAATAGATAACAAATAAAATATGAAAACAGATTTTAGTCCGGTATATCCTGTTTATTACGAGGTTTTTTCCGAAGAACAGGAAAAGGAGTTTAGCAAAGTCTTTTATTTCGGAAAGGGACCCGAGGTGGAAGAAGCAAAGGGTAAAATCAATGGTTTGATTAAGAAAGGGAGTATTGAAGAATACTTGGTTTTCGATTCCGGAGAAGAAGTCCGCATCGATCGTATTATCTCAATCAATGGGAAACCCGGCCCGGCGTATGATGAATATGACGCGTTCGCTCTTGCCTGTCTCAATTGCAATGTGGGTGCTGATTAAAAACAAATTGAATATTTAGATTATTCAACTTTGAGTATGATCGCGAATATAAAGTGAAAAAGGAGAACAGTTATGGAAGATAATGAAATACTGATAAAGAAGATTGGACAGCTACGAAAGGAGAAAAACGCAATTATCCTGGCACATTATTACCAGATTCCTGAAATACAGGAGATTGCTGATTTTGTTGGAGATAGCCTTGATCTGTCAAGAAAATCGGCTGAAACAAAGGCTGATATTATCGTATTTGCAGGGGTTAACTTTATGGCCGAAACAGCCAAAATTCTATCACCCGATAAGAGGGTGTTCATTCCGGATGTGAATGCCGGTTGTTCGCTGGCAGAATCATGTCCGACAATAGAATTTAAGGAATTCAGGGAAAAATATCCTGATCATATCGTGGTATCCTATGTGAATACGACCGCGGAAATTAAGGCAATGACCGATATTACCTGCACCTCTACCAATGCCGTCCGAATAATCGAAAGCATTCCAACAGATCAAAAAATAATTTTTGCACCCGACCGGAATTTAGGAAATTACCTGAACAGTATTACCGGAAGAGAAATGGTGCTGTGGGATGGAGCGTGTCATGTACACGAGGAATTTTCACTGGAGAAGATGTTGTCGCTACTGAAAAACCACCCAAAAGCCAAATTAATTGCTCATCCCGAATGTCAAAGGCCGGTTCTGATAGCCGCCGATTTCGTTGGGTCAACATCGGCTCTTCTAAAGTTTACCGAGACAGATAGTGGAAGTGAATATATTGTAGCCACCG
>CAYRBM010000413.1:0-2073 GCA_964422425.1 uncultured Odoribacter sp.
TCAAATAGACATTGTCTTTTTTGTATAAAATGTCATTGTCAAAGCAGAATGAACCATTTCGAGGATATTTATCTATTAATTTTTCCATAAGTCAGTGCAATAATTGTTTTGAATAGGAATAGTTTAGATTCAATTTTATCTTACCAACAACCGGTAAAGACGGATTGGCTGCGATTAAACAGGGCAAAAATGCTTGAAAACGATGGTCGCCGCATTGCTTTTGACCTTTTTTATCAAACGTTTTTTTATTCACCCCACCAAAAATCATAATTATTCCCATTAACAGGAATTGTAATTTTTATTTTATCTGCGTTTTGATAAACGATATTAATTTGACCAACTATTCGTTCTTCATTGTTTATTGTATTTAGTTTTAAATAACCTTCATTCAATACATTTCTTATTTGATACTGTTGATTCTGAAAATTATTAATATTTCTTTGAGCGTTTTGTTTAGCCGCATATGCGGCACTTCCATTATATGATTTTGTATTGCTTTGGGTTGTCGAGTTACCATAAGTTGTAATATTACCTTGAACACTACCGTATGTATCACCATAATAACCAGAAATACTGCCATAGCTATTTGCATAACCAGAAGTGGTTGAGTTTGTAGAGGATGAAGAATGCCCTGCTTGATTGGCAGAACTGGATTCACCAAAAGCTACTAAAGCAGCATTCCATGCTTGTCTTCTATTTACTTTATTCATGTAATCCGCAGCCGACAGCACATTTCCAATGGATTCTTTTCCCTTATTTTGAAATAATGCGGTTATTTGGTCAGGATTAAAGTTAAAAGAATTGCCTGTCAAATTTTCAATAGCTACATACGCGACATAATACTTTCCGTAACTATTTTCTATTGAGAGTTGCATCGTAACAGAAACGCCATTGTGGACAAAGTACTGAAATGTTTTCCCATCCTTAAAATATGATTTACATTCCTTACTTTGGTTTGTACTATTATTCTCAGTTTTTTGAGATTGAGATGAATTAAAATATAATTCGCTTAAATATCCTATATCACCATTATAATTTACTTTGTAGTAGCCATTTTCTTTCCCTAAAACTTTCACTGTTGTTCCTGCTGGAATCATGTATAATATATCCCCTAGTGCATCTCCTTTATTTTTAAATTTTCCTTCTAAACTTAGGGTCAAATTATTTGATTTTGAATCACTTTTAAAAGAATGAATTGATTCAATCGTTTCCATTCTTTCCATACTTTCCCTTGTTTCCCTTGTTTCCATTCTTTCCGGTTCGTTCGACACTTTAATATTCACACCATAATAATTAAAACCAACGCCAGCTAGATTTTCAATTATATCAATTTCTTTGCAAGTTTGAGGAATTGGTTGAAAATCCATGCTAAATTGAAGTGATTCATCAATTTGTTTAAAGTTATGTTTTTCAGGACAGATTGGTATATTGATAGCTTTGATTAAAAAATATTTTTGTCCAGTCATATTGTCCCGAATAAATAAATTGTCTCCAACGCAAATTGAGCTATTGGAGGTTTTTGATTTATAATTAAAGTCTATTGTTGTTTTATCACTGTCAATATAAACGCTTGTAATTTTACAGTTAGGCACCTCACTCTTTCTAACTGACGGATTTTTAATTTTTTGTCCCATTGCACTCATTATAAAAATGGCAAATGCACTAAAAACAACTATTTTTTTCATTTTGATATTTTTTTAACTGTTTGCATAATGTGTCGTCTTCTCACTATGACCGCTAACACGTAAATATACGCAATTATATCCTTTAATCAGATATGATTACTAGGTTTAATTCAGCCTGGTAATAGGCAGATAATAAAGCAAATATGTCGCTAAATTATAAGATCTGTTTATGGATATATTCAAATTACGCATTGCGTATATTCTCTTCCGTTTATTTGATATTCTAAAATTACGCACCAGCTGGCTATGTATTTGCGGTCCGGTTTGAGGTTCTCCATCGCTTCTCGCATTTGCAGCAAAAGGCGATTGGGCACGTAGAGACGCCCCAATTGGGCGTCTCTACAATCTGTGCATCTTTGCCAAATTGTTCATTTTATTCTCCCTGACA
>CAYRBM010000414.1:0-2070 GCA_964422425.1 uncultured Odoribacter sp.
CGATATATTTATCAAGATCTATATACTTGCAGAGAAGTGTTTTAGACAACCTCTCTGCAATAGTGCTTTTTCCAACACCCATAAATCCTGTGAAGGCGATGATCATGGTTTTAAAACAAAGTAGGAGAGTTGTTGTTTACCTCGTTACTTGAGTTTTCGGTATTTTGGGTTTCGTCGTCAACTAGTTCAAATCCTGAAAAAATTTGTTCTTCTCCTGTTACTTCTACCTCTTCGGAGCTTCCATCTTTATCCAATGGTGTCGTGAAAAGGATGGTATCAACCTCATAAGTTGTGATTCTCTTGCCTTTGGCTCTGAAGCTTTTTTTGCCGATGAACTCTTCTACATCAATATACTCTTGAGGGCGTTTTGAATGTTTCCCTCCAAAATTAATCTCAAGTTGAGGATACTTGTCTTCGCAAATCTCAACTAGATATGAACCTGGTGCTTCGCTAATGAACAATTGAACGCTGTTATCGCTTGGCTCAAAAGAGAATCGTTTCACATAAAAGGCATTCATCTCTGCATCAAAATAGGTTGCAGTGTAAACCTTTTGTGTATCTAGTTTCTCTATGATCTTTATCTCACCTTGGTATCTGTTGCTGAGGTCAAAATTTGTAGTGTAATAGTCCCCTGTTTTGCAGATTACAAGAATTTTGTCGGTAGGAAGATACTCTCCAAGGAATAGACCTCTTGAATCGGTATTTAATCGATTGATGTCTTGGTCGAACCAAATTGATTGTCCTCCAAATGAAGAGACACCTTTTGATTTGAGTTGGATCTTGTGAACAGGGTTTTTTGAAAGGATGTTACCCATTGATGCTCTTCCTTTGATTGCTAAATTAGCAAAGTCAAATTCAAAGATTAGCTTTTTGAGTTTCGGTCTAGGTTTTAAGTAGACTTTCAATACCTCGGCCTCACCATTTGGGTTTGCGGTAAACCACAACACTTGACTACTCTCTTTTCCTTGAGTCAAATCATATTCTTTATCGCGAGTCACACCTGTTACAGCAAATCTCTTTACATATACCTCTCCCGATTTACCGTTTTTGTAAACAGCATTATATATGCAACGATCATCGTTTTTGTTAAAGACTCCAACATGGATGATATCTCTACCTATAAAGGCCTTTTCGCTAATCTTTGTAACAAGATATTTTCCTGTTTTTAGGAAAACAATAACATCATCTATATCAGAACACTCGCAAATAAATTCTGCATTTTCATCACGTTTAAGATCCATTCCGACAAATCCTTCTAATTTGTTGGCATAGAGCTTAGCATTAGCAACAACTACCTTTGTTGCTTGAATAGTCTCGAAATTGCTTATCTCTGTCTTGCGAGGGAATTTAGATCCATATTTCTTCTTAAGATTAGCATAATATGCGATAGTGAAATCGACTAGTGTTGCTAAATTGTGAGCAACCTCTTTCATCTCCTCTTCGATCTTTTTGATTGCTTGGTCTAGCTCTTTAACGTCAAAAACAGAGATTTTTCTTACTGGTTTTTCAACAAGTTTCAAGACATCTTCCCTTGTAATATCCTTCCTAAGAACATTGCGGAATTTTTGTAGTTCCTCCTCTACTTTGACTAATTGAGCTTCCCAATTTTTAGCATCTTGTTCGAGTACACGATAAATTTTCTCTTCAAAGAAAATCTTTTCGAGAGATGTATAGTGCCATGCGTTTTCTAACTCAGACATTCTTATTTCGAGTTCTGTCTTGAGTAGATGCATTGTGTAGTCGGTATTATGCCTTAGAATTTCATCAACACCTAGGAAACAAGGCTCTTTATCTCTGATTACGCATGAGTTAGGAGAGATTGATAGTTCGCAGTCGGTGAAAGCATAAAGTGCATCTATAGTTTTATCTGGAGAGATGTCATTGTGTAGATGAACTACGATTTCTGCCCCTTCTGACGTATTGTCGTCAACTTTACGAATCTTGATCTTTCCTTTGTCGTTGGCCTTTAGGATTGATTCGATGAGTTTAGATGTTGTCTGACCAAAAGGGATCTCAGTAATTACTAGTGTTTTTTTATCGAGCTTAGTTATTCTTGCTCTAACCTTAATT
>CAYRBM010000415.1:0-2066 GCA_964422425.1 uncultured Odoribacter sp.
AGGAGAGTTGGTAAAAGCCATCGATTCAAAATATAAAACCATTAAAGATCGCAAAGGGCGCGGAATCACCGGACTGAGCATGGGCGGGCACGGAGCTCTTTATCTGGCGATTCGGCATCAGGATGTGTTTGGTGCAGCCGGAAGTATGAGTGGAGGAGTAGATATTCGTCCGTTTCCGAATAACTGGGACATGGCCAAACGATTGGGAACGTATGCCGAACAACCCGAACGCTGGGAAAAGAATACGGTGATCAACCTGCTTCATCTGCTTACACCCAACTCGCTGGCATTGATTATTGATTGTGGAACCGACGACTTCTTTTTCAAGGTAAACGAAAACCTGCATCAGCAGTTGTTGTACCGCAACATTCCGCATGATTACATTACCCGTCCCGGCGGACACACGTGGCCCTATTGGACAAATGCGGTAAAATTTCAGATGCTTTTTATGAGCAACTATTTCAGCAATACTAAATAAATACTGAATCAGGAAAGAAACAACGTGTAAATCCAAAAATTCTGATTAGCTATGATCCGACATTTGTTTCTATTTTTCATTTTGGCAGGTTCCATCGTTCAAAACGCAAATGCCAAAGGTCACGAAATTCAGGTCAGAATCAAAAATCTGGCTAACAAAGAAATCATACTGGGTCATCGGTTTGCCGACCAACTTTTTCCAAACGACACACTAAGGTTGGATGAAAACGGATTTGGAGTTATAAAAGGGAAGAAAAAATATCCGGAAGGCATTTATTTCTTTATGACACCTTCCCGCACTATGTTTGAGTTTTTCATGACAAATGATCAAAAGTTCCTGATTGAAAATGACACCATTAATTTATTTCATAACCTGAAATTTGAAAAGTCACAAGAAAATACTGCCGCTCACGAATACCAGCGGTTTATGGTTGAAAAACAACTGGAATCCGCCGCATTGCAGCAAAAAAGGAAAACACTGACCGACTCAACTGAGCTAAAAACGACCGATGCCCGGATTTTTGAGATTGCAACTGAGTTCAAAGCAAAGACTGACGAATTGATTGCCGGGCAAAAACGCAATTTTGTCGGGCAATTTATACGGGCCATGCAGGAAATTGTCGTTCCTGAACCTCCAAAAGATTCCAACGGGAAGATTATCGACTCCCTGTTTCAATACCGGTTCTATCGGGCGCACTTTTTCGATCACATGAAACTTAACGATGCCCGGTTTTTACGGACTCCTCTTTATGCCGAAAAAGTCAAAAAATATATCGAGAAAGTGATCCCCCAGATACCCGACACTGTAATTGGCGAATGCGATAAAATGCTGAATGTTGCCGAGAAGAATCCGGAAACATTCAGGTATTTGTTGGTTACATTATTTAACCATTATGCCACCAGCAAAATAATGGGATTCGATGCCGTTTATGCACATCTGGCTGAACAATGGTACATTCCAAAAGCGACCTTCAGCGACACTGCTTTTATTCGGGTAACCCGCGAAAATGTGGACAAGCTAAAGCCTGTGCTACTGGGTAAAACAGCCCCTTCAATGCGTATGCTTTGGGTTCCAAAAGAACATTTCATCCAATCAAAAACAGATACGGTTGCCTTGAATAATCCACACATTGGAAGTTTCATTGACCTTCAGCAAATTGATGCCAATTACACCATTCTTGCTTTTTGGGAAGTCGATTGTGGAATCTGCCGCAAAACTATTCCTGAGTTGTATACGATCTACGAAAAGCTCAAAATTAGAGGAGTTAAAGTAATGGCAATCCACATGATTGGAGGAGTTGAAGGCAAAAAGAAATGGACAAGCTTTGTGAACGAACATGAAATTTACGACTGGTACAACGTTTGGAATCCCTATGATTTTTCATACAAAAAGGCTTATGACATTCGTTCTTCATCAACCATTTTTATTCTGGATAAAGAAAAAAAAATCATTGCCAAAAGACTTGAACCCAAACAGGTTGAAGAATTTCTGAACGATCTAATCAGCAGAGAAGAAAGAAATAAACTAAATTGAAATGATATCTTTAAATTTTCCGGCTTTTCAGTTTTGTCAGCTTTAAATTTTAGAG
>CAYRBM010000416.1:0-2046 GCA_964422425.1 uncultured Odoribacter sp.
TGCGACCGTTTGGCGTAGCTCCCATCACTTTGCCAAAATACACGTGGCAAGTGGTCGACAGCATATTCAGGTGATATTTTCCGCCGGGCTTGATGTTTGGTTTTCCGTCTATGGCATTCACCAAATCGTCGTACACGCGAACAGCAATCGAATCGGCATAATCGTTATCGTTTCCGAAGAAAGGCGTGCGGTTCATGATGGTTTGACGCAACACTTCCTCACCTTCAAAGTTTTTCAACACGGCATTCAGCACGCGATCCATACTGAAAGTCTTGCTTTCGAATACGTGTTTTTTCAGGGCTGCCAAACTGTCGGTGGTTGTACCCAAACCACAACACTGAATGTAGCTGGTGTTGTAGCGCGGACCAGCGTCGTAGTAGTCTTTTCCACGGCTCACGCAATCTTCAATCACTACGGAAAGGAATGGAGCCGGGGCATATTTGGCAAACATGCGGTCGATGTAATTGCTTACGCTCATTTTTAAATCGACGACGTAGTTCAACTGTTTCAGGAAAGCCTGGTAAAGTTCTTCGTAACTGGCAAAGGTGCGCGGGTCGCCTGTTTGCGGACCAACCTGAATTCCAGTAACCGGGTTCACTCCGTTGTTCAGGGTAACTTCCAGAATTTTCGGAACATTGAGGTAGCCGGTAAGCAAGTAAGCTTCCTTACCGAAAGCACCCACTTCGATACATCCGCTGCAACCACCTTCGCGGGCGTCGGTCAGCGATTTTCCCTGGCGCATCAATTCCATCACATACACGTCAGGATTGAAAACTGACGGATAGCCGTGTCCCTGACGGATAACTTTGGCCGCAGCATGAAGGAATTTATCCGGAGTTTTAGCGCTGATGTGCACCGAACAACCAGGTTGAAGAATATGCAATTCTTCCTGAATTTCGAGCATGAGGTACGAAACGTCGCTGGTACCGTCGCTTCCGTCGGCTTTGATTCCGCCAATGTTGATGTTGGTAAAGTCGTTGTAAGTGCCACTTTCGCGGGCAGTGATTCCCACTTTTGGCGGCGCCGGATGGTTGTTCACCTTAATCCAGAAACATGACAGCAACTCTTTGGCTTTCTCGCGGTCGAGCGTTCCGGCAGCCAATTCCAGTTCGTAGAACGGAGTGAGGTGCTGATCGAAATGGCCCGGATTCATCGCGTCCCAACCGTTCAACTCGGTGATGATGGCTAAATGGCAGAACCAGTACATCTGGATGGCTTCCCAGAAGTTACGCGGCGCATTGGCCGGCACCCAGCGGCAAACTTCAGCAATCTGCAAAAGTTCGGCTTTACGTTTCGGGTCGGCTTCGATTTTGGCCATTTCTTCGGCCAGGTCAGCATGGCGTTCGGCATACACGATCACTGCATCGCACGATATGTCCATGGCTTTCCATTCCTCAGCTTTATCGGTTGCTTCGGGGTCGTTCAGGTAATCGAGGGCGGCAAGATTGGCGGCAATTTCGCGCTTGTAATCGAGCATCCCTTTGGTGTAAATTTTACCATCGAGGGCGGTATGTCCCGGAGCGCGCTGTTCCATAAATTCGGTGAACATCCCGGCTTCGTAGGCCAGTCGCCATTCCTGCGGAACGTGGCTGAAAATACGTTCGCGCTGCGTGCGGCCTGCCCAATACGGAATCACTTCTTTTGCGTAGGTATCGATATCTTCCTGACTGATAGTATAACGCTGCAATTCGCGGGTGTTCAATACGTTCAAATCTTCTACACTGTGGCAAGTAAGTTCAGGAAAAGTGGGGACACATTTCGGTTTTGGTCCGCGCTCACCTACGATCAGTTCACCTTCTCCAATATAAATGGCTTTCTTTTGGCAATGATCGAGGTAATTGGCGGCTCGCAAAACCGGAACCGACATCTTTCCGTAGTTTTCCTTGTAAAAAGCGGTTTCGTGCAAGGCACGTTCTATGGTTAGCGATGGTTCGGTCTCAACGCTCAGTTTGCGCAGTTTCTGAATGCGTTCGTTCATTCCGGGACCAATTACGTTTTCTTTCTTTTCGTAAAAGTTGCCTTCGGAGGCTGCTCCACGCAACGGAG
>CAYRBM010000417.1:0-2046 GCA_964422425.1 uncultured Odoribacter sp.
GCTGGCATACCACCCCTGAATATGCTAAAGAACAACGTTTTTACGAACTGGCAAAAAATCCTGATATCTTATTTTATCTAAATGATAAACCCGAAAGATTCAATGCCATTAAAAGCCGTAAAGAAACCCTTGTAGAAGATTTCAACTGGAATGTGATTGATAAATCGCGCTGGAATATTGGCTTTTACTACAAAAACAAAAAAATGATTGCGAATCATTCTTTTGCTAACGAAAAACAAGCCAACAACTCAGGAAAAAACATATCGGTAGAAAACGGCATTTTGCGTTTGGCCACCAAACACGAAAAAACAACAGCCAGGGCATGGCATCCCACAAAAGGTTTTATCGAACAGGAATTTCAATACACGTCGGATGTCATAAACACTGCCGACGAATTCAGACAGAAGTTTGGAACTATCAGCGCAAAACTACGCTGCACCGGCAATATAAATCACGCCTTCTGGCTTGGTGCAGACGGCAAACTGCCACACATCAATATTTTTCATTTCGATGGTAAAAAAATCAGAGTGGGTAATGCCTATCAGGATATTTTTGATGGAACTAAAATTTCAGGAATCAATCCTTCACAATTCTATATTTACTCGCTAATATGGTCGAAAAACGAGCTTGTATGGATGATTAACGATGTAGAAGTGTATCGCACAACAGCTAATATTCCCAAAGAAGAAATGTTCCTTGTTTTCAACTCATTTATACCTCAGAAGTCACACGGAAGCGAAGGAACGCTCGAAGTAGATTGGGTTAGAGTGTACCAAAATTGATTTTTTTTGTAACTAAAATTATAACTACTTTTTGATTTGCGACTTTGCGCGTCTGTGTGAAACATTTGAACTATGACAGAACCTAAGATAATTGCCGAAATTGGTTGTAACCACAAAGGCGACATGCAGTTGGCGAAAGAAATGATACTCACAGCCGCTACTTACTGCAAGGCGAATGTGGTGAAATTCCAAAAACGAAATAACCGTGAGTTGCTCTCGGAAGAAGAATACACCGCACCACATCCAAATCCGAGCAATTCGTATGGCTCAACATATGGCGAACATCGTGAATTTTTGGAATTTACGCTTGAACAACATAAACAACTGAAGACGTGGTGCGATGAAGTTGGGATTATTTACTCCACTTCGGTGTGGGATTTGACCTCGGCTCGCGAAATTGTTTCGCTCCAACCCCAATTAATAAAAGTTCCTTCGGCTTGCAACCTGAATAAGGCTTTGCTTCAATATCTTTGCGAAAATTTTGTAGGCGAAGTTCATCTTTCGTTTGGAATGACAACGCACGATGAAGAGGAAGCCATAGTACAACTTTTTGAACAATACAATCGGGCGACCGATTTGGTAATTTACAGCTGTACATCGGGCTATCCTGTTCCTTTCGAAGATATTTGTCTGCTCGAAATCAGTCGATTGAAGGCAGCTTTCGAAAATCGTGTAAAAGCAATTGGTTTTTCCGGTCACCACTTAGGAATTGCAGTTGATTCGGCTGCCGTGGCGTTGGGAGCGCAGTGGATTGAACGGCATTTTACACTCGACCGCACCTGGAAAGGAACTGACCATGCTGCTTCGCTCGAACCGGATGGCGTTCGCAAACTTTGTCGCGATTGCAGGGCTGTTTATAAAGCGCTTACTTACAAAAAACAAGATATTCTCGATATTGAATCGGTTCAGCGTAATAAACTGAAAAAGAATCAGATACGATGGGACAATCAACAATAGCATTTATTCCGGTTCGTGGTGGAAGTAAATCTATTCCACTCAAAAATATTAAACCATTTTGCGGAAAACCATTGGTTTACTGGAGTTTATATGCTCTGCAACAAACATCGGCAGTGGATGTTATTGTTGTGGCAACCGATTCGCCCGAAATTGAAAAAGCGGTTCTGAGCTTTGGGTTCGACAAAGTCAGCATTTATCATCGCTCCGTAGAAAATGCTTCCGACACGGCTTCGACCGAAAGTGTAATGCTGGAATATATTTCAGCTTCCAACCCTGCCAACGATACCATTTTTATGCTTGTACAAGC
>CAYRBM010000418.1:0-2039 GCA_964422425.1 uncultured Odoribacter sp.
AAAATAAGAACATCTGATATTGCTCCTGATAGTTCAAATGGAACGGGTACAGGAATGCAAAAAACCAAAAGACGATCAATCCAAAGGTTAGCGAGAATAGTTTGTCAGGAGAGAAGTATTTCATTCTTTATTTTTTTAAAGTTACCTGCTCTGCTTCCTGCCCGTGATAAACTTTTTCGATATCAGTTGCATCAAAAGGCACCGGCGTGGCCGACAAATCAGGGATATTAAACGATTTCAACATATAATCGTAAGCTTCGGGATCGCGCTGCGGCAACACAAAGGGCTTGTGCACTTTTCCTGAAGGATCGATGTAACAAAAATAAGGTTTACCATAAATACCATCGTCGCGCTTGCTGGCAAACACAAACCAGCGACTGTTCGACGACCAACTGTGATACGAATCAGAATTCGGTCCATTCACCAGTTTCAGCTGATCAATTTCTCCCGTTTTCAGGTTCATCATTTTTAAATCGGCTTCGCGGTGCCAGATCGGGAAAGTTCCGTAATCGGCCACGGTGTAAAGCAGGTAATTACCATCCGGCGAAGCTTTCAGGTGGCAAGCCGAACCACCCATTTTTCGGGCATTCCACAAGGTATCAATTTTATCACCGACTTCACCTTTCTCCGCATCGAAAGCTACTCTGCAAATGTTGTATTTCAGCGATTTGATGCTGTCGGGCAACGCAACTTTCGGTGCCGAACAGAAATAAATCCAATTCCCGTCAGCCGAAAAAACCGGGAAAGTTTCGAAAGCCGTTGAATCCGACAGAAATGGCTTGGTAATGGCTTTATCCGAATCAAAATCGATGACCACCAAATCGGAAGCCGTATCGTAAACTTCGAGCCTGTCGCTGCGGTTGGCGTGCAATTCAGGAATAATGATGTTGGTTGAAAACACGCCGTAGCGGCCCGATGGATGAAAATCGCCATAAACAGCATTCGAAAGCATTCCTTTGGCACGGGTATTTATTTTCCGAAGCTTCCCGTTTTTGTTCAGGATGGTGCCACCTTTCTCGCCGCGAAGATGAAACATGGATAACTTCCCATTTTGATTCCTGTGAATATGGCAATTCATACAGCTTCCGTTGGTCAGGTTGTTGTCAGCCAAAATGCGCTGGTCGAAGTTTTCCACATTTCGCTCCGCAATCTGAATTTTGTTCCACACCTCGTAACCCGGTTCAATCAGGCGGTAGCTCAAATAGGAATCAACTTTATCTGATTTCACATGCCATTTAAACGGCTTATACTGAATCCATTCACCATTGATTTGGGCAAAAACTTTAACCGACAAGCTGTCATTGGCATTCTCAGAAAGCAACTGACTCCATTTTGCTTGTGGAATTTCTATTTTGTATTGACCACTCACCGATATCGAGTCGGTTTTCCCAATAATGGAAACACGAAGTTTTTCAGGATGATTTCGGAGCAAGAAATTAAGCGGAGCAATGTTCCGCGGAATGGAAACACCGATATAATCGGGATAAACCGGAGGATATTCCGGGCCTACCTTTACATTTTCGGGACCACTGCACGAAAAAATCACAAGCGCTAATATGAATCCTATCCAGTATCTCATTTTTTCTGCATTGTGGCAAAATGGTAATAAAACCAATATGTACGGGCAAATTTATTGCTTAAGGCATTGATATTGCCCGACGATTTATCGTATTCGTTGGTGTATTCGGCAAACTGTTTGATGGTTTTCGCATCGATGTTGTATTTCATTACTTCCTCCTGCGAAGCGCCTGATGCAACTAACTGAATAAGCAAAGCCTCCGCGTAAACTTTCGGCGCTTTCCGGTTGAGATTCAAATAAAACCGGTCGTAATTTTCGCGGAACTGCGTTAAATCTTTGTTGAGCAGCAAATAACAAAGCAGGTAATCAACCGCCAGCATATTATCGGGGCGTTGTTCAGCTATGAATTTCAATGATGACAGGTATTCGTTCATTTTCCGTATCATGTCCTTATATGCTATTTGCCTTCTTTTGTTGGTTAACCAGTTTTATGCTTTACCTGATTTGAGCATTTTCAATT
>CAYRBM010000419.1:0-1996 GCA_964422425.1 uncultured Odoribacter sp.
CTTTTTTACCAATATTTCGCACGAACTGAAAACTCCGCTTACCTTGATTATTGATCCATTGAAGCGATTGGAGCAAACCCTGGGTCCGGATCATCCGGCCATGAATTATACTAAATTGATAACAAAGAACGTAATACGAATTCAGCGTCTGGTTAATCAGCTGTTACAGTTCAGGGAAATTGAAAGCAATACTATCAGGCCTTGTCCGTCTTCGGGTGATTTGATTCTTTACGTATCAGAACTGTTTAATATGTTTATACCTCTCGCCGAAGGAAAGTATATTATTACGCAGATCGATTCATTCAGCGACGAGCTATTGGTTTCGTTCGACCATGAGCTGATTGAAAAGATATTCTCGAACCTTTTTTCCAATGCGATTAAATATACGCCCGAAGGTGAATCTATTAGTTTTAGAATCTATAAATCAACAGCTGATGAATTAGCCCATCTATCCTACATAAAAACATCTGATTCGGAGATGTTTTGTGTTTCGTTCGAACTGATTAATACCGGTACAGAGATTAGCCCCGATCAGGCAGATCGTCTTTTTAAACCTTTTTCCCGTTCTTCATCACAAAAGCAACTGGCGGAATTCAGTTCTGGACTGGGCTTGTCTATCGTTAAAGAGTTAGTAAACCTATTGGGTGGAACAATCTCGCTGCTTTCAAGAACAGGAGAGGTGTGCTTTCGTTTAACATTGCCTTTAAAGCAGGCTCTCTTTGATCCACTGGCAATGGACAAGTGTAAGACTACAGGGCTTTCTTATGAGTATGCCAAAATGGAAGTAATTCATCAGGATGTAAATAAGGAGGAGGTTGGATATGACAAAAAAGACAGCCGTAATATTAACAAATTGCTAATTATTGAAGATGATGATGATTTAAGGAATTACCTTAAAATTCAATTGTCGGGTAGTTTCCGTGTTTATACGGCAAAGAATGGATTGGAAGGCATTGAATTGGCAAAAAAAATAAGTTTGCAAATTATCCTTACAGATATAATGATGCCCGGGGCGGATGGATATGATGTGTGCGATACGTTGAGAGGAGATATTAAAACCAGTCACATTCCAATTATTGTTATGTCTGGTTTCGGTGGGGCCGACCAAAAGATAAAGGCATTAAAGAAAGGGGCTGATGTATTTATTGAAAAGCAATTTGATACAGATTATCTGAAACTACAAATAAATAATCTAATAGACTCCCGGAATAAGATGAGGGAGTTGTATAGTAAAAAGTATATACCCGAACCTTCAAATATTACAATAACGTCTATAGATGAAGAGCTGATAAACAAGGCGGTTACTTCTGTAGAGAGCAATATTCAGAATCCGGATTACGATGTTGAGATGTTTGTTTCGGACATGGGTATAAGTCGTACTCTACTATACCGGAAGATTAATGAAATTACACATATGACCATCAAAGAGTTTATTTTGGATATGCGACTTAAACGTAGCAAGCAATTGCTGGAAAAATCTGAATATACCATTGCCGAGATTTCTATGCTTTGCGGCTTTAATGACTCTAAATATTTTAGTACCTGCTTTAAAAAGCATTACAGTATGGTTCCGTCCGATTATAGAAAACAGAAAACATCTATATCTTAGTTCTGAATTATTCTTGTATTTTATGATTGAATCTTAACATATGTACAAAAACCAACCATAAATGTACAAAATTACCCCGTTTCGCATCCCTTAAAATCTACATTTGTCTGACTTATTTATCAAAAATATTTAATCCTGTTATTTATGAAGAAGCACTATCTGATTGGTTTGTTTTTAGTTTTCATTATTGTGTGTGCGTTTACAAAGCCAGAAACGCCTATGTCTGTAGTTATCGACAATGCCTTGAAACAGGCCGAAATGCAAAGTTTATTACTGGCTAAAGAAATGGAAACTGTTCCTGATTCATTACCCCGTACAATCGATAAAAATGGAAAATTGATAATGTCGGGTTCCAAATGGTGGTGTAGCGGATTCTTTCCAGGCACC
>CAYRBM010000420.1:0-1990 GCA_964422425.1 uncultured Odoribacter sp.
AAAAGTGTCTCTTATTTTTTATCCAAAATAGTTCACTTTGTTTTGAAGACGTACACTACTAAGTCCGACAATATTTGTTTCCATCTTAATTCGTGAAGGACAATGGCAGATAAAACAAAATGCCTGGTTGGACTATTTTCAAGTCCGGTATCACCGCTTTCATCAACATACATTAAATACATAGTCCTGATTTTAGATTGACCTCTGTTTTTAACCAAACTGATGATTTTGAGCCGAGCTATCCATCTGGAATTGTGCTCTACCCTTCTTTGCTGTAATAAATCTTGTAATATTTTCGACAGTTCTCGTCAACGCCGCGTTCACAAGAAAATTTAAAGGATGTCTTCAATGTCAATTTTCTTCTTCAATCTTGGTGTATTTGATTCTGGTTTTTTATCTGGCTCATTGATTTTAACCAGTAAAGGCATTGGAAAATCTACACCAACGAGTAAAGCTTCACCTTCTCCGAGAATTGGCAAAAATGACAAAGCACTTCTGTTGGCCGATGATGCAGCATTCTCGATTGCCTTCTTGTCTTGTTCATTAATTAACCGATGAACGATAAAAGTTCCCATCTGACTTAGCGTTCCAATTGGTATATCACGAGGCATCTGGGTAGCTAAGCACAGGAATAATCCATATTTTCTACATTCTTTCGCGATCAAATCAAAAGCATCTAAAGGCTTAGCCTCAAAATACTCATCTTTCACATTCTTGTTTAGATATCGATGAGCTTCATCCATGAAAATAACAATGGGAGTCGATTTAAAATCACCAACCAGTGCCTTCCTCAGCATTAACTGTCCGATTGCATTAACTAAAATTTCCCTTACCTGAAAATCTGGTGTAACATTATTGAACGATAACCTAAGAAGTTGTTCTTTTCCTCTAAAGAAACTCTCCAATCTATTAGTGATTTCATTTTGATCGTCTCTTTGCTTATTGAACCCGAACAGATTAGAAAAATCACTATTCGCAACTAAAGATTTAGCCCTAAGAATTAGACTCACACAATGATTTAATTGGTTATCCTGCCTAGCTCCCCACCTATTAGGGTCTGTTTCCCAAACACACTCATTAACTAATTGAGTATCTAGTTTTTTTATGTCAAAATCAGCATCTTGTCTATCGATCTCGCTAATATATTTTGAATACAAGCGATTAAATGGTCGTGTGAGTTGGTTCTGTTTGATAATTGTTCCATTATTGACACGGATTTCTTCTTTCGTATCTTGATTTATCTTTATTGTATATCCATTTTCACTTTTTTCGATATTTTCATCTTTCCCAATCATTTCACCAAGAACTCTGCAAACTTTTAGAGATTTAATAGCTTCTACGAGTTTTGGTGCTTGCACCTGACCACCTGGTTTTAGCAAAATCATTAGGTCATTTACGGTTAAACTTGAATAGTGGAAAAAGGCATCATGTCCAAAAATTAGTGTTTCCCCATTTAGCTTTTCATACTCACCTGTTGCGTCAATTAGAATAACTTTATTTTCGGTTTTTTCAGTGATTGACTCAATCAGCTTGGCTACCGTCCAACTTTTCCCTCCTCCAGTTGTACCAACTACGGCACAATGCCTTCCGAACAATGCGTTCAAAGAGACACTACATTTTGCATCATTAGAAGTGAGCTTTCCAATTTCGGCATAAAACATTATCGAGTTCATTATCTTTTTTTCCAAACTCTTTTACATAGGTCTCAATTTGCTCATCAGAACAGGCATAAACTTTTGCTCCAATTGACGGATATTTTGAAACGGTCTTCTCTGTTTTTTCAGGATTATACACACTAAAACTCAACAGGAGTTCTGCTTTCCCCGATGGATGAAATTCTGTGTCATCGTGGTGAATTGCCTTTTCATTGATAGCAATCCGTTCACTATTCGGCAAATTTAATTCAATGATTCGGGCTAAGAATCCATATTCTTCTCCTTCAATAACAACAAAGTTTCCAACATTTCCTCCTGCGTAATGTATTCCTTCA
>CAYRBM010000421.1:0-1987 GCA_964422425.1 uncultured Odoribacter sp.
CAAAGTCGATTCGGATACAACCATCATTACCATTACCGCATTAACCTTTTCTCCTCCGTTTATTCCAGTAGTGGCTTCGGCCCTGAAAAACAAGGAAGTTATCATTACCGGAATTACATCAGGAATACTTGGATATGCTTTTGGAAACTACCTGGGAGTTGGGCTGGCTTATTTTCTGAAAGGATTTTTGTAATGTTACGGAGTGACAAGTCCGGAGTGCCTAATGTGAGTTAGGGTTTGGAGTTCAACAAATGTTGCTGGTTCCGAGTTGCAAGTTCCGGGTTGAAAACTGCAACTGACTAATGCGACTTATCCACACCACACGCCTTATGCCTTATGCACCGTACCTTTTCACTTCCTCATTCCCAAATTTCCAAATTTCTTCGGTCTTCCGGTCTTCCCCAATCTTTTTCCAAAACATTATTTGATTCGTAGTAAAATATTTCTATTTTTGCGCCTCCTATTTTAGGAATAAAGTATTCATGTTTAATTAATTCAGATGTTTTATGAAAAACCAGTATGAAACCGTTTTCATCATTACTCCCGTTTTATCTGATGCTCAGGTAAAGGAAACGGTAAAAAAATTCAGGGACATCATCACCGAACACGGTGGAGAGATTGTCAATGAAGAGGACTGGGGATTACGCAAATTAGCTTATCCCATTCAAAAGAAATCGACAGGGTTTTATCAACTCTTCGAATTTGCTGCCGACCCATCGTTCATCAGAACGCTGGAAACTCAATTCAGACGCGACGAACGCATTATTCGTTTCCTCACATTTGTGAAGGATAAATATGCCGTTGCTTATAGCGAAAAACGTAGAAATAAATCAAAAGCTAAAACTGAAAAGGAGAACTAAGGTATGTCAGCAAATCAAGGAGAAATCAGATATTTGACCCCGCCGACGGTTGAAATCAAAAAGAAAAAGTATTGCCGCTTTAAAAAGAACAAAATCAAATTTGTTGATTACAAAGATCCGGAATTTCTGAAAAAATTTCTGAATGAGCAAGGTAAGATTTTACCTCGCCGCATTACCGGAACCTCTCTGAAGTATCAGCGAAAAGTGGCCAAAGCAGTTAAAAGAGCCCGTCATCTCGCGTTACTGCCTTATGTTACTGATATGATGAAATAATTTTAAAGCGAAAAAGAAATGGAAGTAATATTATTGCAGGATGTTGCACGACTGGGGTCGAAAGATGACATCGTAAGCGTAAAAAACGGATACGGCCGCAACTACCTGATCCCGCAAAAAATGGCTGTTATTGCCACTGAATCAGCAAAAAAAGTGCTGGCCGAAAATACCAAGCAGCGTGCCCACAAAGAAGCAAAATTGAAAGAAATTGCCTTGGGTGTAGCTGAACAACTCAAAACTGTTCAACTGGTTATTGGTGCTAAAACAAGCTCAACCGGAAAGATTTTCGGTTCGGTTAATACCATCATGCTTGCAGAAGCAATCAATGCCAAGGGTTTCGAAATCGATCGCAAACAGATTATGATTTCGGACGACAGCGTTAAAGAAGTAGGAAATTACACTGCCAAAATTAAACTACACAAAGAAGTTGTGGTTGAACTTGGTTTTGAAGTTGTTTCCGAGTAATATTTTAATCAAGTATTTACACAGAATTCAAGCATTTTCAAACAAACAGATAGCCACTCGTCCTCACATGCGAGTGGCTTTTTTATTGTCTTTTTTACGATACTTGCAGCAAAGGAATATAACCTCAAATCAAAGATCGCGTAAAAGCCAGAAAATTCACCAATTAAACAATTTCATGAGAAATATCTTTTGGGTCCTTTTTTCTGTTTCTGCTCTGATATTCATTTCATTATCAACCTTCGCACAAACACAGGAACCTGCGCAAAGCAGGATTGAGACCATCGACGGAAATGAGTATATTGGAATTATCGTAGAACAAACCGCAGAAAGTGTCAGGATAAAGACTCAAAACCTGGGTGAGCTTGTTATTAAAACGGCTGATGTAAAAA
>CAYRBM010000422.1:0-1952 GCA_964422425.1 uncultured Odoribacter sp.
TCGGCATATGGAAGAAACGGTGAAAAGGATAGAGAAAATGTTTGGGGCTGTTATGGTCACAGGCCCGCGTCAGGTGGGGAAAACTACGCTGTTAAAACAAGTGGCGAAGAACGCCGCTTATGTCACCCTTGACGATCCAATCATGCTGCAATCGGCCATTAATGAACCGGGTACTTTTTTCAAAAATACTCCACCGCCGGTTTTCGTCGATGAAATTCAATACGGGCCGAACCTGTTTCCCTATATTAAGATCATTGTGGATAACGAGAAGAAAAAAGGTCAGTTTTATCTTTCCGGCTCCCAACAGTTCAAAATGATGAAGAACGTCAGTGAATCTCTGGCAGGCAGGCTCGGCATCATGAACTTGCTTGGCCTTTCCATGCGTGAAATAAACGGAGTAGCCTTCAGCGATCCCTTTGTCCCCGCTGATGAATACTTTGAGAACCGACGTAAATCCGATACCAACTTTGACTATAAAACGATTTGGGAAACGATTCACCGGGGTAGTATGCCTGAACTGTATGCCAATATGTATTTTGACTGGAATGCATTTTATGGGGCGTATGTCCGAACTTATATCGAACGGGATGTGCGTGAACTAACCCAAGTTGGTGATGAGGTAAAGTTCCTCAAGTTTATGACCGTTGTTGCAAGCTGTACCGGACAGTTGTTAAATCTGGCTTCCGTAGCCCGGGATGTCGGAATCAGCCAGCCGACAGCCGATCGATGGTTGTCCATATTGGTGGCCTCCAATCTGGTCTATTTGTTACAGCCCTATCACAACAACGTGATTAAGCGCGCCATCAAAACACCGAAGCTGTACTTCCTTGACACCGGCCTTGCTGCTTACCTTACCCGCTGGAATACCGTAGATGTGTTGATGAATGGGGCAATGGCGGGAGCTTTTTTTGAAACCTTTGTCATCTCCGAGATCATTAAAAGCTATTATAATGCCGGCGTTCTGGATTTACCCCTGTATTTCTACCGGGACAAGGAACAAAACGAAATTGATCTGATCATCTGGCAAAATGGAATGCTGCATCCGGTGGAGATCAAGAAACACGCGGATCCAAACAAAAACGATGTTAAAGCCTTTAGTCAGCTCGACAAACTAAAGGACTTAAAACGGGGAACAGGCTGTGTCATCTGCATGTATGACCGGTTCACTACACTGGAAAGGGATGTTATGGTGGCGCCGATCAGCTTTATTTGAAATGTAGTTTTATCTCTCTTGAAAGTGTGATGCAATTGCCTGAGAGAAAACCTGTCGAAACCTGCAAAAATAGGCAAAAAACAGCGGAAAGCTGTATTGCAAAATAAGGGAGAAAATGGTATAATTCTAAAGATAAATCGCGAAATGGAGACGTATCGAAGTGGTCATAACGGGGCTGACTCGAAATCAGTTAGGGGGAGACCCCACGTGGGTTCGAATCCCACCGTCTCCGCCATTTTTTTCAAACCTTGACCCATTATCACAAATCATTAAGAAAAGGATGTGTTCTTATGCCAAAGTATGCGTATACGGCAAGGGCGTTTTCCGGAGATTTGATTAAGGACACGGTCTTTGCAGACAATGAAGCAAAGCTGTACGAACACGTAAAAAGCAACAACCAATACTTGGTCAGCCACAAGGAAGTCGTTGAAAAGGGCAGTGCTATGTCCACGATTTCCGGCGGCAAGCTCAAGTTGAAGGAGGTTGCTATTTTTTGTCGCCAAATGTCCGCCATGCTCTTCGCCGGTGTCTCCCTGATCAAATCCCTGGATATCATGTACCGTCAGACCGACAGCAAACGGATGAAGCTGGCCCTGCAAAACCTCTATGAAAACGTTCAGAAGGGAAATCTCCTGTCCGAAAGCCTGCGGAAGCAGGAAGGGGCCTTCCCAGAACTGATGATCAATCTGGTGGAGTCGGGGGAAGCTAGCGGAACACTGGATGCGGTCATGGTTAAGCT
>CAYRBM010000423.1:0-1949 GCA_964422425.1 uncultured Odoribacter sp.
CATAGTATTTGGGTTTACTTTCGTCTTCGACCACTTTGTAAACATTATTGGCAATCCAATATTCGCGCCATTTCTTCTCAATCTCTCTGAAATTGTATTCCATGTCAGTATCTAATTTTTTATTATTATCGACGGTAACTATGTGTTTAAAAATCAAATCCTTGAATTTCTGTGCAAAAATAAGAAAAAAAAGTACTCACTATCCCTAATCATGGCTAATGCTTCAATATTGATGCTTAATTTTATCCTTTCCGCTCCTTTAAAACCGATTTTTTTCAAAAACATCTGTCATCTGTCATTTTTTGAGTTTAATGTACTGATATTCAAATATAAAAAACATGACAGATCCCGTTTTCATCTATCATGCCATCTGTCATCTGTCATACGGACGGTAAGCGTCCTGCCAATTGGCTGCGTATAATTTATTTTTATTTCCTTACCTGTTTGGCTTTTCATTCCTATAGGATTGGAAAACAGTTCCTATATCTTTGAGAAACAATTCATATATCTTTGAAAAATTGTTCCTATATCTTTGAACAGCGAAAGTCATAATAAATCATCCAAAATGTATATACATTTTAGATAAAAAGTACCGATAAATGAGAAGAAAAGTACTGACAAAACTTTCCTTAAGTATAATTTATTTTTTCCTTAAGTAAAGTTTTTTTTTCACTTAAGGGAAAATTTACGCAAAGGGGGTGTTGGAAACCAGACATATATGAAATGATTTTACTGAAAGTCTGGACACTTTCACAAAATCCATCCTAAAATAATTTACAGCAGATGGATGACTCTTTTAATTTGTAACTTTCTTTTGAAAATTCAGCATGCTTATCTGACTCAAATTTGCTGAAATACAAAAGATTATGTATTTTTGTGGCATGACTACAATGTTTAAATCGGATTTGGTGTAACAAACAATCTGTGTTTCTTATACAGATTGTCCCTTTGTTTGTTCTCGGATATTCTTTCCGGGAGTCGTTTCTATGTCAATTATAATTTGATTTGTATACAATGATTTAAGGCATTGGTATGCCCTTTTGTATATACTTACACTGTCAAGAAATGCCTTTTTTGGGAAGAAAATTAACAACAATCAGGGAGATTGCCCCCATAGAGTCTCCTTATTTAAAGATCAAAACAATGCACGATTTACATTTATATGGTTGGAATGACGAGCTTTTCCAACAAAAACAAAATTCCGGTTACAAAGAATTCATTCACGGAAGAATAACAGTTACTCATAAAACCTGTTATGAGGTAATTTCTGAAGCAGGGCACTATTCCTGCGAAATGACAGGGAATATGCTCTACGGGAGGGATGTATCCGATTATCCCTGTACAGGCGACTGGGTTATTTTCCAGGTAACAGACACGGACAAGGGAATCATTCTGGCTATGCTACCTCGGAAGAAAACCCTGTATCGCCTTAAAAGCGGCTCCGTATCGGAGAGACAGGCTATCGCATCCCATGTTGACAAAGCATTTATAGTACAAAGTCTGGATAACAGCTTCAATGTACGCCGTATTGAGCGCTTCATGCTGCAACTTTCATCCGAAAGTATTCAGCCGATATTGATACTGACGAAAACAGATTTAGGGTTTGATGCCGATGAGATAAATAAAGCGATAAAACATCTTTCCCATAAGATGCCGCTTTTCTATACCAGTACGCAATTGCCCGAAAGTATCGATATGTTGCGTGAAACAATCCATACAGGCGAAACCGTTGTATTCACGGGCATGTCCGGCGTGGGGAAAAGCACTCTGATCAATGCTCTTTGCGGCAGGGAACTTCTGCAGACAGGAACAATCAGTGATTCTACAGGTAAAGGAAAGCACACTTCTACACGCAGGGAAATGGTACTGTTGCCGGGTTCCGGTGTACTGATCGACACTCCGGGGGTAAAACTTTTCGGTGTTACAAACGATAATACGGATAACCTCTC
>CAYRBM010000424.1:0-1947 GCA_964422425.1 uncultured Odoribacter sp.
AGCGAAAAGTCATCCCCTGAGCAAATCCAGTAAATCTCCGGGCTAATGATTTTCGAGATGGCAATCTTTAAACTTCCCAACTGGCCTTCCAACTGCTCGCTGGCCCCGCGTTTATGTGCACTGATGAACGGGTTGACAATATTGGCCACATCTTTTTCCTGCTCCAGAACGGCAAACAGATCGTCGTAATCCATCTGAAGCAATTCAATAGCATGTGGCAGGGTGCAAAATTTACCATCCTGATATTTTTTCAAAAACCAGATCACCGCTGCAAAAAAAGACACTGCCGATTCTGAAAAGAATTCGCCCTGTTTCCTGATCCATTCCCTGTTTAGATTGTAAAGGATGGTCCGGGATGATTCAAACGCATCGATAGGGCTTTCCATCCACTGTGGCGCCAGCGGGTTGCATCGGAAGGATTTCTGAATGTTCTCAAAGTTGATTACATAAAACCGGGTTGATTCCGGAAGCTTTCCGCTTTTCTTTGCTCTTAAGAAATGGTTGTAAGTCACCAATGATAAATCGGGATATTTAAAATCATAGACACACATCGAAAAACCTTTTTTCAGGTGCTGCCGGATAAAGGGCAGCACTACTGAAAAAGATTTACCGGAACCAGGAGTCCCGATCACCATCGTTGCCCGAAAAGGGTTGACAATGTTAATCCAGCCGTTATGCTCTTCGCCTTTATATTGGTATTTTGTCGGCAGATTCACCGAATATTCGTTGGCTTTCAGCGTTTCTTCCTGCGGAAAACTTTCATTTTCCACGTTAAAGCGGTCTTTCATCAAATTGACGTTGATCAGTTTGGAGATGTTGTCAAAACCGATATTCAACAAAACAAAACCAGCAAAGGTCAGCCCCAGGTAGACTGCCGGAAAGCTTTTGAAAACAACCATACTTCCCCAGTAAAAGATTAACCCGGCTATGGTTTGTCCAACGATAGTTGACACCAGTAGTTCCCGGTCTTTGTGTGCCTTGGTCCCGATGCAGGTAATGGCCAGAAAAACAAGACAAACAACCTTCGACGGATAAAGGCTGGCCATGAACTTCAGGTTCTGCATCTTTTCGATCACAGAATGAAATGCCGGTATCTGCATTCCCTTCAGAAAGAAATAATCCAGCTGGGTCAGGTATAACGATGTAAAAAGTAGTACATAGCTGAAGAACCGAAACCCTTCGTGCAGTTTAACCAGTTCGTGTGATTCGTGTTCCATCGTTGGAAGTTTAGAATATCAGAATTTTGAATACTATTTCCTGAAATCAGAGCTTTCTGGCCTTAAGGATGTCCTTGTTTTTCAGGTTAAAGCTGAGTTTGCGACCGGTGTTGCCCAATGCTTTTTCTCCCAATTCGATTCTCAGGATACGCTGATCCGGGATGGTCATTTTCTCCATCACGAACACTTCACGAACAGTTACATCGCCAGGAATCCGCATAACCTTGTTGTGCTGATATTGTGGAAAAACCTGGTACTCCTGAACGTTGGTCGCTTTGGCCTTCTTCTTGTCGGTGATCCAAAAATTAAAACTTTCCACATCGTAAGCCATGTTGGTTTTGTTGGTCACCTGAAGCTCAAAAAAAAGGGCATCATTTTTTAGGAAAATGGAGTTGAGTTTAACTTCAATCCCGTCTTTTTTTGCCTTTCGCTTATGAAACCGGTGCCGGTGCTTTTCCAGAACCTGGTCGCAAAGGTCTTTCAGCAGGTAATCAGGCATCAGCTTCCCGGAAAAGGTCATAGCCTGTTGTGATTCAAAACTTTCTATCGGGTAAGTGATAGGCGCATCGTTGCCATATGTCAGTTCAAACGAATAAATGTGATCGGCGCAAACCACCGTTAACGACGTAGGTTTCTCGAAAGGTTGGGAAGCTTTGATGCGGACCAGGTTCGAAAGCTCGGGGACAATTTCGGCTTGAACAATCGAATAATCCCCGGCCTGAACATAGCT
>CAYRBM010000425.1:0-1946 GCA_964422425.1 uncultured Odoribacter sp.
CGTCATCTTGAGCTAGTTCATAATAATCCTTTTCTCCGGACTGATTTTTTCGTTCAACTTTTGGTCGGCCCCGTTTCCGGCATATTTATTTTCAGAAACCTTGATGTTTTTTGCCGCATAAGATTCTACTCCGCAAATGCTGTTGAAGTGAATCAGGTTTTTGGCGACAGTGATATTCTCGGAACCGTTATACAAATACTGAATCATGATTCCGCTGCGGTCGTTTGCTTCAATAAGATTTCCGGATATACTAATGTTTTTGCTTTCAGTAACCAGTGCTCCGAACCAGGCGTTGCGTGCCAGTTCGCAATTGGTAACGGTGGCATCTATGCAGTTAGAAAGCGCTATTCCGCAACCGTGTGGTGAAGTGTCTATTCTGCTGTCGTTTATGCTGATGTTTGAGCAGTGTGTCAACAGTAAATTATGCTGAAGCCGCGGCCCCGGAACCACGCTGGCGCCGTTTTCGTTGAAGTCACAACACTGGATATTCAGATTTTTGGCTCCGCTGATGAAAACACCGTTGTAGGTACAATTCCTGACGGTCACATTGCGAAGTGTAATGTTTTTCATTTGGCCTTCGTGCTGACCTAAAAAGATAATTCCACCACGGTTTCCGCCACTTCGATACGAACGGCGACTGTTGGGGTCAGTACCCGGATCTGGATCGTTGGCGCCTTCAACGACGAGGTCACAAAGAGTTACATCGTGTAAGTCGTCGGTCGCGTTAACAATGGCATCGCGCACTCCTGAAGATGGATCAAGAAAAAGAACTGTTGACAGCCCTTCTCCTGAAAGCGTTACTCCGGAAGGAATTTTCAGGGTTGTTGGTAATTTGTGCAAACCGGCGCTTGCCAGTACCCAACCGTTTTGAGAAGCGGCTTTGTCCAAAGCTTCCTGAATTGATTCTCCGGGTTTTACCACGACGGCGTTTACAGGTAATTTTGTTATTGCTTTTTCCATCGCTCCGGCCGGATAGGCTATCAGCGAAGGCTTTGGCGCCTCTCGTTTTTGTACCTGTTTTGCAGAAGGGGCGCGGAAAGCAGTCAGTACACTGCGACTGGCTTTGGGGCGAATGGAATCAGCGGCCTGTTTGGTGTATGGTATGTCGATGCCCATTGCGGCATAGTGACGGTAAACGTATTCGTAATCGTCGCGCAGGTTTTTGGCCCGGTCGGAGATTTTTCCGTAGCAATGCGGGGTTTTGCCCAGCAAAAATTGGGCAGTGTATTCGTATCCGAGAGCTATGCGGTTGTCGGCAATCGAGAATAGATCGACGCCTTGAGTGTAGGCAACTTTAGCGGCTCCGGCAAATTCCCCCAAACCGAGTTGCACGTGCGCCTGGTCGCGCATCGATTCCTGGCATTGTCCGCTCGGATAAATGTATTTAAAAATGCTTCCGTTGACCGGCGCATGTAAAAAATGATCGATGGCGTTGTTAAACATTTCACGATTATCGGTAAAAATGGCAATGGCCAGAATGGAATGAATGATGGCGCCATCCCAGTTCCCATTGGCAGTAGGGTAGTAGAACCGCATCAGCGGGTAATAAACCGTCATCAGCATTTCGTTGAAGCGGTCGATATCTTTTTGTTGCCAGCCTGAATTAGTGTATTTCAATATTTCGGCGGCATTGCAAAGTATGTGGCCTGTCCAGCCCGCCAGCAGTTTGGCGTCGTTGTAGTCGAAATCCCAAAGAACCGGAGTCCAGGTATTAATAATTTCAATAGCTTTTTGGGCGTATGCTTTGTCGTTGGTGATGTACCACATCAGCGCGCAGTCGTAAGCCATGTTTGAACCTTTCGATAAATCGTCGCCTCCAATGTTTGGTTTGCCATATGGACCCCGTACCACATGTGCAAATGGTTTTACTTCAAACTGAAGATTAGTTGAGGTTTTAAGTCGCTCGAAAGCACCTTTCCAGGGTTGTTCTCCGGCAAGAACCTGTT
>CAYRBM010000426.1:0-1935 GCA_964422425.1 uncultured Odoribacter sp.
TTTTTTCTTTTCTTTTGTAAGGCTGTATTTTCAGCAGCGGCACGACCATTGCCATTCTGTTTTATTTTCTCCTGTAAAAGGTTTATGTCCTGAGTGGTTTTAAATACCATCATCATCGTTTGTTCGTATTGCGGAAGCATAATCTTTGCTTCGCTTAGAATCTGCTCAAGTTTGGTCAGTTCCTTTGAATTCTCGAGCAAAAGTTCTCCTTTATCGAGGGCATTTTTTAAAGAGTCGAATTCGAAACGTGCGCTTGTGAAGTATTCGGGTTTTCCGGTCAGGTAATAGCCCTCCATATTAAATGCCACCATTTGAATCTCGTTGTTGATGCGTGCCGAAAGTTCGAGCTGTGGCAAAAATTCGCGGGTAAACGAACCTATATTTTTCTTAAAAAAGAACAATGTTACCACTGTATTAACCGATAAAATGAAAGCAATCAAGATTAAAACTCCGAATGCACCCATTAATTTGGTCCGGATTTTCAGGTCAACAAATCTCATACTTTAAACTTTTAAATTATTCAACAGTAGTAATCAGTTTCACATCTTCGGTCGAAAATATCTTTTCCATATTCAGAATCACGACCGGCTCTTCGTTTATCGTGGCAACACCATCGGTAAGCCCTGCATTAAATCGTTTTCCCAAAGTTGCCGGAACCTGAATTTGATCAGGATTGATAACTATCACTTTTTCAACCGAATCCACAATAATTCCGGAACTTACTGTTTGACCATCTAGCTCAAAAACCAAAATCAGGATACAGGATTTTGGTGGAGGCTCTTTTTCAGGAAGCCCAAATCTTAATCGGCCATCAAAAACTGGAATAACATCGCCAAAAACATTAATAATTCCTCTAAAGGCTTTTGATGTATTCGGAACTTCAGTCAGTTCAGTCAGTTCAAGGATTTTGGTCATATTGCCAATATTTACGGCAAATAGTTCACCTTCGATCCTGAAAGTAAAGTAAGCATTTAAACCATATATAACTTCGGCTGCCATTGGTTACAAATATTTCTGTATCAACTTGTTTGTATCAATCACCAAAGCCAGTTGTCCTGATCCCAAAATGCTGGCTCCTGAAAACATATCCTGATTTTTGAACATCCGGCTTAGCGGCTTAATTACTGCCTGGTATTCGCGAATCACCTCATCAACAATCAATGCAAACCTACTGGCTCCATAAGTAACTGCTACCACATACTGTTCTTCGGGAATTATTCCTTCGCATCCAAATTCCTTCCGCAAATTCAGGTAAGGAACAAGGTTTCCGTCGAGCTCAAGTTTTTGCCCGGGTTCATTGGTCAAGCCTTTTGTTGCAACAATGTGTAACTTTTGAACGACAGTCGAAGGAATGACGTAATAATTATGTCCAACCAAGGTTAGCAACCCATCGGTAATCGAAAGTGAAAGAGGCAATTTGATAGTAAACCTTGCAAACTTATCTTTTTCGGAGGCAAGCTCAATTGTACCACGCATATTTTGAATACTTCGCCTAACAACATCCATTCCAACGCCGCGTCCCGACACATCGGTCACCAATTCGGAGGTCGAAAAACCGGGTTCAAAAATTAGCCCGTAAATATCCTGATCCGACATTGTTTCCTGTCCGGAGATTAAACCTTTGCTAATGGCTTTTTCCCTGATTTTATCCGTGTTCAACCCTGCACCGTCATCTTCAATTTCAATTTGTACATAACTTCCAATGGTTGAAGCCCGTAACAAAATTGTTCCAACCTCATTTTTATTCTTTTCCTTTCGCTCTGGCTTGCTTTCAATTCCATGATCCAACGAATTCCGGATAATATGCAGTAAAGGTTCTATCAGCTTTTCAATCAGGTTCTTGTCGAGCTCAGTTTCCATTCCTTCGGTTACCAGAACAACATCTTTATCGAGTGAGTTGGATAAGTCATGTATCAATCTTTTAAACCGAACTAC
>CAYRBM010000427.1:0-1931 GCA_964422425.1 uncultured Odoribacter sp.
CAGCGGCGATGGTGATTTGGCCTGTCACGCCAGCAAGGGGAAAACACCGCGAACCGAAGTGATGTTTCACGAAGGTGGAAAAGTTTACGTTTACCTCATTTATGGCATGTACTGGTTACTGAATTTGGTTACCGGCGAAGAAGGACATGCTTCAGCCGTACTGATTCGTGGAATTGAAGGGTTTTCGGGCCCGGGACGGTTAGGACGTGAATTGATGCTCGATAAATCGTTCTACGGGGAAAACCTGGCGGAATCTTCCCGGCTTTGGGTGGAAGATGCAGGACCGATTAATGAATTCAAAACTTCGAAACGAATTGGGATTGGCTATGCCGGAGAATGGGCAGATAAACCGTGGCGGTTTTATCTATAATCTTAAAACGCCTTCAGAAGGAAATCAGAATTCATCAGCAGAAAAAAACCGTAGCCATACGAGAAATCACCGGTTGAAGTATCGCGGAAAGCCTCTACCTGAAAGGCAACGCGCGCATCTTTGGCAATATTCTTTTGCCAGAAATATTTAGCCGAAATCATCGACCGGTCGGGTTGTGTGAAGGTAGGATCGCTGTCGGAAACCGATTGGTAAAGCAACCGGCCTTTGGGTGCAATAAACTGAAACGCATTCCAGTAGCTAAGCGAAATCTTCGAGTTTTTGGTACGTGCGCTGGCTTCGAGCAAATAGGCGTGTCCTTTATCAAATGGCAAGGTGTTCGATTCCG
This sequence comes from uncultured Odoribacter sp., assembly GCA_964422425.1. Taxonomy (GTDB): domain Bacteria; phylum Bacteroidota; class Bacteroidia; order Bacteroidales; family Prolixibacteraceae; genus Aquipluma. The sequence goes on from CAYRBM010000427.1 coordinate 717, forward strand.
AAGTTATTGCTTTGTATCCGAGCCAGTAGGCATTCAAATTTATAGTTTTCACTGTTGTTCCGGTATTCATTTCAATTTCCCATCCGGCAAGTGCGTTGGCATGGGTTTGTACACGCGGGCGTTCGCCATTCGGATTGATATTTATTTCGCCACCCTTGTGATAGAACAAAAGGTTGACCGGGAATTTAACCGTCAGCGCCGAATTCTCAAACAGTTTGCCGTCAGCGGTCAGTCCGTAGGTAAAATGTTCCTGATAGGGATCATTTTTCTGTATAAACTGCTCCCAGCTAATCCAGGTTTGTGCTTTCAGTTTTTCTCCCGAATACAAGAACTGAAGTCCGGCTTCGGGCTTGTCGGTATACATGCGCTCGGGCTCCCAAAGTTGTTCCAACAACCCGTGCTGATTGTTCTGATCGAGATTGCCGGTAACTACCGAAAACTGCTCGTTGAACCGATATCTGGCAGAAAACCGTGGAACAGCATTAACAAACTGATCTTTTCCGTTGTATTTAATAAGGTGTGCACCGGCTTCCACATACAGGCCGTCAACCGGCGAGTAACTTAGTTTTGGGCGGACCATCGCGCCGGTCAGCGTATAACCATCGACAAATTTTCCCAGAAATTCGTTGTTCTGGAAGAATCCCAGGCTTTCGAACCGGAAATTCAATTCTCCTTTTTTGGTGTCATCCAGATTTTTGTACATCGAAGCAAAACTCTGAAATTCCTGAGCTCCGGCAGTCGAAATTACCAGGCAGAGCAGCACCCAAAGAAGGATTTTGTTTGTCATAGACTTCGGTTAACTGTTGTTTGATTTCTTCGGAAGAATAAATTTATCATACAAAAATAAGAGAACTACGGCACCTATTGCTATGGAACTGAAAAGAATCCAGATAGATTGCGGATGATAATTGTTCCAAAGCAGTTGTGTTACCTGATCCTGCGACATATTCATCTGTCGGGCAGCTTCGTTGAAATAGTCGGTTTTGGTAAAATTTTCGCCAATTTCAGGAACGGTGAGTCCCCGCTTAATTACTTCTTCTTTCAGGAGATAAAGTTTATCGGCCACCTTTTCGTAAGGTGCTCCGGAAAGGAATCCGGCAATCTGGTGCCCCAACGCGATGGCCAGATACGACGACCCCATATACAACGCTTTTTTATCGGCAGGAGCAATGTTTCCAACGTATTCGGTGAATTTGGGTGAACTGCTCATTTCAC
>CAYRBM010000428.1:0-1929 GCA_964422425.1 uncultured Odoribacter sp.
GGAATTAACATCACTCGGGAAATGTAAGTTTTTGTTAAAGCTCCCCTTAATACCCCAATATAAAATATTTGGGAAAATGTTATTAAACGGGCGCCGTGGATACTGAAGCAGCAAAATTATTTCCTGGCTTTTTACCCAAAAACAACTCCGAGGAAATATGTGAGTGGTGAAACACATTTGTACATGGGGCGTCAATTCCGTTTGAAAGTCTCGGATGGCGGCAAAAGTGAAGTAAAGTATAAAGGCCGTTTTATTGAGGTTATAACGAAAGATAAATCAAAGGCAGGAAATTTATTAAAGCAATGGTACCGGCAAAAGGCCAAAGAAAAATTCGCAGAAATCGCGGAACCCCTTATTGTCAGATTTCAAAAATATGGTGTAGAACCAGCCGGTATATACATTCTGGATATGCCTAAACGATGGGGGAGTTGCACAACAAAAGACAAAATCATTTTAAATCCTGAACTTATAAAAGCCCCAAAACGCTGCATTGAATATGTGATTATCCACGAATTATGCCACCTGGTTTACCACGATCATACCCAAAAATTCATAGATCTTCAAACCAAAGAAATGCCGGATTGGGAAAAATGGAAAATGAAGCTGGAGAGATTGTTGGCTTAAAATTCTAATTCCCTTTGTGTCTCATCAATATCCAGATGTCTTCCCCAACTCTCATAGTGACTTGCAACCTCGTTTAGTAACGATGAAACAATCGGGAATTGATGGCATATTCCTTGAGATATATTTCTGTATTTTTGTGCGGTAGCCCTTTCAGGAGAGCCATTACTTACAGGTCTAATGTGAGCCTCGGTGCCTTTGCCATTTATAACTCCAAGTACAAAGCCTTTGTTAATTTCTTCATGATCAAATTTTTCAATAATTTCGCACAATTCAGTATGAGGCCAATAGTTACAACAAACTGATAACCTTCCAAATAGTTTTCCTATTTCATAAAAACCTCGTTTCTCTCTATCACGTTTTCTGCACTCATTTATAGCTATGGAAATCCAGTTCAATAGATATTCGGAATTAATTTCTTCAGAATCGTTCATGCCAGGGATACTGCACCAATTTTCAATCAATTCATGAGCATTCTTTGCCTTTGACGCAATATTTTCTTTACTATTATTGGCCATTTCTTCTTTGGGGTCCCTGTTTTCTGGGATATAAATCCAAGAAATAAGTTCAGCAAAAAATGAAGGATCATTTTCAATATATTTAAAAAGATACTTGATTGGACGATCACTATGAGAATTATTCAATATGGGCAAATAGTACCATTCCAATAATTGCATTTTTTTTGAATCAACGGCTTCTTCGTCCAAACGTTTGAATAGCTCTGAAATATGCCATGCTCCATTGTCTATTTCCAAGGCCTCAGTATGTGTTCCCGTTGCGATTCCCTCAAGTATTTCAATAACTAATTCATAAGGAACGTTCTTTCGCTCATATCGAATTAACTTTAAACTTGTAGGGAACCTATTATACTTATTTAAAGTTTTTATCCCAAATTGAAGATCATTTCCTCTCAATCTGTATCCATAAGGACTTTTGAATATGTTCTGCCAGTAATGATCTTGTACTTCAGGTGGTTGATCATTTAAAATATTCCATAGACTTGAGGAAGGATTAATAGAAAGGAAAAATTCGGATATCTTTTGTGTTGATCCGGAAATTAAAGGGAAAGACAATTTTTCAAATATCCAATCTGATCCTTTTAGGTCTGCTTTTCTGTTAATATATCCCATAGTCATCGAATATGGTTTCCCCTCCTCACTTAGAAATAGATGAAAAATCTCATCATCAATATTTTCTTTCACATCAGCCAAATGATATCCGATCTCCCAGGATTTTGTAGTTCTGGAAACTAGTTCTAATATTCCATTTATTCCATATTCGTTAAAAACAGCATTGACGGCATCTTGC
>CAYRBM010000429.1:0-1925 GCA_964422425.1 uncultured Odoribacter sp.
TATATATCTTTAAATGAAGATAATTTTGCTATATTTCAGGAAATATTCAGATACTATTATATAAATAAAAAACAAGCGGAGCTATTATCAAATTTATTACTTAATTCTACAAAATATCCAGATGAACTTGTATATCCATATTTTTCCGGAATACTATATTACGAAATGGATAGTATTGAACAATCTAAAGAATGTTTTTTGAAAGCTATTAAGATTGATAGTAATAATGTCGAAATATTAACACAGTTAGGATTGGTAAATCATATTTTAAAAAGATATGAAGAATCAGATGAATACTATGAGAAAGCATTGATATTAGACCCTGAGAATCCATTAGCAAATAATAATTATGCTTACTCATTATCTGAAAGGGGCTTAGCATTGGAAAGAGCATTAGTAATGATAAAGATAGCAATAGAAATCGATTCTCAGAATCCCAATTATTTAGATACTTATGGCTGGATTTATTTTCAAACAGGAAACAATGAAAAAGCATTGGAATATTTAGAAAAATCTAAGTCAATAGATAGTACTAATGCTGATGTATGGCTTCATATCGGCGACGTATTAAAAAATCAGGGAAAAGAGTTAGAAGCTATTAAAGCTTGGGAGAAGGGAATCATTTACGACCCTCAAAATTCAGATTTATTAGATAGGATAAAAAAATAAAAAAGGTTAAATTTTATGTTTGTAATAATAGGATTAGGATTAGTTTTCTTTGCTTTGATTGGTGGCTTTATAATGGCTGGCGGCAATCCTTTAACACTAATAGTGATTCCGGAATATGTGATTATCATAGGTTGTGCAGTTGGTTCGTTACTGGTAGCAAATCCGCTGCCAGTGTTAAAAAAGATTCTAGCACAAGCAATTGGCTCGACTAAAGGAGCAAAAGTAAGCAAAACAGCTTATATTGAGTTACTACAACTATTATATGAATTATTTCAGTTTGCAAAGCGCGAAGGATTAATTGCATTAGAATCTCATGTTGAAAATCCTACTCAAAGTTCAATAATGTCGAAATATTCAACTTTTTTTGCCAACCATCATGCTGTTGAGTTTCTTTGTGATACATTAAAAGTGGTATTAAGTGGTGGTGTTCCTGCTCACGATTTGGAAGAACTAATGGAAATAGACTTAGAAGCCCATCATCATGAGGAAGCAATACCTCCCTCATCTTTACAAACGATGGCAGATTCGTTTCCCGGACTTGGAATTGTAGCTGCTGTTATGGGAATTATTGTAACGATGGGTTCTGTTTCTGAAGGAGCTGAAACTGTTGGCCATCACGTAGCATCTGCACTTGTCGGTACTTTTCTTGGTGTGCTTTTCGCTTATGGTTTCTTTGGTCCAATTGCTTCTATTATGGAAAAAATTGTTAATAAAGAAGCAATTTATTTACAAGTCATTAAAGCTGCAATGCTTTCTTTTGCTAAGGGTGCACCTGCTGCTGTTGCTATCGAATACGGAAGAAGAACTATTGACCCTGAAAACCGACCTACTTTCAGTGAAACAGAAGAAGCTATTAAGCGCCCAAGATAATAAAAGTAAATTTTAAACAATTTTAGAATAATATCTATTATGGCAGAAGAAGAACAAAAACAACACAAAGAGCAGCCAATAATAATCAAGAAGATTAAAAAAGGTGGACATGCCGGTCATCACGGTGGTGCCTGGAAAGTAGCGTATGCTGACTTTGTTACTGCTATGATGGCTTTCTTTATTGTTATGTGGATACTCGGACAAAGCGAAGAAGTAAAAAAACAGGTAGAAGCATTTTTTCAAGACCCGGGAGCTTTCAATTTTGTTACCGGAAAAAGAACTATACCAATTGATTTAGACTTGAGACCTTCCGGAGACGGACCTAAAGATGGAAAAGGAGAAGGGGATAATAAAAGTAAAAATGATTTTTACTTCTTTTTACCTCC
>CAYRBM010000430.1:0-1913 GCA_964422425.1 uncultured Odoribacter sp.
CGTTGCCCGGCATACGTTTGCCACTTCAGTAACCCTGACAAATGGTGTTCCATTAGAAACCGTTTCCAAGATGCTGGGGCATTCGTCCCTTAAAACTACCCAGATATATGCCCGAATTGTAGATACAAAAATCTCACAGGACATGAATTTGTTGAAAAAAAAATTAAGCGGTGAAGGCTGTGGAATTGCTGTTTAGGATATTTGCTGTCTATTGTTTTGGAAATTTCATTCAATTTAATCCAAATGTATTTAAGCTGTTGGGATTTAATAGAATCATGAATTTATATGAAGGATTATTTTATGATTTAGAAATTTGATAAGTATATTTAATGATTATTTTTAGAATATAGATCGAAGTATTTAAACCCTCATGCCAACCAATAAAAACGCAACTATACGGTATCAGGCACTTAATCAGTGCTTTCGAAATCCAGGAAGGACTTATTATGTTGATGATTTAATTGAAGCTTGCAATAATTCATTGCTTGATATTGATCCAAATTCCACCGGTATAAAGAGGCGACAGATTTTTGATGACATAAAATTTATGCGTGACTCAAAGGGTTTTAATGCTCCAATCGAATCATACAAGGATGGTAAAAAAGCATTTTACCGATATAGTGATTTGTCATTCTCAATTAATAATCAGCCATTAAATGAACGGGAAGCTTTGCAATTGAAGGAATCACTGACAACGCTGTCTCGGTTCAAAGGTCTCCCGCAGTTCGAGTGGGTTGATGAGATAAAAGCTCGTTTAGAGGTAAGCTTTAGATTGAAAAGTCAGGAAAAGGTAATTGAGTTTGAAGAAAATCAATACTTGACGGGGAAGGAGCATATAGGAATCTTGTATGATGCAATAAGCAACAAGCAGGTTCTGAATATTCAATATCACCCTTTTAAGCATGATGAATCTATATTGATAATTTTGCATCCATATTTTTTGAAGCAATATAATAACCGATGGTTTTTATTTGGAAAAAGTAGAGATGCTAAAACTGTAACAACCATAGCCCTCGACAGGATTGAGGTAATTGAGGCTGTTTCTGAAGTATTTATACCCAACACGGAAATCAATTTTGAAGAGTATTTTGATGATGTTGTCGGAGTTTCGGTTCCAAATAATGGCACCACAGAGAACGTCATTCTAAAAATAGATGCTGAAAGTTGGCCTTATGTCAAAACAAAACCAATTCATGGTTCCCAGAAAATCAAAGAGCAAACATCAAAATATACCATTATAGAACTTAAGGTAATACCTAACTTTGAACTGGAAGCGCTAATTTTTTCTCATGCTGAAAAGATTGAGGTAATTAGTCCAGAAATACTTCGTCAACGAGTTAAGGTTCGAATAATTCAACTTAAAGAGAAATATTTTTAACTATGCAGAATGACTGCATAGTTACTTTGTTAATTTGTAGCGTTATTAAAAATCGACATTATGGGACTTTCAGAGTCAATCGAAAAGATTCTTCAAAATACGAATGGTCAACTAAGTTTGGAAAAGATCACTGTGATTTTAGGTGAAAAATACGGTCGTCAGACCATTCTAGATTTTTTACAAAATGAAAAGGACCTAATAACATTCGATGGTGAAACTATTACCTTATTGAAATATCCACTTCAATATTTCATTAGCATATTAGATGGGTTCATACGAAATACGGGCGCTAATCGGAAAGACGTATTTTATTCGGGAGCTTTTTATCTCTTTTTGAGAAAGCAATTCCCGGAGCATGTACCAGAAGAGATTCTGAATTTTATAAAAAACAGAAAAATTTCTGAAATAGAGGATTATAATCTATTTGAAATAGAACAAATCGCACTGCTATTGGGAGATTCCTTCGTTCATGCAATGAATCATTTCTTTAATTCCGGATGGATTGAAAAGCTTGATCCCAAAGCATTCTATTATT
>CAYRBM010000431.1:0-1912 GCA_964422425.1 uncultured Odoribacter sp.
GGCCAGCGAAGGATTTGATATTGATGTAGCCTATTCGGGTGAGGAAGCTTTATCAAAACCGCTGGAACAATTCGACCTGTTACTGCTCGATGTTATGATGGGCGGAATGTCGGGGTTTAAGCTGGCTGACAAAATCAGGAAGGAGCAAGGACTGTCGGTACCAATTATTTTTCTGACAGCCCGCGAAACTGAAAACGATATGCTTACCGGTTTTAATGTAGGTGCCGACGACTACATGACCAAACCATTTTCGATTAAGGAACTGGTTGCCCGAATCAGGGCTATTTTACGTCGTGGAAAAAATCTTGATGTGAAACCCAAGGTTATCACAATCGACACCATGGAACTCGATCTAAACCGTAAATCGCTGACAATCGATAATCAGAATATATTACTTACACGCAAAGAATTCGAAATCCTGAACATGCTGATTTCAAGTAAAGGAAAATACCTGAGCAGGCAAGAGATTCTGGACCGGATTTGGAGCGATGATGTGATTGTTACCGAGCGAAATGTAGATGTGAACATTGCAAGGCTGCGAAAAAAGATTGGCACGTACGGCAATTGCATCAAAGGTCGCTCGGGGTATGGATATTGTTTCGAGAACTAACTTTTGGACTTTGTCAGTTGAATTCAGTTATAACTAAACCTTTTCTGAGCTGTGGTAGTAAAACAAACCTTCCGGAAACGAATATTGGTCAACTTCCTGATCGTATTTTCGATATTCAGCGTTGCGGTGCTGGTTTATCAGTACGATCGTGAACGAAATTACCGAACAGGCCAGCTTGAGAATACACTCGATAACATCTCGGAGGTTACGCACCGTTACATCGAACACAAAAAGGTTTTCGAAACGGGAGATTTCAAATCGCTCGATACCTTAAAAAGCCTTCTGCCAATAACAAATACTCGGGTTACAGTGCTCGATTTGTCGGGTAAGGTGGTTTACGACAGCTTTGTTGATGATGTTGTTCACCTTGAAAACCATTTGCACAGGCCCGAGGTACAAAAGGCAATTCAGCTGGGAAAGGGATCAAGCATCCGACTTTCGACCACCACCAACCAGAAGTATTATTATTATGCCAAGAATTGTAAGAGTTATTTTGTCCGAACTGCCGCACTGTATAACGTCGATATTGTCAATTTTCTGAAAACCGAGCGGATATTCTGGGTCTTTATCTTTCTCTTGCTGGTTTTGATGTCGGTTCTGTTTTATTTCACCACCCGACGGCTAAGCGATTTTATCATCAAGCTGAAAGACTTTGCGCTGAAGGCTGGTCAGAATGAGGATATCTCGAAAATGGACAGTAATTTTCAGGACAATGAACTTGGAGTAATTCGCCGGCAGATCATTCAGATTTACGATAACCTGAAAAAAGCCAAAGATGAGCTGACCAATGAAAAGGAAAAGCTTTACGGACACCTGCACGTACTAAAGGAGGGAATCTCTATTTTCTCTCCTGAAAAGCATAAGATATTGGCAAACAGTCATTTTATACAGTTTATAAATATGATTTCGGATAAGTCAACAATTTCGGCCGAGCATATTTTTACCATTCCTGAATTTGAGAAAGTACTTGAGTTTGTTGACCAATACCGCGAAACTGATTTTAATACACCTATTAAGGAACTTCCGCATATTGAATATATCATTGAGAAGGGCGAGAAGTTTTTTCACATCAGGTGTATCATCTTTGTTGATCGCAGTTTTGAAGTACTGATCAGCGATGTGACCAAGCCTGAAAAGCAAAAACTTTTGAAACAACAGCTTACTTCAAACATTGCTCACGAACTGAAAACCCCTTTGGCTTCGATAAAGGGATATCTGGAAACAATACTGAACAATCCGAATATTCCGGAAGAGAAGAAGAAGTACTTTATTGAAAAAGCATTCGCTCAGGCCGAGCGGCTT
>CAYRBM010000432.1:0-1899 GCA_964422425.1 uncultured Odoribacter sp.
CCATTCCATGAATACAAGCGATAATCAGGTTATAAGGTTTGAGCTGGTTGATCAGGTTCAAAATTTCTTTTTCAGATGGAGATTTGGAAATATTGAAATGATCGATCTGAGTATAGTTGTCGAGCATTAGCTGAAGTGAAGTGGTTTCTTCTGCACCAATTGAAAGACTGGCTATTTTTAGCGTATCGAGTCGCTGAAGTGGCAGAATGTTGTTCTTATTCTCTAAAACGGTGAGCGCTTTTTCAAACAAAAGCTGCTTCGTAAGCTGATATTTTGGTTGGTACAGCTCGGCCTGTAGGTTTTTGCAATCAGTAAATTTTTGTATGTCGAGACCTAACCATTTTTTTACGGCTAAAATACGTCGGCATTTGGAATCTATATCTTCCGTAGTTATTTGTCCTGATTTTACAGCGAGCTTCACTGCTGAAATTGCTTTTTCGAGTTTTGGAGCTATTTCAACCATGTCGTTTCCGGCTTTTAAAGCTTTCACTACCAAGTCCGCAGACGAGACCTTGCCCACCCCGTTCATGTTCATGGCGTCGGTTATTATCAGGCCTTCAAAACCAAGGTTACTCCGTAGTTTTTGTTTGATAATTTTAGAAGACAATGTTGCAGGAATACGCGTATTTGGTTCAAGTGCAGGAACCTGTAGATGGCCCGTCATGACAGCTCCAACCCCTTTGTCAATAAGATATGAGAAAGGATAAAGCTCCAGTGAGTCGAGTTCACTTTTGGTTTGATTGATAACCGGAAGACGTAGATGCGAGTCTGTTTCGGTATCGCCGTGCCCTGGAAAATGTTTGGCCGTGGCCAACACGCCGGCTGCTTGTAACCCGCTGGCATATAACCATGCTTTATGGGCAACCTGTATTTTTTCCTCTCCAAACGAACGGTAATTAATCACCGGATTATTCGGATTATTGTTGATATCGCAAACAGGCGCCATGTTCATATGCACTCCAAGTCTACGGCATTGCTTCCCGATTTCATAACCCATCTGAAAAATCAAAGAGTCGTTTGTTATGGCTCCCAATGCCATTTGTACGGGGTAGTTTATCGTAGAATCGAGTCTGAAACCAAGTCCAGTTTCGCCGTCGATAGCTACCAGTAAAGGGATATTTGCTGCCTGCTGAAATTTGTTACTAATTGAATTTTGGGCTACTGGACCACCTTGCATGAAAATAATTCCACCAACCTGCAATTGCTCAATTTGCTTTACCAGCGCATCTGTTTTGTCGCTTTTCTTGTTCGAATAGGCCTGAATCATAAATAGCTGGCCTATTTTCTGATCAAGTGTCATTTTTGTCATTAAGGAATCAACCCATTTATCGTTTAAATAGTTGAGGAATTTTGGATTTTCCTTTGCTGCAGCGATTTTTAGAACAAAAACCGATAGGCAGATTAAGATTATAAGTCTTTTCACAAGCAAATATTGTTGTTAATTCATTGTATGTGGAACTCGCATGCCCGGAAATTATTGGTTCTCTCAAAGTTGCCAAGGTTTTTGGGCTTGCTACCTTGAAAGTTGTTGCCGTGGACTGCTCGTTTCATGCGTTGTATTATTTGGTGGTAAATTTAAAAACAATAACAAGGTTTTACTCCATAAATATTGTTGGTGTCAATAATTAAGATTGGTTTATTCTGTTTTTCTTTTTCTGTGATATTCTCCATTTTAGTCCAGATATTGCCATGATTTATGGAACGAAATATTACATTTTTAGAAAATTTCTTATCAAATCATTATTAAATATCGCGATTTAAGTACTTAATAGCATAAATGTTAAAAAATGTAAAAACCATTTGTTACTTTTGGCATAATAAGTGTATTGGCCTGAACGTTATTTTGATAAACCTATTTCTTGAAGAATTTTATTTACATATTACTTGTATTCCTTTCTT
>CAYRBM010000433.1:0-1083 GCA_964422425.1 uncultured Odoribacter sp.
TCTAAACCGGGAAACAGTTATCTTGCAGGTCTAATTTTCAAATAGCTAATAACTTTTTCCGGAGAATTAAGAGTTGTATATTTGGATTCAAAATTGGAAGTTGATGGTTGATAATACGGGAAGTTTGTTGGATCAGATTACCGATCCGTCAGAATTAAGGAAGTTGAAGGTCGAAGAATTACCGAAAGTTTGTCAGGAATTGAGAGACTTTATTATTGATGTGGTTTCATCCAATCCAGGGCATTTTGGGGCAAGTCTTGGTGTTGTTGAACTGACGGTAGCCTTACATTATATATATAATACACCCTACGATCTGCTTGTTTGGGATGTTGGGCACCAGGCATACGGGCATAAAATACTCACCGGAAGGAAAGATGTTTTTCATACCAACCGTAAATACAACGGAATAAGTGGGTTCCCAAAACCTTCGGAAAGTATTTACGACACTTTCGGTGTTGGCCACTCGAGTACTTCCATTTCGGCCGCACTGGGTATGGCCGTTGCCGCCAGGCTCAAAGAGGAAAACGATCGTAAGATTGTTGCCGTAATTGGCGATGGGGCAATTACCGGCGGAATGGCATTTGAAGGCCTTAATAATGCTGCCGTTAATAAGTCTGATGTGCTTGTTATCCTGAATGATAACAATATGGCGATTGATCCGAATGTTGGCGGATTAAGTAACTATTTGCTTAATATCACTAAGTCGCAGACATATAACAGAATCAAAAAGGATATTTGGGATGGCCTCGGCAAACTGAACGGATTTGGGCCGAAGGCTCGCCGCGTGGTTCAGAAAACCGAGAATGCCATTAAAAGCATGTTGCTAAAACAGTCTAATTTGTTCGAAGGGTTGGGTTTTCGCTATTTTGGACCTGTTGACGGGCACAACGTTGTTTATTTGGCCGAGGTTCTCGGAAGTTTACGGAACATTCCGGGGCCCAAACTTCTGCATGTAGTGACCAAAAAAGGGAAAGGATTTAAGCAGGCTGAACTTAATCAGACAGAATATCACGCTCCCGGAAAATTTGATAAGGTAACCGGTGAATTGCTTGATTGCGAATGCAAAGTGAATAAGCCTCCGAA
>CAYRBM010000433.1:1093-1895 GCA_964422425.1 uncultured Odoribacter sp.
TTTGGCCATACTATTATAGAACTTGCAGAAATGAACGAACGCATTGTTGCTATCACACCGGCAATGCCCACAGGTTGTTCGCTCAATATGATGATGGAGAAAATGCCTCACCGAACCTTCGATGTAGGAATCGCCGAGCAACATGCCGTTACTTTTTCGGCCGGATTGGCTATCCAGGGAATGCTTCCGTTCTGCAATATTTATTCTACCTTTATGCAAAGGGCTTACGATCAGGTGATTCATGACGTGGCCATACAGAATCTGCAGGTAGTTTTTTGTCTTGACCGTGGTGGACTTGTTGGTGCTGATGGTGCTACGCATCATGGTGTTTTCGATTTAGCCTATATGCGTTCCATTCCGAACATGATTGTGTCGGCACCAATGGATGAGCCGGAATTACGAAACCTGATGTTTACTGCCCAAAATGAAAATCATGGACCTTTCTCGATCAGGTATCCGCGCGGCTGTGGCTGCATTGTTGACTGGAAACAACCCATGGTGGCAATACCGATTGGTCAAAGTCGCAAGCTAAGCGAAGGAACTGATATCGCCATTCTGACTATTGGAACAGTTGGTATTCAGGCCGGCCGTGCTGTCAAAATGCTTCAGAAAGATGGAATTTCAGCGTCGCATTACGATATGCGTTTTGTTAAGCCGCTCGACGAAAGTGCGTTGCATGATATCTTTAAAAAGTATAGCTGTGTAGTAACTGTTGAAGATGGTGTTTTGCAAGGTGGTTTTGGCAGTGCTGTTCTCGAATTTATGGTCGATCATCAATATAATGCTCAATTGAAACGGATTG
>CAYRBM010000434.1:0-1895 GCA_964422425.1 uncultured Odoribacter sp.
ATGGGGAAGAAAAAATAGTATCTATTCTTAAAGAAAATAACATTAATTTTCAAAAACAATTTGTTTTTAAAGATTGTCTGGGAATAAAAAAAGGCTTACTTAGATTTGATTTTGCTATTTTTCAAGAAGATAAGTTATCTTACTTAATAGAATATGATGGATGGCAACATATTATAAAAACTAATTCTAAGTGGGATAGAGATGATCGCTTTGAAGATAGACAAAAAAATGATAGTATTAAAAATCAATATTGTAAAGAAAATAAAATACCTTTAATAAGAATTTCAAGTAAACAATATAAAAATTTAAACATAAAGGATTTGATAATATAATGAAAGAAGAAATTGAAAAACGGATATCTGAACATATTCTTACAGTACAAGAAAAAAAATATTATCCTATTTATGTAGCCTTAGCAGGTAGTCAAAACTATAATTTAGACTACGAACATAGCGATATTGACACAAAAGCGATGGTTGTACCAACACTTAGAGACGTCGTATTGAATAACAAGCTAGTATCAACTACCCATATTATGGAAAACAATGAGCATTGTGACTTGAAAGATATTCGTCTAATGTTCGAGAACTTTAAGAAACAAAATATCAACTTTCTTGAAGTATTGTTTAGTCCATACTACTGGGTTGATGAAAGATACGAGGAAGAATTTGAACAGCTTCGCGCGCACGCCGAAGAGATTGCGCACTATAATGAGAACGTTGCTGTGAAATGTATGCTGGGTATGGCTCGTGAAAAATACAAAGCCATGGAGCATCCATATCCAGCTCTAATTGATAAGATTGAGAAGTACGGGTATGACGGTAAACAACTTCACCATATTGTGCGTATGCGTGAATTTATGGAAAGGTATATTGATGGAGAACCCTTTGGTAGTTGTTTAATTTCTAACCACAGGGAACATCTGTTAAAGTTAAAGAAGAATGAGTTTTCTTTAAAGGAAGCGCGCATTATTGCCGAGGTCGAAATTAGCAAGATGGAAAAAGAGGTTGACGATTTTCTTTTAAGAGGAAAAGTGCAGAATCAAAAAACCGATGGCTTCTTAGCTGATTGGTTAGTAAAATTATTTACCAAAATTTATTGTGATAAATAGAAAGTAGGATAATATGGACATCATAGTTATGAGCCGCACGAAAGCTAAGAGAGAAACTTTTAAGCCTTGCGCGCCATCTACTGCGATAATCTCGATAACAGATATAGATAAAGAGCGTAATCTTTTTCAACATCCAGACTGGCTTAAGTACACATTTCGATTCCAGTTCAACGATGTTGATATAGGGCAAAAGGATTGTATTACCCAGACGCAGGCTAATAAAATAGCTGAAGCAGTTGAGATGGTTAAAGATAAGGTTGAGAGAATTATTGTCCATTGTGAAGCTGGAATTTCCCGTTCGTCTGGGGTCGCCGCAGCGATTATGAAATATTTAACTGGCGATGATATGGAAATCTTTGGCAATGGAAGATATATCCCGAATATGATTTGTTATAGAATGGTTCTTAATGCGCTTAATGAGCCATTTGATGAAGATGAAGTCCAAGATAAAGAGAATTATAATATATCTCTTTGGAAGAAATTATTTGATGAAGGGTATATATAATAAAATTTACGAAAATAATAAAGAGTAAGGGATAAAACTTCACTAATTTATGAAGAATATTTCCCCTTACTTTTATTTTAATGGAGGGATTAAAATGATTACGTTAAAAAATGGACGTGATGAACTCTTCCAGTGGGATATTGGCCAACGAATTTTGTTGACTGATGAAACTCTCCCTCATGAAGTTCATTTCAGAAATACAAATTCCACAAAAGCCCTTGTAGTTTTGATGCAAGGGAGCGAAGCCCCAATTCCTAATATCCTACTTCAAGAACCATG
>CAYRBM010000435.1:0-1872 GCA_964422425.1 uncultured Odoribacter sp.
ATCTACGATCCAGCCGGTATCGACACCGAAAAACTGGCCTGGGTAATGGAACTTAAAAATATTCGTCGTGGACGTATTTCAGAATATGCCGATAAATTCGGATGTGAATTTGTTCCTGGAAAAACTCCTTGGGGCGTTAAATGCGACTGCGCATTCCCATCAGCAACTCAGAATGAAGTAAACGAAGACGATGCAAAAGAATTGATTAAAAACGGTTGCTTCGTAGTTTCAGAAGGTGCCAACATGCCTTCAACTCCGGATGCCATTGAAGTTTACCTCAAAGCTAAAATTCTTTACGGACCTGGAAAAGCTGCCAATGCCGGTGGAGTTGCAACTTCAGGATTGGAAATGACACAAAACTCGATGCGTTTACCATGGACTCGCGAAGAAGTTGACGCCCGTTTGCACCAAATCATGATCAGTATTCACCAAACCTGCGTGAAATACGGAACCGAAAAAGATGGTTTTATCAATTATGTGAAAGGCGCCAACATCGGTGGATTTATAAAAGTAGCCGACGCTATGATCGCACAAGGCGTAGTTTAATCCTTAATACACTCATCTCAAAAAGCTCCTCCATACCAGAGGGGCTTTTTTATTTTTCATTACGTGTCCAGTTTAAACCTGATCCGAAGCCTTCCATCAGCAAAATCTGAACTGATAATGCGGAAAGTTCCAACTTCCGAGGTATTGGCAACGTGCTGTCCGGCGCAGGCACACAGGTCGTAATCGCCCACCGAAACCAGGCTAAGGGTTTCGCTGCTGTCCTCGGGAAGCTTGCTCAAATCAACACTGGCAGGCACTTCGTCGCGTTTTGCAAACGACACGCCTACCGGCAAATTTTGCCTGATCACTTCGTTTACTTTGGCCTCAATTTCCTGAATTTTTTCGGCCGTTGGCGCTTCAACAAGTAAATAGTCGCATTTGCTTTTTTTCCGCTCGATGTGGCTCGATTTCGAGCGCGGACAGCCAAACATACGCACCATCGTCTGGTTCAGGATGTGCTCAGCCGTGTGCATCGGCGGATATTCCTGCTTGTTATGATCGTTTAAAACTGGTTCTTCCATATCTCCTGAAATGCTTTATTTAAAACCTCTCTGTCTGCAAGCCTCAAAAACTACCACCGCTGCTGCTGTGGAAACATTCATCGAGTCGGCGCTTCCCTGCATCGGGATGATGATATTCCGATCAGCCGAATCGACCCACAAATCAGTGATTCCATCAGCTTCGGTGCCCATCACAATGGCCGAAGCGCGGGTAAAATCAACTTCTGTATAGGGAACAGCTGCTTTCAGGTACGTGCAATAAATGCTGATTCCCTTTTGCTTCATCCACGAAATAGCTTCCTGAGAATTGCAAACGGCCAACGGAACACTAAACAAACAGCCAATGCTCGACCGCACCACATTCGGATTGTAAATATCGGTCTGAGGATCGCAAACCACCACGGCATCAATTCCGGCAGCATCGGCGGTGCGCAATAAAGCTCCCAGATTACCGGGTTTTTCAACGGCTTCGAGCACCAGCAATAAGGGTTTTTCAGGCAGTTTCAGATCGCTCAAAGCATGACTTTTTGGCCGGGCAAGTGCAATCACTCCACCACTTCCTTCGCGGTAAGCAATTTTTTCGAATACTTCTTTCGACACCGGAAAAACCTCGGCATTGGCATTTATTCCTGAAGAAAGTGCTTCGAAATAAGCTTCCGAAATCAGGTCGAAACAAACGAAAACGGAAGCAAACTCGTAACCGAATTCAATTGCCCGGTTGTATTCCTTGTCGCCTTCCACAATAAAAACATTCTGTTCGCGGCGTTCGCGGGCTTTTTGCAGGTGAGCAAAGTTCTTGATTCGCTGATTTTGAGCGCTGGTAATC
>CAYRBM010000436.1:0-1853 GCA_964422425.1 uncultured Odoribacter sp.
TGAAAATTTGAATCTCATCCAGCTTCACTTTCATGTATCGTTTGATCCTTTCTGAATCATACTTCGAACGAAAACTTTCTATCTCAAATACAGACTGATAAAACAGGAGGCGACTATAAGCAACCGGTTTAATCTCCTTAAAAAATCGGATCTCTGAAGGAAGATCCGGAAAGCCTTCGTTAACAACAATCCACCTTAATTCAACCAGGGCAATACGACATCGTTTAATAGCCGATTTTGCCGTATTCAGCATACTCTCGGAAGTCATGGCAATTCGCTTCAAATCTGCTTCCAACTCGGTGATGATATGGGAATACTGTTCCATACCCAAAGATTCTGAGTTAATCTAAAATGTAGGGGATAACAACCAGATCATTTTCAATGATCGGTAGTGAAAAGGTCTATCGTCCTTCTTTTTGAAAGGAACGGAATAAAAAAAGGAGGTTTCGATCAGCAATTTTAATTGGATAATCCAGATTAGTCTGACCCCCTTTCCTCCGGGGGTTCATTAGTTTTTTTGAGTTTTCGTGTGTGTTTTGTGTGACGGTCGGCAGCAGCCGACCCCCGTTGAAGTTGCAAAAAGGGGCTTATTTCAGCATAAAAGGCCATCAATAAATAGGACGTGAAACTATTTTTTTAGCCAGATAGCTCCTTTTTAACGTATTAATTATTTCGAACTCATGTCAATAGCAATGTCAACATTTTTAATTGCCCTGGCAATAAAACTTTGAAGAAAAAGCCCTGTTTTGTTGAATTATCGCATACTCAGATCGCAAGCTAGGTTTCCCTGATATATAAGTTTGAAACATCAATTTTCCTGTAAATTAGGAAAAATTTGTTTTGCAAAATGTTTTTTCAATATGTGCAATAAAATATCCCGATGAACGGGTTTGGTTATAATTTCATCACATCCAACCGCAAGGGCTCTTTGTCGGTCTTTGGGTAATGAATGCGCAGTTAAAGCTGAGATCGGTAATTTTGGATGTAAGGCACGAATATATGAGATTGCCTCAAACCCATCCATAACCGGCATTACCAGATCCATTAAAATAAAATCAGGAACCTGATTTTTGACAATCCGAACAGCTTCAAGTCCGTTCGAAGCCGTAAGAAACTTAATGTCAAATTTTCGCAATTGAATTTTAATTATCTCATGAACAAATAGATTGTCATCAACGATAAGTATAGTCTTCCCATTAAAAACAGACAAATCATCTTCACGTAATAAATTTTTTGAACTGCCAATTTCCTCTTTTAAATGTATGCTAGCGGGTATTGTAAAACTAAATATACTTCCTTTCCCAACCTTTGATTCTACTTCAATTGTTCCACCCATAATATTAACTAGTTGTTTTGCAATAGTTAACCCGATTCCTAGTCCATCATATGGTCTGGAATAAGAATCGTTTGCCTGCCTGAATAGATTAAAAATGATTTTTATTTTTTCTTCTTCTATCCCTATTCCGGTATCTCGAACAAATAGCCTAATCGCATTAATATCCTTGCTTATTTCTGATCCGAATTCTATTTCTCCATGATGAATGAATTTTACCGCATTTTTAAAGAGAATCGACAATACCTGTAAAATTTTTGCCTGATCGACTTCTATCACATAATTTACACTTTTTGTATAATTAGTAGAAATTATTTCAATTTGATCAGATTTCCCGGAATTAATTATTATCTCTTCCAGGTATGCCAATGCAATACCATACAGATCGATGTGAAGAACCGGTTTATGATTACATTTAATATTTTGTCCCTTATTAAACGACAAATCGAATAGATCCTCAATAAGTTTCAACATCTCATTCCCCGAATTATTGATCAAAGTAGCGAATTCTACCACTGTC
>CAYRBM010000437.1:0-1846 GCA_964422425.1 uncultured Odoribacter sp.
ATGACTTATCAATAGTCTGTTTATCAAAAATCTGCTGGGCAAATCGAATTGATTTTTCAATATAAAGTAGCGCAGAATCTGGATGATTCATTTTAAACAATGCTTCTGCTAAGCTATTATAAATTTTCCCCTTGGTTCTTATAACTAAATTTTTAGAATCACACAGAGCTATTGCCTCCTTATACTTTTTAATAGCCTCTTCATATAAAAGATTATCTAAATATATGTTTCCAGAAAAATATAGAGCCTTAATATGAAACAGATTGTAATCTGCACGTTTTGAGAGTTCTATTGTTTCAAGAAAAGTAATAAGTGATTTTCTATAATCTCCTTTAGAATAAAGAATTAAGCCCTGAAGATATGTGCTTATAATGACATATTCTCTGTGACTGGTCTTTTCAAAATAGTTGTGAAGTATTTCTAATTGTTTTTCGTCTGGGATGACTCTTTTATAATCAGCTAAATAAAGAGATTTTGACAATGAGTAGAGATTAATAGAATATAGAGAGGATAATGAAGAGCTATCAATTGCCTGAAATTTTGATTCTACAGCATATGGTCTTAACTCTAATTCATCAATAAAAGAGACCATTTCATCATTTTTCCTGTCTAAGTAGGTACATGATGAAAATAGGAGAGAAATAAATATGATCCTCCAAATATTCACTAGTTTACACGATCTAGAACGATAAATGAAAACGGATGTTCGAATGAAACACCTCTGGAATGGTCTTCTCGAAAGACCTCTCTCCATTGGCTCATATCTAATTCAGGAAAAAATGTATCGGCATCAGGAATATTAACATCAACAATTGTCAAAAAAATTCTTTGAACTAGGCTAATAGATTGTTTATAGATCTCTCCTCCTCCGATAATAAAAACCTCCTCATTTGAAGAACAACTGTCTAAAGCCTGATCAATAGATCTAAAAATTTCAATTCCCTCTATTTCATTCATAGTTTTAGAAACAACGACATTCCTCCTTCCCGGAAGAGGCTTACCTATCGATTCAAAAGTTTTCCTTCCCATGACAACCGTAGCTCCAAGAGTGGTTTTCTTGAAATAGACAAGATCTTCTTTAATATGCCATAGAAGATTATTGTTTTTTCCTATAGCATTGTTTTTTGCAACGGCAACTATAATATTCATCACGATTTTTTAAGATTAAATAGCAATTGGGGCTTTAATTGCAGGATCAGGATCGTATCCTGTCAGTGAAAAATCCTCGTACTTAAAGTCTAAAATATTCTTTACATTAGGATTAATTAACATTTTAGGCAAAACCTTAGGCTTCCTTGAAAGCTGTAAATCCACCTGTTCTAAATGGTTGGTATAGATGTGAGCATCTCCAAGAGTATGAATAAATTCGCCCGCCTCATAACCACAAACTTGGGCAATCATCATCGTGAAAAGCGCATATGAGGCAATATTGAAAGGTACCCCTAAAAAGACGTCTGCACTCCTTTGATAAAGCTGGCAAGATAATTTTCCGTCAGCAACATAAAACTGGAAAAGCGCATGGCAAGGAGGTAGGGCCATCTTATTTAAATCACCCACATTCCATGCAGAAATAATATGTCTTCTTGAGTCCGGATTTTTTTTAAGACCCTCAATCAATTCAGATAATTGATCAATAACTCTACCATCAGAAGAGTGCCACGATCTCCATTGTTTTCCATATACTGGACCTAACTCACCATCTTTGTTAGCCCACTCATCCCAAATCGTTACTCCGTTATCATTGAGGTATTTGATATTTGTATCACCATTTATGAACCATAGTAGCTCATGAATGATTGACTTCATATGAACCTTTTTAGTTGTTAACAGAGGAAATCCATCAGAA
>CAYRBM010000438.1:0-1820 GCA_964422425.1 uncultured Odoribacter sp.
AACCCATTTAATATGAAAAACAGGCTCAGAGGCAGGCTCCACCATCTGGTCAAAAAGACGACCAGATGCTAGAGCCTGCGGCACTCTAGTGCCAGCCTATCATATTAAATCCCTACTGTAAATAAATGAAGTGCCGTGAAAATATTAAATTAATTTAGGGCACAACAAATACACCTACAATTTAATACAATAAAAACAAATTAAATAAGTGCTTAACTAACCTTTTTAGTATGCTTTTGACTCTCTATGTATTTTTCAAATGAAGATCTTTTCCAAGGATGACTCATCGGAGGAATATATTTTTTCTTTGGTTTTCCATTTAGATTTTTAAAATCAAAGTTTTTAGAAGAATGCTGATGTGAAGGAACTTCTTCAAGAGCATAAACTTGTTCATTTATACATCCGAATAATTGACCATCGAAAGCTTTAATAACCATACAATGGGTACCTTTGTAATAGTAAACAGGAGTACCATTGGCATTTAAAGGTTTAAAGTACTTCTTTTCGAATTTAATGCAGTGACCATTATCAATTTTTCTTTCTGTAAGAATAGCTAAAGTCAGATTGATTTTTTCTTTATCAGGTTGCATTTCAAACACAGATTTGATATTATCTATAGGTAAAGCAAATTTTTCATTGAATTTTTTTATGTAGGAGTTCAAAAATTCATTGGCTTGATCAATTGTGCTTATACCAGCCAATCTTAACTCCATTACGAGGCGAGATTGCAATGTTTGGAACATTCGTTCCACACGCCCTTTAGCTTGGGGAACACTGCTGGTTTTAATCTCGATTCCAAGTTGCTTGCAGGCATAGCCGAATTGAGTGAAAGTATCCTCTTCAATAGAAGGGGATTTTTTCTGTTTGTATTCAAAAACAGTACGTCTATCAGTATAAAACATATATGGAATACCATGTTGTGTTAAAACTTGATTTAATACGTTATAGTATCCTTTTAATGTCTCCTGGTAATCAAAGTATGCTCCTACAATATTTCCAGTAGCATCATCAACAGCGATGTGAAGCTGGCTTTCATCATTTCCAAACCAATTATGTAATGAAGCGTCCATTTGAAGCATTTCTCCAAAATATGCACATCTTGGTCTTCTCGGGTGAGCATCTTCAATATTAATTATTGCATTATTAAATTCTGTAATTTCTTTTTTTGTTTTTGCTACTTTAAGCTGCTCTTTCAGCTTAATCGCAAGATTTTTTCTGGTTTTACGTGTTGCCTTAGGTGATAAAATATATTCATCTATTAAGATTGAGCGTATAGTACTTGGCGAAATCTTAATATTTTCGTACTCCTCTAAAAGTTCTGAGTAATGAGTAAAATTAGCTTCTTCATATTTTGTTCGATAAAGATCAACTACATTTTGCTTAGTATTATCACTTATGGTATGCACAGGCTTTCTACCTCTATTGCCATGGACAAAGAATTCTTTTCCTTTTTCTTTGTATCCTTTAATCATCCTATTAATATGCCTAACTGTACAACCCAAATGAATAGCTGCCCTTTGCTTATTTCCTTCTTTCTCTACTAGTTTTTTTATCGTCATATATTTTTCTTCTTCTGTCATTTCTAATGTTACCTTTCTCATTTTGCCACCTCATATTTTGTCATGAGGTTTTATTATACTACTTTTTCTTTTTTTAGGACATAATCAATTGTGGTATACTAGGACATTATCACAAATCAATCATATAGAACAAGAGGTTATTAAAAAAAAATATTGACATGCCATTCAAAACTGCTATAATAATCTCAATATTTTGTATACATATATACTTGTAAACAAAAATATAAATTCATATTTTTT
>CAYRBM010000439.1:0-1817 GCA_964422425.1 uncultured Odoribacter sp.
GGTAAAAATCAGTTTTGAAATTCGGTAACCAACGGAATGCGCGCCACAAAGTGCGTATCAGTCTTTTCAAACGAAGGCGACGTATTGTTGAGCAATTTGTAGCGGTTTTGTATATTTTTCAGTCCAACGCCGGTTGAAACCATGTGAGCTTCGCGTTCCTGAAGGTTGTTGACCACATTCAGCAGGTTTTGTCCGTCGATGAAAATATCGATCACCAGCGGCGACTTTTTCGACATCGAATTGTGTTTGATGGCGTTTTCGATGAGCAACTGCATGGCCAGTGGAATAATGCGGTGGTTTCTCCGGTCGTCGGGAATCCGGATGTTGACCTGCACTTTGTCCATAAACCGGATGTTGATCAGGAAAATATAGGCATCCAGAAAGCTCATTTCCGTGCTTAGTGTAACCAGCTCGTTGTCTTTATTTTCAAGCACATACCGGTACACTTTGGCCAAATGCTCTGTAAATTTTTCGGCCAGTTCGGGTTCAACCCTGATCAACGAAGTGAGTACATTCAAACTGTTGAACAGGAAATGCGGGTTCACCTGTTGTTTCAGCACATCAAACTGCGACTGAAGGTTCTCCTTTTGGAGTTTCAGCAGCTGAGTATTGGCTTTGGTCAGCTCTTTGGTTCGCTCGCGGATAGTCTGTTCCAAATCCCGGTTAATTTCTTCGAGTCGCTTATGCGCTGCTTTAATTTCTTCTTCGGCCCTGATACGGTCGGTGATATCTTTAGCAGTTCCGACAACGGCTGTTTTTCCGTCGAGTTCGGTGAGGTTGGTCGAAAGGATAACCGGGATGCGGGTTTGCTGATCTTTATGGAGCAAAAGGAATTCGTAGCTCCAAGAGTCGCCGTCGCCTTTTCTCCGCCGCATATTTCTCCGGACAGCCTCGTCTCGCAACTCGGGCGGGATGACTGCGCTGAAATGTTTTCCGGTCATTTCTTCCACCGTGTAACCCAAAATATCGACAATGGCATCGTTGACAAACCGGAATTTTTCATCCTGAAGCACGAACAATCCTTCCTGCAGACTTTGAATTACCTGGCGGTAATGTTCTTCTGATTTCCGGAGTGCTTCCTCCATCGCCTTTCGCTCCGAAATATCGACGATTAACCCGCGGATGCCTTTGATCTGATCGTTCTCGGTCATCGGACTACTGTAAATGACGATGGGGAATGTGACACCGTCGCGGCGCAAGGCCGTATATTCCATTCCTCCTTCGCGGCCTTTCTCGACAAACGCTTTTTGGATATTTTCCTTTAAACGATCGTGATCTTCAGGAATTACTCCGGTAGTTGCCGGGAATCCAATTTCATCTTCGCGGGTTCCGAAAGCAATCCGGCCCGCTTTGTTCAGATAAGTGACATTACCACTTAAATCGAGTTCAAAAATGGTTTGCGGAAGCAGGTCGGCCAGCTCCCTGAATTTCTGCTCGCTTTTCCGGAGTGCCTCTTCCATCGCTTTTCGCTCCGAAATGTCGACAATCAATCCTCTCAGCCCAATGTGTTTCCCGTTGTCGGTCATCGGGGCAGCATAAATCATGACGGGAAATTCGGTTCGGTCGCTCCGGATTGCCGTGTATTCGTTGAATAAACTTGTTTTCTGGCCGGAGAGAGCTTTCCGGATATTCCCCACCATGCGCATTTTATCTTCAGGAATGAAAAACTCCGACGAATGAACCCGGGCGACGTCGGTTTCAAAACCAAAGGTTTCGCGACCGGTTTTATTGACATAGGTTACATAGCCTTCGGCGTCAAGTTCATAAATAATCTGCGGAAGCAAGTCGGCCAGTTCCCTGAATTTCTGTTCGCTTTT
>CAYRBM010000440.1:0-1809 GCA_964422425.1 uncultured Odoribacter sp.
TGATGGGAATCCGACATGCACAATGGCGCTGGGATTTTGCAGCTGCCAGTCACGGCGCTTCGTTCCATGCACCGGTTGAAACTGGCCGAATTATTTCTACCGG
Organism: uncultured Odoribacter sp.; assembly: GCA_964422425.1. Classification (GTDB taxonomy): domain Bacteria; phylum Bacteroidota; class Bacteroidia; order Bacteroidales; family Prolixibacteraceae; genus Aquipluma. The sequence goes on from CAYRBM010000440.1 coordinate 104, forward strand.
GATTTCAATCGTTGGCGAAACCCGTGTAAAACTTGCCCGTTTGTTGGCCAGCAAAGGATTTAACCAGGAAATTCCGTATCCCGATATTGCAACCAAAGAAAAAGCACAGGAGTTTATCGGGCTAGATATGAAGAAGTTGCGAGAAGAAAAGCAAGCTTTCAAAGAAAATTTGGTGCCAAAATGGATTGAAGCCGCCAAAAAACGCGAAGCCGGATACGGTAAAAAAGTTGAAATGTAATGGTCAAGGCAAAAGTTAAAAGTACAAAGTCAAAAAAATAGACATGAAAAAGTCAATATTCATAGGTATTTGCAGCCTTCTTTTGGGTAGCCAGGCTAAAGCGCAGTTCAGTCTTTCAGGCGAACTTCGGCCACGAACCGAATACAGTCACGGTTATGGAACGTTGGCAGCCGAAGACCAGAAACCATCAGTTTTTACTTCGCAACGAACCCGTTTGAATTTCGATTACAAAATGGATTTGCTGAAATTTGGATTGGTTTTGCAGGATGTTAGAATTTGGGGAAGTCAGCCACAAACGGTAATGAATCAGAGTGTTGCAACGTATGTTCATCAGGGTTGGGCAGAGATGAACCTTGCGAAAACCTTGACATTGAAAGTCGGCCGTCAGGAACTGAACTACGACAATCAGCGAATTTTGGGCGGAGTTGGCTGGGCGCAGCAAGGCCGCTCGCACGACCTTGCCCTGTTTAAATATGCCCAAAAGCTGAATGTGCATTTCGGGATTGCACACCACGAAAACACCAACCGCAAAAACAATTTGTACGACGGGCCCGATGCCTACAAGGATTTACAATTTCTTTGGCTCAACCGGAAAACAGATAAGTTTAATGTAAGCTTGCTTTTCCTGAATAATGGAAAGCCAGTAATGGTTGGAACCGAGCAAAAATCGAAATACAGCCAGACTTTCGGAACTTATATTGAAATTCCGATTGATAAAGTGGCGTTTACCGGGCATTTGTATTTTCAGACAGGTGAAGATGGTGTTAACAAATCGCTGAATGCGTATAATCTGATGGCCGAAGCTACATACCAGGTTTCAGAAAAAAGCCAACTTTTGTTGGGATACGAAATACTTTCAGGATCGGATTACAATCAAACCGAAAAGAACAATTCGTTTACACCGCTTTATGGAACCAACCATAAGTTCAACGGATTCATGGATTACTTCTTCATGAACAATCATCTTTACGATGTCGGATTATCAAATGGATACCTGAAATATGCTGCCAATCTGAAAAAAACGGTGCTGAATGCCGACCTGCATTTCTTTGCCAGTGCCGCCAAGATTTCGGCAACAGCCGATAATTACCTGGGAACAGAGCTCGACCTGACGCTAACCCACACGCTAAATCCGGCAACCAAAATTGCATTGGGCTATTCGCAAATGTTCGGGAGCGAAAGTCTCGAAATCCTGAAAGGTGGATCGAAAAATGCTTTCAACAACTGGGCCTACCTGATGATAACGGTAACGCCGAAGTTTTTGTAAGTCATTATTCCGATAGTTTTTTGAGCATGCCGCTGAAAATTAGTCCGTGAAAAGGGAGTACCGAATACCAATAAAAGCGACCTAACAATCCGAGAGGCCGAAACGTCGCGGTTTGGTATAGCCGGTTGTCTTTTATCTCAAACTCAAGCCAGGCTTCTCCCGGAAGTTTCATTTCAGCATAAAGTAACAGCTTCATTTCTT
>CAYRBM010000441.1:0-1804 GCA_964422425.1 uncultured Odoribacter sp.
CTATTGCCGGAATTTGTCTGGCATTTCGAATGAATGGAAATTTTTGGTTCCAGATTTTCAGGCTTCCAAGTAAAGCAAAAAGTATAGTAATCATTGAAATCGTTTGCATGGCTAAACCCATAAATGCTGGAAGTACAGAAGCCTCCATACTCAGAGTAGGTGAGTAATAAACTCTTTCGGAAACACTGATTAGAGGTTCTTTTGAATGTCGGCTATTCGAAATACTACCTAAATCTTCTACCCGAACATGTAATGCAAGTTGACCATTGAGCGTCGAAATAATCTGGTTTAATTTTGAAAGCGCTGTTCCCGGAATAGATGGATTTGCAGTGCCATTTAATGCTGCCATTATTCTGACTCCAAGATTATTCTGAATGTCATGATAGGCATCATGAGGAATAACTATACCCATATCAATTTCATTCCTGTCGATCATTTTCTGTAACGAAAGGTAATCAATGGGCTGATCTACAATTTGATAATAATCGGAAGCACGAATGTTGTATAAGATTGAACGACTCAATGCCGAATGGTCCTCATCCACAACAGCGATACGAATATTTCGTGGAGCAGTCTTGTAATACATTCCTGCCATCATGCTGAAAAACAAGATCAACACCAATGAAACTATAACGATTCGCATGATAATCATCATAGGAAGTTTTAGCATTTTCATGTCTATTGGTTTTTAATTGGGTTCGAATTGTCTCTACTCGACTCTTTTAGGGTAAGATAGACATACATGCCTGGTTTACAGGTGACTATTGAAGCATGTTGAGGTGTATCCACCAATTTCATTTTTACATCAAAAGTCCTTACGTCGCGTTCGTCCCTCAGTGTGGTCGGTGTATGTGATGCGAATTCGGCAAAGGGAAGTATTTGAACTACCTTTGCAGCATAATCTGGTCCGGAAGTATTACTTTTTATTTCAAATTGCTGTCCTATATTGATCTGGTCTATGAACCTTTCAGGTATACTAAATCTTGCCCACGTGCCATCCGGGTCAGTAACTATAACGACAGCCATACCTGGCGATAATATTTGTCCGTTTTCCAAAACCTTAGCATTCACAATGCCATCAATTGGCGAGGTAATAAGCATATCTTCAATTTTGGTTTTTAATGCCAGAATATTACTTCTAAGCACCTCATATGATGTTTCTATCTCATCAACCTTCTGCTGTGGCAAGGCACCAGCTTGAAATAAATGTTCAATCCGACTTTTATTCAGAATGATGTTTTTAAGTTGAGAATTCATTGCATCCATGTTTGCATCCAATTCCCTCGTATCAAGGCGGGCAATTTTATCACCTTGCTTTACAGTGTCTCCTTCGTCAACATATATTGATGAAATTTTCCCTGGTAAACGTCCGGTTATATTGACCTGAGTATTTTCAATATAACCCATAAATTGATGTTGAGTCGGTTCTTGTTTAGTCGAATTCGTACAGGAAAAAAAGAGGATGGCTATCAGCGATAGTGAAATCATCAGGAATAATTTTGCTTTCATAGTAATTTATATTATTTAGTTTTTTTCAAATCGAAATAATAATCGAGCTGTATTAAAGCAGTGTATTTGGTTAACCAGCTTTTATTTTGATAGATCGTGTAGGGCACTCCGAACCGGAGATAGAAGTCTTTTAAATAATTGTACCATGCGCCAACAAAGAGATTAGCATTGTAATCGTCTGTATATGGAATATAGGAGCCATCTTTTTTGTCTTTTAAATTCCAGAAACCATAGGCACCACCTTCAAGACCAAAATTTCCATAATTTGTATTGAACTGTTTTTGAAAGGTCATGT
>CAYRBM010000442.1:0-1789 GCA_964422425.1 uncultured Odoribacter sp.
AATCAATTTTGACAATTGTGGCTTTTGCATCAAATCCATTCCAAACAAATTCAGATATAGCACGCTCAGGAGTATATTTATTTAAGAATTTTTTAATTCCCTTTGATGTAATTTCTACTGTTTGTGTATTCATAATCTAAAATGTAATATGGTTTATTTTTTTTCAACCGGTCCTTTCACCGTATTCGAATATTTAGATTTAGGATATTCGGGAAGTATAAATAACATTCCCCAACAACTTGATAAAAGTCTTTTCTAATTTTACTTCAGTATATTTTATTTTACTTTATAGCAACTGGTCCTTAAAAAAGGTAATCAGATTTTCTTTGAACTTAGCTTCCCGTTCTTCAATATCCTCCTTCACCCAATCATTTTTGTGGTAAACGCTTAAATCCAATACACAGGCAATTTTGGACAAACCGTATTTTTGTTTTTTAACTCCAAAATACCCATTTCCCGCTTGAATATTTAGTTTCTTTTCAAAAACTATTTTATTTCCAAAACGGTCAAGATACAAAGCAGCATCATTTATATTCCAACCATTGTAGTTGGTATCCTGCCATTTTTTGGGGAATATATGCTCGATATCAAAAGTGCCCGGAATCAGGTCAATTTGATTAGGATTCAGATATGCATCCAACAATAAAAGGGCTCTTGATAATCTCGATGAAGAATGGCTATCAATTTGTTGATTCAATAATTCCTCGTTGATGGTAATTCGAATCTGAAGTTCATTTTGATTTTGCAATGAAATACAAGATGTATAAATATCGTCTTTAATCGCATTTACGGATGGTGCATCTATAAATTTGGCAAATAGAAATGCGATTAATTTTTTAAGCATTTTGCAAAAATCAGCATCAAACGATTCACTATTCTGATTTTTTAGGAAGAAAACGCTTGTTGCGTATTTCCAAAATTCATTTGGATAGCAAGAAAGGCAATGCAAATGTTTCCGTGCTTCGTGAGAAACTTCATAGTTAATATCGTCTTCAGGTTCCACACCAACATTAACGTAGCGCCAAAAGTTCGCCAAAGCCGTTATCTCAGTAATAAGGGTTTCATCTTTCAACCTACTGTATTTATCTTCAGCATAAAATTTTCGTAGCCCAACTTCTTTAGATTTATCGTTGCCTTTTGCTCTTAGTACGTGAGTATAGTATCTAAATACATCATCGAGTGAAATTCCGGATTGTTTACAAACATGCATGAGCTCCTTCCATGTATTTGTAAATTCCTTGCGTTTCTCTTCAGTTGCCAGATTCCGATAAATTTGTGCTTTAAATATATCAGAGTCTGCCAATGGTAAACCTCTATCATTCAAGGTTGAGAAAATAGTCAATGCAGTTTCTGGCGTGTCGCATTCAATCGGCAGAATAATACATTTTTGAAGAATGGTGATACACAATTGTTTCCACTGCATCGGATTGGTTACCGCATATTCATCACATTGCTTTTTGAAGAAACGGTAATTGACTGAATAGTTATCAGTTGCCAGATCGCTACTCACACCAGTTTCCAGAATTTTGTGAAAAGTTTCATTGTCTTCTTCGGTAGCAACCAATGACAAAATATGAATTTTTGTTTTATCGGATACCTTTTGAGAAATAGGATTGATGTCCCAAATACATGGCGCTAGCTGGTTTTTAAGCCCAGCTACATCTTCATCTTCAATCATGACTTCCAGTTTTCTGTAAAAGGCTCTCAACATTAAAAAGAAGGATGTTATACGCTGCTGACCATCAATTATTTCCTGGTTTTTATCATCATTGATATAGGAAACTATGGT
>CAYRBM010000443.1:0-1780 GCA_964422425.1 uncultured Odoribacter sp.
GATTGAAGACTTGCGCTCCCGGTTGGGGATCACATTGTTCTTGCTTTTAATTTATCGTTTAGGATCGTATGTTTCTTTACCTGGTGTTGACCCGGCGCAGCTGAGTCAGCTTAAAAACCAAACATCTGAGGGGTTGCTCGGATTATTGGATATGTTTTCAGGTGGTGCATTCTCTCAGGCATCAATTTTTGCTCTTGGGATTATGCCATATATTTCGGCCTCCATTGTAATTCAGTTGTTGGGTATTGCGGTACCTTACTTCCAGAGGTTACAAAAAGAAGGTGAATCTGGTCGGCGTAAGATCAATCAGTTAACTCGTTATCTGACTGTTATCATTTTGCTGTTCCAGGCTCCGGCCTATTTGGTTAATCTTCATGTTCAATTACCCGAATCTGCATTTGCTATTACCGGAACCATGTTTACCATTACATCAACCATCATCTTAACAGCTGGTTCGATGTTTATTATGTGGTTAGGGGAGCGAATTACGGATAAAGGTATTGGAAATGGTATTTCACTGATCATCATGATTGGGATCATTGCCCGTTTACCGCATTCTATTGTTGCTGAATTTGCATCACGAATTGAACAGCAAGGTGGAGGTATGGTTATGTTCCTGATTGAGTTTGTTGTACTTTTCGTGGTATTCATGGGATCTATCTTATTGGTTCAGGGAACCCGCAAGATTCCGGTACAATACGCCAAACGAATTGTAGGAAACAAACAATATGGTGGTGTTCGTCAGTATATACCTTTGAAAGTTAATGCTGCCGGTGTAATGCCTATCATTTTCGCTCAGGCGATCATGTTTATCCCGATTAGTCTTGCCGGTTTTGCCCAATCCGAAAGTTTAAGTGGTTTTGCGGCTGCATTTTCAAACCATACCGGATTTTGGTATAACCTTACTCAATTTTTGCTTGTTATTCTGTTTACCTATTTTTATACCGCAATTACCGTTAATCCGATGCAGATGGCAGAAGATATGAAGAAAAACGGCGGTTTCATTCCTGGCGTAAAACCTGGAAAGAAGACTGTTGAATTCCTTGATACCATTATGTCGAGAATTACTTTACCTGGATCAATTTTACTTGGTATTGTTACCATTCTGCCTGCATTTGCGATGATGGCCGGTATTAACAGCCAGTTTGCATACTTCTACGGAGGTACATCATTGCTTATTTTGGTTGGGGTAGTATTAGATACTTTGCAACAAATTGAGAGCCACTTGCTCATGCGTCATTACGATGGATTGATGAAATCTGGTCGTATTAAAGGTCGCTCTGCCAGTGGGGCAGCTATGTACTAATTTGGAGAGCAGCATTGATTGTCTTGGATTGATGAAAGTTCTTAACTTGTTAAATTTATTACATAAATAGCTCAGTAAATCCGGTAATTCTTGTAGTTTTGCCGGATTTACAAGCGGAAAATTTTTAATATTCCGTTGTGGTGTTTACGCCCGAATCACATTTTGGAAAGAAACATCTAACACCTTTGATAATTTGACTAATTTATGGCAAAACAGTCTTCGATAGAACAAGACGGAACAATCATTGAATCATTATCTAATGCAATGTTCAGGGTTGAATTGGAAAATGGACATATTATTACTGCACATATCTCAGGGAAAATGCGAATGCACTACATTAAGATTTTACCCGGTGATAAAGTTAAAGTTGAAATGTCTCCATACGACCTGACCAAAGGAAGGATTTCTTTTAGATATAAAAACTAAAGCACAAAATAATGAAAGTAAGAACATCCATTAAAAAACGTAGTGCCG
>CAYRBM010000444.1:0-1780 GCA_964422425.1 uncultured Odoribacter sp.
TAAATTGATAATGTGATTGTGATAATTGCAAATATAGAAAAAGCAAAAGTCAGATACTTGATAAAATAAATGAAAGTACTCTGTTGGTAAACAAATTTATACAAAGGATTTTCGAAGATATTGCCGAAAAATGAAATTTTGGGTTCTCTCAATATAAATGCAAAAAGTATTGTCAACGCAATAATAAATGCGAGGATAAATCTTTTTCCGTAAAATATGAGATACTTCTTAAATAGTTCCATTAAAATCTGATTTTATAAGAGATTTCAAAAATATATCTGTTACGGAATTTCTCGGTAAAGTACTCTTCATAATTATATCCGAAAGCTAAATTTAAAAAGGTGCTTTTTGTGATTAAAAATTCAGCGTCTGTTTTAATCTTATACGATATCATCCTATTCTCTAGATTAGGTAAAAATTCAACTCTATCGTCTGGAGAAGTTCCATACGATAATTCAACTCCCCAATAATTAAATCTATTCTGGGAGTATAGTCGATAGCTTCCAATAAGACTTACAGAAGTTCCACTCTCCTTAAACGAGATAAATGATCTCAATCCGTACCACGAACGTTTAGTGTATCTAGACAATGATGCTGTAGCAATAAATAGTTGGGAATTCTCAAACTTCAAAAATCTGCCACCTATTGATGCATCAAGTACTCTGAAAAGCGGAAAGTATACCTCTGCACCAGCGCGATGTTCTGGAAAGAGTGACTTCTCAAAACCATATCCATAGTTAAGATACAAGTACCATCTAGAGCCTAATTTTGTGTACATATCAATCTCGGCTTGGGCTCCTGTTTTCCCAAAACGATCGGCATAGTTAATTCGAGCAGTAGCTGAAAACCCTTTGAATTTTCTAGAATACTCAAAATAGTATAGGTGTTGTGGAGCGATTGAGTCAAATGCGTTCAGCGAATAGTTAAAAGTAAATCCATTTCTTTTTGTACTTAGATATAAGTCTTGTTTGAGATCGTAAAAGTCCGAAAATGATGGATAATATCTTTTTAGTGAGTCATCAAGAAACAGGTATGCGTCTTTGTATCGATTTAGCCCTTTATATGCACTAATTCTTTTATTGATCAGGTTGAACTTATCTGGATACCCTCTTGTCTCTGCATAGTCGCACGCAGTAAGAAGTTTTTGATACTCCTTGTTCCATTGTAGAATATTCAACCAAACTGGAAAGATTTGTAAATCACGGCCATCAGCCTCCATCGCTTTCTCTATATAGTTTTTAGCTTCGGAATAGTTATTATTCCAAGCATAAACGCTTGCGAGGAAAGTCAATACATCAACTCTGTTCTCTTTAGTTTCTAGAATCCTTTTTGACAATACTATCGAACTGTCGTATTTCTTCAATCTTGCAAATTCAACTGCTTTATTGAAAAGAGAATCAGTATTCAACTGTCCGTAACTCTTTACTGAAGAGATTAATATGAGTATTAATAATAATAGTTTTTTCATGTTTTTCTCATTCATTAATAAACTTCATTAAATCAGTAATAACTTCGTGAGGATCGAATGGTTTGCTGTAAAATTTGTTAATTCCAGCATCTTTGATTCTTGCAGTTAAGTGAGACTCATTGATTGGACTAACATATAGAATCGGAGCCGTTAATTCTTTATTTCTCCTAAGATAAGAAACTTCTTCTAAAGATGCAGTTCCTGACATTATCCCATCAATAATAAATACATCTTTTTTGTCCAAAGTTTTACTGTCAAGAATAGTTTTATACGAAGAGAAGTGCTCGACAGATAAACTTTTGTCGAACCTAC
>CAYRBM010000445.1:0-1779 GCA_964422425.1 uncultured Odoribacter sp.
AGCTCTGATGAAAAATGTAGCTAAATACGATAGTCTCTACGGAATAAATGTGGGCAATGAATTGAAAAAGTTGCTTCAACTTCCGGCTGAAATGCCTTTCCGTTACTTGAATGATGCGCTGTCGTTTGCTGTTGGCGAATGTTGGACCGGGAAAGCTACAGGCTACAACAATGTAGTGGCGATCACCCTTGGTACCGGCTTTGGATCGGCATTCCTAACCAATGGTGTGCCGGTGATTGAAGGCGACCGGGTGCCAAAAATGGGCTACGTTTATCATATTCCGTACGGAAGCGGAATTGCCGACGACTATTTTTCAACGCGTTGGTTCATCAAAGAATATTTCTTGCGCTCCGGAATTCAGGTTTCAGGAGTGAAGGAAATTGCAGATCGTGTAAATCATGACCCAATTGCCAGACAAATCTTTGAGCATTTCGGAACTGCAATCGGGAATTTTCTGGCCCCTCTGTTGTCGAAATTCGGTGCCGAATGTTTGGTAATCGGAGGCAACATTTCCGGCGCTTATTCCCTGTTTGGTCCTTCGTTTGAGACTGCGCTGGCCAACCAAAATGTGAACATAAAAACGGTGATTTCGGAATTGATGGAGTCGGCTGCCATGGCGGGCAGTTCACGCCTGCTCGACGATCGGTTCTGGAGTGTTATGGAACCGCTTGTTTCAAAAATCTAACGATACAATCAACTTATGGATCACAAAAAAATGAACCTGGCGGTGTTGCCGGTTTTTTTCGGATTTTTTATCATGGGATTTGCCGATGTGGTGGGCATTTCGACCAACTACGTCAAAAAAGATTTTGGACTGAGCGATTCGCTGGCCAACCTGTTGCCCATGATGGTGTTTCTGTGGTTTGCCGTGTTTTCGGTGCCAACCGGACTGATGATGAACAAGATCGGGCGAAAGCAAACCGTTTTGGTCAGTATCGCCATTACGTTTCTTGCCTTGTTGGTTCCGTCGATCTCTTATAATTTCACCATGGTTTTGATTGCATTTGCCTTGCTGGGGATTGGGAATACCATCATTCAGGTTTCACTGAATCCGCTGCTGACCAATGTGGTGAGTGGCGAAAAATTAACCAGCAGCCTGACCTTGGGCCAGTTTGTGAAAGCTATTGCTTCGTTTTCAGGGCCGATTATTGCCGGAGTGGCTTCGGGAACGTTCGGTAACTGGAAACTGATTTTCCCGATTTTCGCGGCGGTGACGTTGATTTCGGGCTTGTGGCTGGCACTAACCACGGTTGCAGAAGAAAAAACTACTGTTGTTTCTACCGGGTTTGCCGGAAGTTTCAGACTGCTGAAGGACCCTGTGATTTTGCTGTTTTTTCTGGCCATCGTTTTGTTGGTCGGAATTGATGTTGGATTGAACACCACCTTGCCCAAATTCCTGATGGAAAGAGCAACGATGCCTCTGGAAGAAGCAGGACTGGCAACGAGTCTTTACTTTGCAGCCCGCACCATCGGTTCGTTTTCAGGAGCAATTGTATTGATGAAGATTTCGGGTCGGAAATTTTACATTGCGAGCATGGTACTGGGCGTTTTGGCCATGATTGTCTTAATTTTTGTTTCCCATCTTTGGATACTTTTTGCAATGATTTTTTGCCTCGGATTATCGGTTTCCAACGTATTTTCCATTGTTTTTGCCGCGGCATTGCGGAAAGAACCGCAGCATGCCAATGAAGTTTCAGGTTTGTTGATCATGGGAGTGGCTGGTGGTGCAATTGTTCCGCCCATTATGGGAGTGGTTTCCGATTCGACGGGACAAACGGG
>CAYRBM010000446.1:0-1778 GCA_964422425.1 uncultured Odoribacter sp.
CGCTGCAGGCGCGCTCATCGCATCCAGCCGATCCCGGGCATCAGCCGGCTCGATTATGATGGAAATTACTGGCCTGCACACATCGAGAATACGCTCGACAAGGAAACCTGTGAGTGGTTGTCAAATGTTCTTCAATTGATACCACTTTCGCCAAGGCCCAATGGTTACGACCCGCTGGAAATTCAGGATTTAAAACCCGAATATGTCAAAGTATTGGGCGATGCCGGTTATCAATGTTACGACGCCATCCTTCAAAAAGACGTTAAATTGCTGGGCGAATCGATGACAAAAACCTTCTATGCCTGGAAAAAGATTCTGCCCAACACCGTACCTGAATGGGTGCTGGAAGAAATGGAAAGCAAATACATTGGGAAATATCCGGGAGCAATTACCTCGGGTTGTGGCGGCGGATATGCTGTTGTTGTATCGGAAAAGCCTATTGAAGGCGCAATGAAAATTAAAGTCAGATACTGAAAAAATTTACGAATTGGACAATTTACCAATTACGATTCGTTAGAAGAAAATAGCAAATAGTAAATATTCAAATAGTAGATCGTTTAACTTTAGGCACTCCAAAAATTAAAAATTATGAGCAACAACTATTGCCTGATTATGGCCGGTGGATCTGGCACTCGTTTTTGGCCACGGAGCCGCAAAGCTAAACCCAAACAGTTTCTGACCATCTTCGGAAACGAATCACTGATTCAGGCTACCATAAGCCGGTTCGGCAATTTTATCCCGGATGAAAGCATTTACATCGTTTCGAATAAAGGTCAGAAAGAAGTTCTGGAACAACAAACCACACGGCTTCCGAAAGAAAACCTGATTTACGAACCTGTCGGTAAAAACACCCTTCCGGCCATTGGATTGGCAGCGCTGTTTATTGCCAAAAAAGATCCCGACGGATTACTGGTGGTTTCTCCAGCTGATCATCTTACGCAAAACGATGCTCTGTTTCAGGAAACCATTGAATCGGCAGCTAAAATTGCTCAGGAGAAAAACGGAATTGTAACCATTGGTATAACTCCCAACACGCCAGCTACCGGTTATGGATATATCGAAATTGCTGACGAAATTCAGATTGGTCAAACCATCAAATCGTTCGCCGTTAACCGCTTTGTTGAAAAGCCAAACCTCGAAAAAGCCAAAGAATACATCAGCTCCGGAAGATTTTTCTGGAACGCCGGAATCTTTGTCTTTAAAGTTTCTGTTTTTCTGGAAGCCGTTCAGAAACATGCACCCAAACTGTATGCCGACCTGTTAAAAATTGCCGAGACCATTGGAACTGAAAGCTACGAGCAGGTTCTGGATAAAATTTACAATCAGGTTGATTCCATTTCGATTGACTACGGCATCATGGAAAAGGCTGACAATGTATTCCTGGTTCAAGGCGATTTCGTTTGGAACGACCTTGGAAGCTGGGAGGAAGTGTACAAATACGATCAGCAAAAAGATGAAAACCAGAATGTCAAATCGGGTGAAGTGGTTTTCATTAACTCTAAAAACTCGTATGTGTCGGCTCCCAACAGCCTTGTTGCTGTTGTTGGTCTCGACGACATTATTGTTGTTCAGGAAGGTGATACCATTTTGGTTTGCAAGCGCGATCAGGCCGAGGAAATCAAACATGTGGTTGCCGAGCTGACCAAACGAAAGCTGGATCAGCACCTGTAATTTACGTTATCCGGAGCGTGCTGAACTAATTTCAGCCTACAATAGTTCTGGTTGCTATTGACTCTCCTCAAAAAGAGAGTTCCATCATACCTTGTCCTCTACTTTAA
>CAYRBM010000447.1:0-1765 GCA_964422425.1 uncultured Odoribacter sp.
ATGTGCCACTCTCAGAAATGTGCCTGCTCCAAATGATGATAGTTTGTTCTTTGTGATCGTAAAGCTTTGATAAGCTGTCAAACGAACCGAGAAGGTAAAAAAGGAGAACGTCATGTCTAAAATCGATGTGAAGAGTGAAATTACCGGTAATGTGAGCAGAATAGAAAAGGTGGCGGGAGACGCCGTAGCCGAGGACGAAGATATCGTGATTTTGGAATCGATGAAAATGGAGCCGACACTGCCACTTTTTTTTATCGGCGAGCCAGAAGCCCAAATAAATCCGCAGGGCAGCGGTGAATCAAATGTTGAAGTTTTTTGAAAATGTAACAACGCTAACCGAACTTCGGAAAGAGTACCGCAGGTTGGCATTTATTTACCATCCAGATAAAGGTGGTGACACTGTGCTGATGCAGATTCTGAACGACAGGTACGACCGGCTATCCGAAAAGTTCATTAAAGAAAATGTTGATTTTTCAGAAGGGCGTAAGGAATATGAGATGCAGGTTTCCGAAGAAATCCGCGAGATGTTGGACCGCATCATGTTTCTCAAAGGTGTGGATATTGAAGTCATCGGCGGGTGGATATGGATTACCGGAAACACATTTGCCGTCCGATCCACTCTCAAAGGACTTGGATTCATGTTCAGCCATCCGAAAGCTGCCTGGTATTGGCACAAAGGCGAATACAGGAAAAAGAACGGAAAGCTCCAGTCGATGGAGGATATGAGGGCATTCTGGGGCTCTCAGAAGATTGAAACCCAACCAGAAAGTTCCAATCAGATAAACTAATTATTGGGCGTGCCAGAAGCCCTAACAAGTCCGCAGGGCAGCGGCATTTCATATGAATATGGAATTAGATATTGCAACCACCGATAGGCTTCTCAATGCCATCATGTTTTGTTTAGGTCCTTCATTAGACGATAACAGCATCCGGGACTCACCCTGGTTAGAAGAACTGGCCGAGTCATACAACGAGATTGTTGATCGGTTACCAGCAGGATGGAGGCTGGATCATCACCAGCATTTACATTTTTAATTGCCTGGCGCGCCAGATGCCAATATAAGTCCGCAGGGCAGCGGCAATACAAATGGATTATTTAGTAGTTGGTTCAAATGGTTTTGCACAAGTTGGCGATCCTTATTATTTTACCAAGGCGAAAATCGAACTTAGGATTTTGCTTGAATTCCTTCAGGCCAATTATCCGGTCCCGGACGAATTTACTTCAAAGGCCTATTATTACATTAAAGCTTTCAACCATGATTTTGGAACCTATCATGAACTGGTTGTTATCTTTGATGATAGCTATCTTTACACACTGAAGGAATCCGAACTTGAATCAGATAATGATTTGTTTGATCAGTTCTGGAACTGGTTCAATTCAGTGGAATCTGTTGATTTGGAATCTGAGAACCTGACTGGTCAAATACGTCAGGCTTACCAGAAAACAATAGACACCGAAAAAGGCGATCACTTGAAAGTTATCCGTGTTGCCTGAATTTCAAAGAAAGGGGAAACCCTTTTTTGTTCGTTCCTCCCTTGTTTTCCAGATTAATATTCTCGATTTATAGTTTTTACTCTCACTCAATTTTAGCGCAAAGGTATTTATGCATCCCGGAAAAGTCAAGGGTGGCTTTTCCCTCCACACTGCTCACTAACGCCACATTTCATGCTTGGTCAAATTCTTAAACCTTCCCTGAGTAGTCGATAGACGTATCGAAGGGAGGTTACGAATTATGACATTCGCCCTTGACAAGAATCCGGTCTG
>CAYRBM010000448.1:0-1764 GCA_964422425.1 uncultured Odoribacter sp.
CAATGGCCAACAAATGGTCGTTTGCCTTATCCGTGTTGAACTTCAGAATTCGGGCCATACGGATCTCCATCAGTTTCAGGATATCCTCACGGGTAACTTCCCGCTTCAGTTTTGGTTTCCATGGTTCAAGCCTTTTATCGATATGGGCAACTGCAATGTCCATATTTTCGGCTTGCTCAAATTCCTTGTCCTTATAAATTCGTTCTTCGATAAAAATCTTTTCGAGCGATGAAAAATGCCAGGCTTCTTCAAGCTCTGCTCTTCTGATTTCGAGCTCAAGTTTTAAAAGAGCAACAGTTTGGTCGGTATTAATTCTTAAAATCTCGCTGACGCCAATGAATTTCGGTTTATCGTTTTCGATGACACAACAATTAGGCGAAATGGAAACCTCACAGTCGGTAAAAGCATAAAGCGCATCAATAGTTTTGTCCGACGACATTCCGGGAACCAGATGAATCATGATTTCAACCTTATCTGCCGTATTATCGTCAATCTTCCTGACTTTTATTTTGCCTTTGTCGTTAGCCTTTATAATCGACTCGATAAGTGACGAAGTCGTTCGTCCAAAAGGGATCTCGGTAATAACCAAAGTCTTGCTGTCGCGTTTTTCTATTTTAGCCCTTACTTTTATTGAAGAACCGCGAATTCCATCGTTGTAACGGGCAAAATCACCTGATCCACCCGTAGGAAAATCAGGATATAGCACGAAATCTTCACCACGCAAATAGGCAATCGAAGCATCAATCAGCTCGATAAAGTTATGTGGAAGAATTTTACAGGCCAACCCCACGGCAATACCCTCAACACCCTGAGCCAGCAAAAGCGGAAATTTTACCGGAAGTGAGATTGGCTCCCTATTTCGCCCGTCGTACGACAGTTTCCAGTTGGTGGTTTTAGGATTGAAAACCACATCGAGCGCAAATTTCGACAAACGAGCTTCGATGTAACGCGGAGCAGCAGCCCCGTCGCCTGTAAGCAGGTTTCCCCAGTTTCCCTGGCAATCGACAAGCAATTCGCGCTGCCCCAACTGAACAAGCGCATCACCAATAGAAGCATCGCCATGCGGATGGTACTGCATGGTTTGCCCGATAATGTTAGCCACCTTGTTGAAGCGCCCGTCATCCATCACATTCATAGCATGGAGGATACGGCGCTGAACAGGTTTCAGTCCATCCTCCACATACGGAACAGCACGCTCGAGAATAACATACGAAGCATAATCGAGAAACCACTGACGGTACATGCCCGGCAAATAGGTAATCTTGTCTTTCTGGATTTCTTCCTTATTGATATTTTCTTCAGTCATTGTTTTTTGCGATCAGATTATTGGCGCCAGTCTAAAATTCGTCCTTTTCAACATACAGGTTTTCAATAATGAAATCCTGACGTTCCTGGGTATTTTTTCCCATATAATATTCGAGCATCTGTGCTACCGATTCATGCTTCTTGATAATTACCGGATCGAGCCTGATGTCAGGGCCGATGAAGTTTTTAAACTCATCAGGCGAAATCTCTCCCAACCCTTTAAACCGGGTGATTTCGGCAGCTTTTCCACATTTCTGAATGGCTGTAACTCGCTCCTCATCTGTGTAACAGTAATAAGTGTCTTTTTTATTTCGAACCCTGAAAAGCGGAGTTTGGAAAATGTATAGATGCCCGCGACGAACAATTTCGGGAAAAAATTGCAGAAAGAATGTAATGAGCAGCAGCAGCCTCAGAAGTGATGCCGACCGGTGAACCTATCAGCTTGTCAAGTTGTGTCTG
>CAYRBM010000449.1:0-1754 GCA_964422425.1 uncultured Odoribacter sp.
AGAAATTGCCGGCCACGACATTGTTCTGGCTACCGGTGGCAAGGTGGAACGCATCGGCCTCACCGAAGGATTTTCAACCACCGATTTGATTCAAAAAATAAAAGAGCGTTATTGAACTGTCTCCAATAACCATCATCAATAATTAAATAGTCAATGGCCAAAGTAAAAACCAGTTTTTTCTGTCAGAATTGCGGGGCACAATCGCCCAAATGGGTCGGACGGTGCAGCTCGTGCGGCGAGTGGAATACCTTCGTGGAAGAGATTGTTGAACGCGAACCGGCCAAATCGCTTTCGTTTTTAACCGGCTCCGGCAATCAACCCAAACTGCTGCACGAGGTTTCGTCAGAAAACACCACCCGCATCGACACTTGCAACCAGGAACTTAACCGTGTGCTGGGCGGCGGACTGGTTCCCGGATCAATGGTTTTGATTGGCGGAGAACCCGGCATCGGCAAATCGACCCTGGTTTTGCAACTGGCTCTCGACCTGAAAAACAAAAAAATCTTTTATGTTTCGGGCGAAGAAAGCATCCAGCAGATAAAAATACGGGCTCACCGGCTTCAGAAAGAAAACCAGAACTGCTATTTCCTTAGCGAAACATCGCTCGAACATATTCTGGCACAAAGCAAGCAAGTTGCGCCTGATTTACTGATAATCGACTCCATTCAAACCGTATCAACCGAATCAATCGAATCATCACCCGGATCGGTTGGGCAGATTCGCGAATGCACCAACGGCATCCTGAAATACGCCAAGGAAAATAATGTTCCGGTTATCCTGATTGGGCATATTACCAAAGAAGGCTCGCTGGCCGGGCCAAAAGTACTCGAACACATCGTTGACACAGTACTCCAGTTTGAAGGTGAAAACCAATACATGTACCGCATTTTGCGCGCCATCAAAAACCGTTTCGGATCGACCTCGGAACTAGGAATTTTTGAGATGGGAAATTCCGGATTGCGTGAGGTTTCAAACCCTTCGGAATTGCTGATTAACCGGGCTCACGAAGGCCTGAGCGGAACCGCCATTGCCGCTGCTATCGAAGGTATTCGCCCCCTGCTCATCGAAATTCAGGCTTTGGTAAGCACAGCGGCTTACGGCACTCCGCAGCGCTCGTCTACCGGGTTCGATCTGCGCCGCCTGAATATGTTGCTTGCGGTACTCGAAAAACGATGTGGATTTAAGCTGGCAACCAAAGATGTTTTCCTGAATATTGCCGGAGGAATTAAGGTAGACGATCCAGCCATCGACCTGACCGTAATTACGGCCATCCTTTCATCGAACTTTGATTTGCCAATAAAAAAGAATGTATGTTTTGCCGGAGAAATTGGGCTTTCGGGAGAAATACGCTCAGTAAACCGCCTGGAACAACGCATTGCCGAAGCCGAGAAACTGGGTTTTGATGCGATTTTTATTCCTAAAGCCGGAAAAGGAATCAACCTTCAGAAATTTAAAATTGAGATTTTACAGTTCGACCGCGTGGAAGGATTTTTCAGGCAGGTATTTCAGAAAAAAAGCTGAGGCCCCTGACCATCAGCTTTTATAACAGTTACACGGTTTCATGCCTGGCAGAGGCGAAACCAGTGAAGCCAGGGATTTTGGCTCTTACCCCGAAAGCTTCTCGCTGCTGGCAGGTCTTCTGGCTCTCCCGGTCTTTGCCAACCTTCCCATCCCGAAAATTTGAGACAGTGGTTATTTTCGGCAAAACCTCCTTGCGGATAAAGGATTACAGCTGCGGGGACAGCTCCTGATTT
>CAYRBM010000450.1:0-1738 GCA_964422425.1 uncultured Odoribacter sp.
AAAAAGATCCAACAATCCATAAAAGCGAGGCAATGACGGAGCTTTGTTACAGAATTTAGCTGACTTTTAACCTTTAGCGTTTGAAACGTGGCTAATTATCAATAAAAATCAGAAAAAGTGGGGTATATTTGGTGATATATTCTAGTTAGCAACCATTTTAAGTGCAACATATGACACAGAGACTAAGTTTGTTATTAATAATATTCTATTTTGGACTGAGCCATGCTTTGGGGCAACAATCAATATATAAATCGAGCTTTCCTGAGGGACTATATCGGACAAAAGAGGACTTTATAAAAAAAACACCTTCGGAATTTTTTCAACTGACAATTGACAAAATTCTATCAGTTAATGATTCTGATTCTTTTGCTCATAGGTGTTTCTTTAAGGAAAAGGACACGAATAAACGAATAAAAAAAGTATTTGCAATTTCTCATAATGGACAGCTTTATTTCAGCAACTGGGCAATCCTAGACAATAAAGCAAAAAGCGACAAATCAGTTTCCCCAATTGAATCAATGAATTCCTTTGTTCGTGTACTAATTGGTGGAGACAACTTTCTATATGCAGAAGGTGCATTCATAAATCCATGGAGAGCGGGATTAAGCGGAGGTGTTTCTAACGCCATGGGTGTTGAGTTTGGTATAGTTGGAGCTGTAGTTGGAAATGAAGTAGGTAAAGCAATAGACAAATCATATCCGATAACAACATTTGGGGGAACTGGAGTTGTTTGGGACATAAAAAAAGAAGAATTCAATATTTTCCGCAACTGTTCAGACTTCAATGAATTCTTTGAAAACGATTCTGTTAAGAAGATTGATTGTGGAAAGCAAATATTTGAACTTAAGCAAATCAGAGAGATTATTGATAAAATTAAGTAATAGAATGATTGACAGTCAAAAATGGTTGCTGACTTCAGCTACCCGGCAAGTTCGGCAGCGGTGGTTTTAGGTGTGCATCTTTCCGCTCGGGCTGCTTCTCGGTTTGACAGGAACTGAAAATCGGTGAAGCCAAATCATAAAAAAACCTTTTACCCCCATGTCGGGGTAAAAGGTTTTTTGTTTCATATTCTTGCCTTTAGCGCTAATCTTTATCGGCTCCGGTACCTTTTTGTTTAATGGCTACACACGAGCCTTCTTTCATTACCAGTCCGGCGCTAAGTTTATGGTTTCCCATACTTCCTGAATTGGTTTGTCCCCAACTCCACGACACCACCAGGTCGCAATCCTGATCATCACAATCTTCAGGCATCAGGAATTCGTTGTTGGTGACCTGTAGCCGTTTGGGCGATCCCTTTACGGTAACCGTAACACTCAAATCCTGAACTGAAACTTTTCCGGATCCACCCGATGATTTGGCCAGCACCGGAGAGGCTTTGTCGTACCGTTTTACAATCGTTAATGGTTGATACTGGCGTCGCCCTGTAGCCATACCGCTTCCGGCTTCGCGCGAACTGGTTACCTGGTTGGTCATGACAAGTTCACATCCGCTTTCAGTAAAAACCAGGGTTCCTTTACAGGTCACTTTGTCTTGTGAAGCTGCTACTCCATTTTTAATGTTGCTTCGCGAAGTATTTATTCCGGATTGACTGAACCCATGAAAAACAAAACCTGTGAAAAAGATCAGGAAAAAGGGGACTAGTTTTTTCATAACGATTCGTGTTAAGTTAAAAATTTGGTGAAATTCTGAAATAAAGACAATTATGTCCTTAATTTTGTTTGGATGGGAATCATTTATT
>CAYRBM010000451.1:0-1735 GCA_964422425.1 uncultured Odoribacter sp.
GCGTACGCCCTTGTTCCGCCCAGACTTTTGGTTTTCCAGAGTAATTTGCCATCTGTCTTGTCCAGAGCAATAACCGAGGTTTCTTCGCCACCGGTGACATAGAACACTGCTTTATCCGAGATGGCAACCGATTCGGCAATGCCCCACCGATGAGGTTCACCTTTAAAAGTTGTTTGTGCATCAACCTTCCAGAGTACTTTCCCTGAAAGGACATCGAGACAAACTACTTCGCCCATACCGCTAACCAGATAAATTCGGTTATTCTCGATCGTAGGAGTGCAGCGCGTTTCAGGAAAACTGCGCATCCAGGCTCTGCCATAAGCGGTCTCCCATTTCTTCGTCCCATCAGCAGTATAGGCAGCTATTACATCCATCGTATCTTTTCTTCCGGTCACAAATATATTTTGCCCGTAAACCACCGGCGATGAATAGCCATTGCCTATGTTATTCAGTTCGAGCAAAAGCTTCGGACCTTTTTCGGGCCAAACTTTCAGCAGGTTTTTATTGGGGTAAATGCCCAATCTGCCCGGACCACGCCATTCAGCAATATCCTGCGAAAAGACCGATACCGACAGAACAACCAGCCAAAGAATTAAAAGTAGCTTCATCCTCAACAATTCGTCAGATTAACTAACCCTTGATATTGTACACAAAAAGTACATCGCCGTGACGCAAATACAGTTTCCCGTTTGCGATGAAAGGGTGCGACCAGAATGGCCCCGAACCACCTTCGAGCTTGAACGAACTAATTACTTCGAAGCTTTGAGGATTTGGTTTCACCAAAGCCATCGTTCCGCTTTTTTCTTCCAGGATGTAAAAAAGTCCGTTGGCATAAACCAGTTCGCCTTTGGTCAGCCAATCGGTTTCGTATTTAGTCTCGCCTTTATTCCAATCCATGCAAACCCACTTACCCTTGCTGTTGCTTATCCAGTTTGAGCCGTAAATATTGCCGTCCAATTCAATCAAACCATGATGGTGATTATCCAAAACCATGTTGCTCCACTTTTCGGCAACCGATTTTCCGTCTTCGCTCATTGTAAGCATTACATTTCGGTAATCGTAACCCATCGAAATAAATATGTCAGAACCTTTCACTACCGGAGTATTGGCCCAGATTAATCCGGGCTGATCCCATTTGGCTCCATCCCAGTATTTGAATGTCCAAACCACTTTTCCGGTAGCAGGTTCGAGGGCAATTAAATTAGTTCCGGTAGCAGCCAGAATATATCTGAATTGCTTGTATTCGTAAATGATTGGTGAAATATAGCAACGTGGTCCGCCAACCGATTCGCTTTTCCAGATGAGCTTTCCGGTCATTTTATCGAAAGCAACAATTGATGTTTCTTTTCCACCGGGGCTGCAGATAACTTTATCATCAACAATTAGTGGTGATTCCGAAACTCCCCAGATATGCCATTCTGATTTATATTCTTTATCAACATTAACTTTCCAGAGAATAGCACCATCGGCCACATTCAGACAAACCAACTGACCTGTTCCTGAAATGACATAAACCCGATCGCCTTCTACAGTAGCCGACCCCCTGGTTTCAGGGAACGATTGTGTCCAGGAACGACCGTATGGAACTTTCCATTTGATTTTACCATCAGGAGTGATGCAGGAAATGTAATCGAGTGTATCAATCATTCCGGTGGCGAACAGGTATTGGTCGGTAGCAATCACCGAAGAATATCCTTTGCCAATGCCTTCCACTTTCATAAGTAACTGTGGACCA
>CAYRBM010000452.1:0-1718 GCA_964422425.1 uncultured Odoribacter sp.
TTCAACGTCGAGAAAACAAAATAATTATTGAATCATTGAAAACCAAACTACGACCGCCTAACACACGCTCTTAGGTTTGCACTGAAATTAGAATTTTGAAAAGCGAGGTTGATTTCTGTACTTTTGTTGTAAAAAAGCGAGGAATTAACCGGGTATCGAGGGTAAACTAGTAACACACGTGAATATAATTCACCATAGGTATAAGACCCCTGATAGCCTGGCTGAAAGACACCAAATAGAATTCTGGTAGAGTGAGACCAATAAGAGTGTTAGTGCATAACAGCTATCGGTTAATTCCAAGCCTAAAGGAAGTACAAAAGTATGAAAAAGGTTTTTATTGGAATTGATTTTTCGAAATTAAAATTTGACGCAGCGATTTACAGTGTTGATACAAAAGCGATTGTAGCAACAGAAGTGTTTGACAATGAACAATCCGGGTATGTGGATTTTCTCCAATGGGTAAAAGCAACTACCCGTTTTCAGAAGTCCGGGATGTTGTTTTGTGGTGAGCATACCGGTTATTATTCAGGTAATTTATCGGTATTTCTGTATGAATCCGGCTACGATATGTGGTTGGTTTCGGGACTTGAAATAAAACTGACCCAGGGCATAAAGCGCACGAAAACAGATCGCGTAGATGCTTGTAAAATTGCCGAACATGCTTATCGTTATCAGGACAAAGTAGTTCTTTTTCAACCTGTTTGTAAATCATTGGACGAAATCCGAGAATTGCTTTCGTATCGGGAACGGTTGGTAGAAACCCGCAAGGTCCTAACCACTTCGGCCAAGGAGATGAAGCGTGTAAAAGATAATGCCTCGTGCGATTATATTTACCGGGATAGCATTGAATATATAAAAACATTGAATGCCAGTGTCCGTGATTGTGAGAAGCGAATAGAAGCGCTTTTAAAGCAGGATATTTCACTGAAAACCAATTATAAACTAGTGAGTTCGGTAGTTGGTATCGGTTTAGTAAATGCAGCTTTAATCCTGGTAGCCACTGACAACTTTACTAAGTTTGACAATCCACGTAAGTTTGGTTGTTACTGTGGTGTGGTACCTTTTGAACACAGTTCCGGCACAAGTGTACGAGGCAAGACACGAGTCAGCAAGATGGCTAACAAGCACTTAAAGACCAAGCTAACATTGGCAGCTCAAAATGCCGTTCGTTTTGATCCTGATCTAAAAGAGTATTATCAGCGCAAGAGAAGTGAAGGCAAGAATAATTGGCTGGTGCTGAATAACGTAAAGAATAAGTTGATACACAGGATATTTGCAGTGGTCAGAGATGGACAAATGTACGAAAAACAGTATGTGCATCCGTTGAAACAAGTAGCCTGAATAATATGTTTTTTCTTTGTTTCTGATTTTGTAAACCTACAGAAAATGAAGAAAATAACGTGAGCAAGATTGATTGGAAAAATACTACCGAACGTAGTGAGTGTGGAGATTTTTTCAATCACCGTAGGCTTGATCTTGAGCATGTTGTTTTCGGAATTTAGCTTTGTGCACAAAAACAGAAATAAAAACAAAAGAAGTAACTAATTTTTAATACAAATAATTTGGAATAACCATAGAATTCCTATGTTCACAGGCTGGCTGACGAGGTATTTGGTAGCTCTGTGCCCGCGCGGGCTGCTCCGCTTGTCGACAAGTCGACAATCCCGCAACCCGCCCGTGCCCATAGCCTCGGTCGTTAGGGGTTATTTGTGAAAAAA
>CAYRBM010000453.1:0-1713 GCA_964422425.1 uncultured Odoribacter sp.
GATCGTGACCATCGACCTAAAAACCGAGAAATTAGTTGCTATTGGTGAGAAAGCCCGTCAGATGCAGGGAAAAACTCACTCGAACCTAAAAACGATCCGCCCCTTAAGCGACGGTGTAATTGCCGACTTTAACGCGGCAGAGCAAATGATCAGGGGAATGATCAGGATGATGAATCCCAAATCACGTTTTTTTGCGCCTTCGCTCCGCATGGTGGTTTGTATCCCATCCGGATCGACCGAAGTTGAAATCCGTGCGGTACGCGACTCCTCGGAGCACGCCGGAGGCCGCGACGTTTATATGATTTACGAACCAATGGCTGCTGCTATTGGTATTGGGCTCGACGTTGAAGCTCCTGAAGGCAACATGGTTGTTGACATCGGTGGTGGAACAACCGAGATTGCAGTAATCTCGCTGGGTGGTTTGGTTACCAACAAATCGATCCGTATTGCCGGCGACGATTTAACTGCCGACATTATGGAATACATGCGCCATCAGCACAACATCAAAATTGGTGAACGTACAGCTGAAGAAATTAAAATCAATGTTGGATCGGCTTTATCGCAGCTTGATAATCCACCGGCTGACTACGTTATTCAGGGACCAAACCAAATGACGGCTCTTCCAATTGAAGTGCCTGTTTCGTACCAGGAAATCTCACACTGTCTGGAAAAATCAATTAATAAAATTGAAACCGCTATCCTAAGCGCGTTGGAACAAACTCCGCCAGAGTTGTACGCCGACATTGTAGCCCGCGGAATATGGCTGGCAGGTGGTGGTGCTTTATTGCGTGGTTTGGCCAAACGCTTCACCGATAAAATCAACATCCAGTTCCATGTGGCTGAAGATCCGCTGCGTGCAGTAGCCCGCGGAACAGGTATCGCACTTAAGAATGTAAATAAATTCTCTTTCCTGATCAGATAATACCTGAAAAGGGAAGGGTAAACCTTCCGGCTAATGAGAAGTTTATTTCGTTTCTTACTACGAAATTATTTTGTAATGATGTTTCTGGCCCTCGAGGTTGTTTCGTTTTCCCTGATGGTCAGCTATAACAATTATCAACGGGTTACATTTATTAATTCGAGCAACGATGTGGTTGGAACCATTTACGAACGGTTCAGCCACTTCGACGATTATTTCAGCCTGAGCCGGACTAATGCCCGGTTGGCAGCCGAAAATGCAGCCTTGCGCAAGCAGTTGCAAATGAGGATCGCGCTTCAGGAAAAATATCCGGTTAACCGACCCGATACAGTTGATGCCCCGGCTTATTACTTTACTTCAGCTAAAGTGATCAGCAACTCGGTAAACAAGCAATTCAACTACATTACCCTGAACAAAGGTTCGCGGCAAGGTATAAAACCTGACATGGGAATAATCTCGGCCGACGGCGTTGTTGGTGTAATTACCAATGTTTCGCCCAATTATTCAACCGGACTTTCACTACTGAACAAACGGTTAAGTATTCCGGCCAAAATCACGAAAAACAACTATTTCGGCGCATTGGTATGGGATGGCGAGCATTCGAACACAGCCGACCTGAAAGAAATCCCGTTTCACATCATGGTCAACGTTGGCGATACGGTTGTTACTAGTGGTTATTCAAGCATTTTTCCTGAAGGTCTGATGATCGGGACAATTACCAAATGGGAACAGGATCCCGGAACGAATTTCTATAACATTAAAGTTGAATTGTCAACCAACTTCAGAACACTGAA
>CAYRBM010000454.1:0-1711 GCA_964422425.1 uncultured Odoribacter sp.
GGTTTTGAAAATTCTGATAAATACCGGATTTTTTTGTCTGAATCTGCACCTGCGATAATACCGAATTACTTCTCGCGGCAAACGAAAACCCCTGAAAATGAACGATGGTTTCGGTAGCTTTTTCAACAATATGAAACCGCTCCAATGTCCCGTCCACCATTAATTCCAGAAGATTCTGCACCCGATTTAAGACTTCAACTTCAAACCTTTTATCCTGAATTTCAATTTTCAATTTCTCCAGAATCCTGAACGAAAGCAGAATGATTTTTTGCTCAATTTCAACCTGAATCTGTGAAAGCTGTCGCCAGTAGCCCAACTGATTCCAAACGGAACTTCCGGCGCGTTCAGGCTTGAAAAAATGGTGCGCCACAAAAGCAAGGACGATTTTATTTCGGTCAATTTGCTGTTTTCGCTCCTGAATCCGGAGGTTGATTTCGTCCAGATTTTCGTCGATGTATTTGGTGTAAATCTGATTGTTGCGGAATGTTTCGCTTCCGGCCAGCTCGGCCAAAAACGGCAAATTGGTTTTAATTCCTGAAAGCGTAGTTTCCTGCAAAACCTCCTGAAAGCGGGAAATCGCTTCTTTCCGGTTGGCTCCTGAAACCACAATTTTGGCCAGCAACGAATCGTATCCGGCCGAAACGGTCAATCCTTCGTGCACAAAAGTCTCTACCCTTAAATACTGGCGATCGCGAGTTTGGAACAAATCCAACATTCCGGCCGACGGCTGAAACTGATGTTCGGCATCCTCGGCACACAATCGTCCTTCAATGGCATGACCATTGATCTGAATTTGCTCCTGTTTCATCGCCAAAGGATTTCCGGAGGCAACCGCTAATTGCATCGAAACCAAATCGGTTCCGGTAATTAGTTCAGTAACCGGATGCTCCACCTGTATGCGGGTGTTCATCTCCAGAAAATAAAAATGATCGTTTTCGTCGAGCAAAAACTCTATCGTCCCGGCATTTCGGTAATTCATCGAACGGGCAATTTGCACGGCTGTCGAAGTCAGTTTTTCCCGAAGTCCGGCGCTCACTGATGGCGATGGCGCTTCCTCGATAATCTTCTGAAAGCGCCGCTGCACTGAGCATTCACGCTCAAAAAAGTGAAGTACATTCCCAAAATTGTCGGCCATTAACTGAACCTCGATGTGCCTCGCCCGTGGTAAATATTTCTCGACAAACAAATCTCCGTTTGCAAAGTATTCCATTGCCTGCCGTTCGGCTTTTTGAAGCGCCGGAAGCAATTCTTCTTCGGTCTGACAAATCAGCATTCCCTTTCCTCCGCCGCCACCCGAAGCTTTCACCATCACCGGAAACTCCATGACCGAAGCGTGTTTCAGCAATTCATCTTTCGATCCGCGGAACGATTTCAGGATGGGTATTTTCAGTGATTCGACATAAGCCAGCGCGCGGTTTTTCTCGCCCATCAGGCGAATGTTTTCAGGAGTTGGCCCCACAAAAACCAACCCGGCATCAGCCACTTTTTGCGCAAATCCGGCATTTTCCGACAAAAAACCATAGCCCGGATGAATGGCATCGACACCCAAATCCAGCGCGATTTGTATGATTTTGTCCTGATTCAGGTAGGTTTCGGCGAGCGATTTCCCGGGAAGCAAAACCGCCTCATCGGCCAGCGAAACGTGCATCGAATCGGCATCGTCGGCAGCATAAACAGCCACCGAACAGATGCCGTTTTTCTGCGCCGCACG
>CAYRBM010000455.1:0-1711 GCA_964422425.1 uncultured Odoribacter sp.
CGTGCGGCGCAGAAAAACGGCATCTGTTCGGTGGCTGTTTATGCTGCCGACGATGTTGATTCGCTGCACGTTTCGCTGGCCGATGAGGCAGTTTTGCTTCCCGGAAAATCGCTCGCCGAAACGTACCTGAATCAGGACAAAATCATACAAATAGCGCTGAATTCGAGTGTTGATGCCATTCATCCGGGCTATGGTTTTTTGTCGGAGAATGCCGGATTTGCGCAAAAAGTGGCTGATGCTGGGTTGGTTTTTGTAGGGCCAACTCCTGAAAATATTCGCCTAATGGGCGAGAAAAACCGCGCGCTGGCCTATGTCGAATCGCTGCAAATTCCCATCCTGAAATCGTTCCGCGGATCGAAAGATGAATTGCTGAAACACGCTTCAGACATGGAGTTTCCGGTGATGGTGAAAGCTTCTGGCGGTGGTGGCGGAAAGGGAATGCTGATTTGCCAGACCGAAGAAAAATTGCTTCCGGCGCTTCAAAAAGCCGAACGGCAGGCAGTGGAATACTTTGGAAACGGAGACTTGTTTGTCGAGAAATATTTGCCTCGCGCAAGGCACATCGAGGTGCAGTTGATGGCCGACAATTTTGGAAATGTGCTTCACTTTTTTGAGCGGGAATGCTCGGTGCAGCGCCGCTTTCAGAAGATTATTGAAGAGGCGCCATCGCCATCAGTGAACGCTGAACTTCGGAAAAAACTGACTTCAACGGCCGTGCAAATTGCCCGTTCGATGAATTACCGAAATGCCGGGACCATCGAGTTTTTGCTCGACGAAAACGGACAGTTCTATTTTTTGGAAATGAACACCCGCATCCAGGTGGAGCATCCGGTTACCGAAATGATTACCGGAGTTGATTTGGTTTCGATGCAATTAGCAGTTGCCTCCGGAAATCCTTTGGCTATGAAACAGGAGCAAATTCAGATCATCGGTCATGCCATTGAAGGACGTTTGTGCGCCGAGGATGCCGAACATCAGTTTCAGCCGTCGGCAGGGAAGTTGGATTTGTTCCGAACCCCCGAGTACAACTATTTGCGCGTGGAAACTTTTGCACACGAAGGATTGACCGTTTCGGCCGGATACGATTCGTTGCTGGCTAAAATTGTGGTTTCAGGAGACAGCCGGGAAGAAGCGATTTCCCGCTTTCAGGAGGTTTTGCAGGAGACAACGCTTTCAGGAATTAAAACCAATTTGCCGTTTTTGGCCGAACTGGCCGGAAGCGAAACATTCCGTAACAATCAGGTTTACACCAAATACATCGACACAAATCTGGGCGAAATCAATCGCCGGATTCAGGAGCGAAAAGAGCGAATTGACCAAAATAAACTCGTCCTTGCTTTTGTGGCGCATCATTTTTTGAAGCCCGAACGCGCTGGAAACTCCGTTTGGAATCAGCTGGGCTACTGGCGACAACTTTCGCAAATTCAGGTTGAAGTTAAGCAGACAATCATTCCGGTTTCGTTCAGGATTCAAGAAAAATTGAAAATTGAAATTCAGGATAAAAGCTTTGAAGTTGAGGTTTTGAATCGGAGGCAGAGTCTTCTGGAATTGATGGTTGACGGGACGTTGGAGCGGTTTTACCTTGTTGAGAAACCTGCTGAAACCATTGTTCATTTTCAGGGATTTTCGTTTGCCGCGAGAAGCAATTCGGTGTTGTCGCAGGTGCAGATTCAGACAAAAAAATCCGGTATTTATCAGAATTTTCAAAACC
>CAYRBM010000456.1:0-1702 GCA_964422425.1 uncultured Odoribacter sp.
GCCGATAAAGGAAGAACTTAAAAGTTTCGAAGCTTACTTCAAAGAAGCCATTAAAAGTGATATTCCTTTGCTGCAGATTATAATTAAGTACATTCTGCGAAAAAAGGGGAAGCAAATGCGCCCCATGTTTGTATTTCTTTCGGCCAAGATGTGTGGCCAGTTTAACGAAACTACAAATCTGGCAGCTTCTTCCATTGAACTCTTGCACACAGCCACTTTGCTCCACGACGATGTGGTTGATGAATCGTACGAACGGCGCGGAAGTTTTTCAATTAATGCACTCTGGAAAAATAAAATTGCTGTTTTGGTGGGCGATTTCATCCTGGCCCGCGGAATGCTCAATACTCTCGATCATAAAGAATACCGCTTTTTGCATTTGATTTCGAGAGCAGTAAAAGACATGAGCGAAGGTGAAATTCTGCAAATGCGTAAAAGCCGGAAGCTGGATATCGATAATGAAACGTATTACGAAATTATCCGGAAAAAAACAGCTTCGCTGATAGCAACAAGTATGGCCATGGGTGCGGCTTCGGTGACCAAAGACGACGAAGTGGTTGAACGGATGTTCCAGATAGGGCTCGATGCCGGAATAGCTTTCCAGATAAAAGATGATATTTTCGATTATCAAAGTAAGGGTATTTTAGGTAAGCCCACCGGAAACGACATCAAGGAAAAGAAGATTACATTGCCACTCCTTTATATCCTTAATAATTGTGAATCAGGAGAAAGAAGCCGAATCCTGAACCTGATCAAGAAGAAAAACAAAAATCAGGCGAAGGTAAAAGAGCTGGTTGATTTAGTTGTCAGTCGTGGTGGTTTGGAATACGCCTCCAAGGTTATGAACGAATTCCGTGAGAAAGCTATCGACGGAATTATGGAATTCCCTGAAAGTGAATCGCGAACCGCGTTGATCGAGCTTGTAAATTATACGACTACACGCCAGAAATAAATTGCTATCTCACCCTGCGAAAAACCTTTTGCGAGAAATAGTTTGGCAGCGATTCGTCGGTGTTGATTACGATTCCACCCAAAATGTAAACCGGAAAATCAGTTTGAAGCCTCTTGTTATTGATGATCAGCTTTAGTATTTCATTTTCAATTTCGTCGTACACCAAATGCGTGGTTTTCAGGATCGGTACTTCAGCTTTTCGTATTTCCTGGGCCATGGGTAACAACCGGAGTGCCAGAAATTCGGGCTGAAATGCTGAATAATCAGCCGGATCAATCTCGTGTATCGATTCGGATAAAACATGGTTCTGAACCATCATCAATGCGCCGCAGGTATTCGTGTGGCGATGCTGGCCAACACGTTTGATTTTACCTACTTCGCCGGCGCGCGAAATGCCAATGTGCGAACCAAAAATGAATAAAGCTGCACCTCCGTCGGGAATATGATCGGCAAACGCAGTGAGACCAATATCTCCCACGAATGGATAGCCTGCGAGACCTCCCATAATAAATGTTCCTTGCGGTGAAGGCAAATTCATTTTGGCCGGCTGATGGTTTAGCTCGTCGAAGCAAAAAGAGGTGGCCACAATGATTTTATTCATTTCGATGCCTTCGCGACTGGCAATTTCAAGCACGGCATTGTGCGATGCTTCATTCATGGTCGAGAATTCGTCGAAGTATTTGCTGATTATTTTTTGCATTTTCTTATCTATTTTCTTTTAAGATTTGTTTTTATCCTGTTGATCCTAAAGCG
>CAYRBM010000457.1:0-1700 GCA_964422425.1 uncultured Odoribacter sp.
GTTCTATCTGCCTGAGTAATTATTCGTTTTAAAAAGATGTTTATTTCATAATCATCATTTTCCGGGTTTGCGAATAAGCAGATGAGGTCATTCGATAAAAATAAATACCTGTACTACATTTGTTTCCATTACTATCCCTGCCATCCCATGAAACAGAATATGTTCCTGGATTATAAAAGCGACTAACAATATTCTTAACTAATTCAATCGTTGGGTTTGGCATACGGACAATAATAAAATTGTCCTCATATTCTTTCATAACCCAAAGTGCTTGTTTGATAATTAATTTTTCTTTATTAGAGAATTGACCATATCTAAACTTCGATTCATTCATACCAGTTAGATAGGCCAAAATCATTTTTCTTATTTCCTTAAAATCTTGTTCTGTTGCAATAACTAAAACTTTCTCATTATATCCTTCTTGTACCCAACTATCAACTGTATCATCATATCTGAAAGGATAAGCCAAATAACAGGCATCTCCAACTGCCTGACGAGTTTTGGATACACCACTTGAGCCAGAACGGATATAAAATGCACCCTTTCGCGCGCCAGCTACAACTTCATTTAAGATTGTTCCTTGAATCGGTTTACCAATATCGGCGCCACTACCTAAATCTTCAAGTAAATCTGCCATGCCAGAATAAGCTGTCTGACTTTCACTTACATCGTTTCTTAGAAAGGTACTTTCTACCTGTAATACTCGTTTTTTAATTTCATCTAAGATATCACTTATTTCCAATTTTTCGAAGTTTTGGTTTATATCAACAGCATTTGGGTCGGTAAGATTTTCATTATAGAATTGAGAGGTCTCAATACCTTGCTTTTTCAAATCATCAAGCAGATTAAATTTCTTTAACCTCTTATAATAATATGGAAAATTACTTACATCAGACACATATTCGGCATCTTGTAAATACTCAATTCCATTATTTTTTTCAAAGGTTATTTTTGCGCTCTCATTGGTATCAAAATAGTTATCAATATCAATGGGAGAAATACTTGTCGCACCATTCTTATAAAGTCCCTCAATAGCGATAAATAAATACTTATCAAACTTCGTTCTAAAGTCTATCGGAGTCAACATATACTTATCCGTTTCGCTTAGAAACTGTGGGTGTTTCATTAAAGAACCAAGTATTTGTAAAATACTGTTTTTGTCAATCATTCATCGTCCTCCACATCTTCTAATCTAAAACTCGCTTTTGGTTTTTCTTTTTTCTTTCGAACAATAACAATCGGCTCTTTCTCGGCACGTTCTTTCATTTGTTGTACAATAGCAGTTGTGATTCCTCTATTTCTACGTTCTTGTTCGCGCCAATATTCTGTACCTTCATAATAGATATAAGGAAGAATACCTAAGGCACCATTAGCTTTATTCCAGTCATTCTTCTTAACTTCATAAAACCATTTTAATGCAAGAAACATACCCTTATAAGTCCAATCTTTATTTTTAAGCTTATATTGTCTCATTTGTTGAGTTATCCGTGCATAATCACAAATTCCTTTCAAATCTCTTTCGACAAAAATAAAAATATTCTGCCGATATGTTTCAAATTCATCTTGAGTATTTTTTGTATCTGGCTTAACACTTCCAGGGATTTTCTTCTCATTCCAGCAGTCAATATGATAGTACCAACCACCACTTGGTTGTACCCATTTATTTTTATCTAATTTATCGGTGTCAAATGGTACACCAC
>CAYRBM010000458.1:0-1678 GCA_964422425.1 uncultured Odoribacter sp.
CATTTGTTTTTCTGAACCTGGCTTATCAAGTCCTTCGGGTGTACTGCATCCGCTATGAAATCGATGCCGAAGAGCTTCGCCATTATTCAGGAATATTCCGCAGAAAGCACGAGTTTATAGAAAATTACCGCATCAAGGACTACCGAATAGAAAGGCCTTTCATTTATCGAATGTTTGGACTGGGTAACCTGATCATTTATACCTCCGATAAAACGACTCCGATATTCCGGCTGGATGCCATCCGCAACCCTGAAGAAAAGTATAAAATCCTTCGTGGTTTGGT
Organism: uncultured Odoribacter sp.; assembly: GCA_964422425.1. Taxonomy (GTDB): domain Bacteria; phylum Bacteroidota; class Bacteroidia; order Bacteroidales; family Prolixibacteraceae; genus Aquipluma. Next base: position 284 of record CAYRBM010000458.1, read on the forward strand.
TGAACTGAACCGCAGGGAGAAACATGTATTTGAAGTTGATTAACCTTTTAAAAATTAAAAATCATGGAACAACAGAACACACGCATGAGCATGGACCAGATTCCGTTTGACAAGCTCGAAAAAGTAGGTATTAACCGCGATCTGATCCAGAAAATGGAAAAACAGGAAATGACCGATTTCCTGAACGGCTTCCGTTCGGACAAACTCTACACGGTCAATGCAAAGATCAATGGAGAGGATTACAGGATTCCGGCCAAGATCCGTTTGCAAAGCAATGAGGATGGATCGGTCGGGATTAAGGTTCACCCCATCCAACGATTGAATATCCCGGATGAGTATATGGGGCATAAGTTTTCCAAGGAAGAAAAGGGAGCGTTGCTCAATGACAAAAACCTGGGCAAAACGGTGGAACTGACCGGACGCGATGGAAAGAAGGATAACTACTATCTGAGCATTGATTCCAAAACCAACGAGCTGATTCCGCTTCGGACTAAAATGATCCAGGTGCCGGAAAAGATCAAGGGAGCGACCTTATCCGCAGATCAAAAGGAAAACCTGGCAGCTGGAAAGAAAGTAACAGTGGATGGTATGACCGGAAAGGATGAAAGGAAATTTTCTGCCGCGCTTCAGGTGGATGCAGCTTCCAGAAGAATTGGGTTTTCTGATTTCAAGCAGGAAAAACAAGTTCAATCCGAAACGGCCAAGCAGGAAAATCAGGAAGGAAAAAGACAAGGTGCAAGGCAAAAAGTGAGTTAAACTTTCCAGTTTTCAGAATTGAAAAGTCATAAAAGACGGGAAGAATTTTAAACGGTTTTTCCTGTCTTTTTGATTGAAAAAGGAAGTCGAAAGAGGGGAAGGGAATCTCATGAAAGAGGGGAATGCAAGATACTATTATAAAAAGCAATTTTTTGAGAAGATTTTTGATAAAGAGTTGAAGCAAATAATATGGGATCGTCTGCAAAAGAGCAATGCAAGATGTCAGTTTGTATATACAAACTGTCTTGCTCCGCTTGCGCTAATTGATAAAATGTTTAACCGGAAAGAAAACAGGAAAAGTGAATAAGACCAAGATAATTATACTTAGGTGCACTACCGGTGAAAAGAAAATCATCCAGCAGTTAGCCAAAAAATGCGGACTTAAGCTATCAGAATATTGCCGCAGGCAAGCCATACATGGAGAGGTAAAAGCGATTCCGGTATTAACGCAGGAAGAGATTGATTATTTCCACTTGTTGAAAACCTACTGTACCAATTTTAACCGGATTTCCAGCCTGATCCGCAAAAAAGACCCGGGCCTTGTTGAAGAAATCAGGCAATTAGTCGGAAAACTAACCCAACTGCAGCAGCGAATCATCTGAAGGCTGTGTCAATGAAAATACGGTAAAAAAGATCTCG
>CAYRBM010000459.1:0-1677 GCA_964422425.1 uncultured Odoribacter sp.
CTCGACGATGAAAAGATCAGGCTCAGTTCGGATAAATACACTTACAAGGAATTTGTTTCAACGTCAGCGTCTTCAACAACTGAAACCAAGGAGAAAAGCAACGAGAAAACAGAAAATGAATCGCGAACCGTCATTGTCGGTGGCACTGATCAGATGATGAACCGACTGTTTAAAATTCCACAGAATCTTTGGGTACCGATTGCCAATGCCGAAAAGGTTCTGTACCGTTTTTACCTTGGGAAAGACGGATACGATGTAAAAATTACTCAATCAAATACCAAAAAACTACGCGAATTCTTTGCGCTGGCCATTTGCAAACGCGATGCCCTCACTCCGCCCTTACGCGATGGAGAAAAGAAATTATAATACTGCCAGCATTTATTTCCGTTTTTGGTCATCGAGACGGTATTCAGGTTTTTCTTTTTGATCTTCCTGCATATCCTCAACATCATCAATTAGTGGAGATTCTTTTACTGCCTCCCAGTCAAATTTTTCGTCGAGCGGAGTCAACGCTTTCTTCGGATCAAATATGCGTGCGTCAACAGGCACTGCGGTGTAAGGTTTATAGTCCGGAGTTGCCGTGAAGAAATCAGCAAAATCATTGGCAGCAGCATCATACTGATTCAGATACGGTAGCCCCAAAACATTCCAGAAGGTTTTAAAAATACTCCCAAAGCTGTAGTGACAATGCGAAACATGGTCGCGTTTGGAATATGGCGAAATAACCATAAGAATGCTTCGGTGCGCATCAACATGGTCGATGCCGTTTTGAGCATCATCTTCAGTAATTACAATGGCCATATTTTTCCAAAAAGGCGTATGCGATAAATATTCAACAATACGGCCAACAGCCAAATCGTTATCAGCCATATAGCTTTCCCTGAATGGATAACCAGCCTCGGGGCGTTCGCTGGCACCATGGTCGTTTGGAATGATCACCGTAATAATCGATGGCATTTCTTTACCGGGCTTTATCCATTTTTCATCAAACTCTTCGATAAACTGATGAATACGGAACTGGTCGGGAATGGCAGTATTATATGTCGGATAAGTTCTTGAAGTCCGGCTAAACATTGGGCGGGGAACCGGAAAATTCACGTAATGCTTGATCCCGGTATATTTAAACGAATCGTCGTAAAACGCAGGTTCAAACATTGTTCCGAAACCGAAATTATAGAATTCAACATTGTTGCGTTCCAGATGATCCCACATCGAACCAGCTTCGTTATAATCTTCCGGATAGATCGCTCCTGCCGAGCCATTCATGCCAAGACTTCCGGGAGCTTTCGACTTTTCGCTGTACGATCGGTTTCCGCCATAACTGGCCGGTACTGTTGACTCAACCCATTCGTTCGGATAAGTATTCACCAGCCAGCGGTGTCCGTCGGCTGACACATCAGAATCGACATAGAAATTATCGGAGATTGCAAATTCGGAAGCCAGCTTTAAATGATTCGGCATAACTGTAGCCTGGCTGATTACTGCTGATTTATTCCGGTTTGTAAACGAAGCATGGTGCCCGTAGCGGGCAATTGTGGGATCGCCTTTCCCTTTTTTAACCTGACCAAAAACCTCGTCGTATGTGCGGTTTTCTTTCGAAATAAAAACCAGGTATTTAATGGGCGATTCCTTTTCACCGCCAAAAACCGGAATAGGATTGTCGTGCCGCTTTTTATG
>CAYRBM010000460.1:0-1677 GCA_964422425.1 uncultured Odoribacter sp.
GGACTATAAAACAGTGTTGAAATTAAAGGCAAAAGTTGGCAAAATAATCACAGGATTGGGAACGGCTTCTCATTTGGAGTACTGGGGTTTTGATCCTAAAATGATTAATGAACTGGATTGGAATGATTCGGCAGTACCCGATTCCGGATTTCAGGTAACAGCCACTCCTGCACGACATTTTTCAGGGCGTGGGTTCAAACGGAATCAATCCATTTGGTGTTCGTTTGTGTTGCAGACGCCCACAAAAAAGATTTTTATTGGCGGCGATTCGGGTTACGACACCCATTTTGCAAAAATTGGTGCTGAATATGGTCCTTTTGACCTAGCTTTGCTGGAATGTGGGCAGTACAACAAATCGTGGAAATACATTCACATGATGCCCGAGCAAACGGTTCAGGCTTCTATTGATTTAAAAGCCAAAATATTTATGCCGGTTCACTGGGGTAAGTTTGCGCTTGCGCTTCACGCCTGGGACGAACCAATTGAACGTGCAACGAAAGAAGCATTCCGGCTGAAAGTGCCGATTATTCACCCAATGATTGGCGAAGCGGTCAATCTGGACGATTATGGAATTCAGAAGCAATGGTGGAAAGGAATAAATTGATAGATTTGGACGTAAATTCCAAATATAAATTCATGCCAACCTTAACTGAAATTACCATCCGTCCGATCAAGCCAGACGATAATGCTGCTTTGGCATTAATCATCCGGAACACACTTACCGAGTTTGGAGCTGCCAATCCCGGCACAGTTTATTACGATTCAACTACTGATGCTTTGTTCGAATTGTTTCGGGCTCCGAAGTCAGCTTATTTTGTTGCCGAAGCAAACGGAAAGATAATTGGCGGAGGTGGAATCTTCCCCACTGAAGGATTGCCTGAAGATACCTGTGAGCTGGTTAAAATGTATCTTTTGCCCGAAGCCCGGGGCATTGGGTTGGGACGTACACTGATTGAAAAATGTCTGGAAACGGCCAGAGAAAAGGGTTTTCAGCAAGTCTACCTAGAAACACTGGACGAGCTGCATTTTGCCCTGAAAATTTACGCCAAATTCGGGTTTGAATATCTGAAAGCCCCGATGGGCAACTCCAAACATTTTGGGTGTGGTTTGTGGATGCTGAAGAAATTATAAGTTTAGAATGATAAGTTATGAGTTTACAAATAGCAGAAAACACATAACTCAAAATTTATAATTCATTACGCTTTGATGTCCATCCTCGCAAACGGAACAGCATCCATGCCAATGAATTCTCCTTTTTGGTATTTGAAATATCCCGAGATGGCAATCATGGCCGCATTATCGGTAGTAAACGCGAATTTAGGGATGTGCATTTTCCAGTGGCGTTTTGCCGCTGTTTCAATCAAGGCGTTTCGTAGTCCGGAGTTGGCCGAAACACCACCAGCTACAGCAATTTCACGAATCCTGTTTTCTTTGGCGGCTTTTATCAGCTTGTCGAGCAAAATATCAATGATTGTTTTTTGCAGCGATGCACACAAATCGGCTTTGTGTTCTTCAATGAAGTTTTCGTTTTCCTTCAGTTGATCGCGAAGGAAATACAGAAAACTGGTTTTTAGTCCGCTGAAACTGTAATCGAAGTTAGGGATGCGAGGTTTCGAGAATTTAAAGGCATCCGGATTGCCTTCTTTGGCCAGCTTATCAACAAACGGTCCGCCAGGG
>CAYRBM010000461.1:0-1672 GCA_964422425.1 uncultured Odoribacter sp.
TAAAACGGCAATAATCATGTCCGGAAATTCAAAACACATTCACCGAAGCGCCTGGAGGTGTCCGTCGAACATTGCGCTGGTGAAATACTGGGGCAAGCGCGATTTTCAGAAGCCGATGAACCCGTCGCTGAGCTTTGCGCTGCAGAATGCATTTACCGAGACTTCGATAGAATTGCATAAAGACGGCAACCAAAAAGTTGCTTTTTATTTTGATGAACAGAAAAGCTCGTTTGGCGGACGAATTGAAAAGTACCTCGAATACGTTTTGGGCAAATTACCCTGGATAAGCAAATACAATTTCGCGATTTACAGCAAAAACAGCTTTCCGCATTCGGCCGGAATTGCTTCGTCGGCCTCGTCGTTTGGCGCGCTGGCTTTGTGTTTAACTGAGCTTGATTTTTCATTCGCCGGAAAGCCGATTGAAACTGTCGAATTTTGGAAAGAGGCATCAGAACTGGCGCGAATGGGCAGCGGAAGTGCTTGCCGTTCGGTATATTCAGGGTTTTCGATATGGGGACGAACCCAGCTTTTTGAATCGAGTAGCGACGATTTTGCAATCAGGTTAACTGATGGTGTCAGTCCGGTTTTTCAAGGTTTGCGCGATGCTATTCTATTGGTCGATTCGGGGAAAAAAGAAGTATCGAGTTCGGCCGGACATCAACTCATGGAGCAACACATTTACCAGCGATCGCGCATTGCACAGGCCACCGAAAACGTGAACGAGCTTTACCTTGCGCTGATTTCGGGCGATCAGAAAAAATTTATACAGGTTGTTGAAGCGGAGGCTTTGAGCCTGCATGCGATGATGATGACATCGAACCCTTCGTTTATCCTGCTGAAGCCGAATAGTCTGGAAATTATGAATCGGATTCGCCGCTTCTGCGAAAAAACACAGATACCGGTTTGTTTTACAATCGACGCCGGACCCAATATTCATCTGCTTTATTTTCAGGAGAATGAATTGGATGTGAAGGCTTTTATCGACCGCGAACTACTCCAGTTTTGCGAGGACGGAAATTGGATTGACGATTGCATCGGCAGTGGACCGGAGAAACTAACAAATTGATAAGAGTTGCGGGTTCCATGTTACGGGTTTAGAAAACCCGCAACTCGCATCTTGCAACCCGCAACAAAAATTTAGAGTATGGAATTTGGAACTACTTTTAACTCGAAGCTTTTGCTTTTTGGCGAATATGGTTTGATGTATGGTGCCATGGCATTGGCTTTACCATTTGCAAAATTTGGAGGTCGGCTTGCCTTCGATACCGAGGGGAAACATGCAGAGAGTACTGCCTCAATAAGGCATTTTTTTGATCACCTAAAAGCGAAAGGCCCGGAGCTTAATTTGCATTTTCCGTTCGATTTGGATCGGTTTGAGTCTGATTTGAACCGGGGATTGTATTTCGGGTCAACTATTCCGCAACAATATGGGGTGGGAAGTTCGGGCGCTTTGGTGGCAGCTCTTTTCAGTGAATACGCATTTCCGGCAGAAATGGGCAGCAATCTTTCTCCAGAAATACTGAAAGCAAATTTTGCGGTACTCGAAAGCTTTTTTCATGGGCGAAGTTCAGGTCTTGATCCACTGATTTCTTACCTGAACAAAACCTTGATCATCGACTCAAAAAAAGAGATTGTGCCGGATGATTTTGATTTGAACAGAACAGGGATTGCC
>CAYRBM010000462.1:0-1664 GCA_964422425.1 uncultured Odoribacter sp.
ACTCCCCCTTCAGGGGGTCGGGGGGCATATAATTAATTATCATGAAAGTAAGAGCATCAGTAAAAAAGCGTACCGACGATTGTAAAATCGTTCGCCGTAAAGGACGCTTATACGTTATTAACAAAAAGAATCCCAAGTACAAACAACGTCAGGGATAATTAATTAACTTTGTAAAAAAATTTATTTATGGCTCGTATAAGTGGTGTTGACATCCCTAACAATAAGAGAGGAGAGATTGCTTTGACCTATATTTATGGTATTGGCCGTAATCTTTCAAAAACCCTTCTCGATAAAGCCGGCATTGACAAAAACATTAAAGTTCAGGATTGGACAGACGATCAATTGGCTGCCATCCGTGCCGCTATCAGTGGAAGTATTAAGGTTGAAGGCGAATTGCGCTCTGAAACTCAGATGAATATTAAACGTTTGATGGATATCGGTTGCTACCGTGGTATTCGTCATCGTATTGGTTTACCAGTTCGTGGCCAAAGCACTAAAAATAATGCCCGTACACGTAAAGGTAAAAGGAAAACTGTTGCTAATAAGAAAAAAGCCACTAAATAATTGATATTTGAATTATGGCAAAAAAGACTGGTTCTACTAAAAAACGAGTTGTTGTCGTTGAAGCTATCGGACAGGCACACATTCATTCTTCATTCAATAACATTATTGTGTCGTTGACCAATAACAATGGAGAAATTATTTCATGGTCGTCAGCCGGTAAAAAAGGTTTCAGGGGCTCAAAAAAGAATACTCCCTATGCAGCTCAGGTTGCATCAGAAGAATGTGCCAAGACTGCTTATGATCTTGGACTCAGGAAGGTGAAAGTTTATGTGAAAGGTCCAGGTAATGGTCGTGAATCTGCTATTCGTGCCATCAGCAGTGTTGGCATTCAGGTTAGTGAAATTGTTGACGTAACTCCGCTACCACACAATGGATGTCGTCCTGCAAAAAGAAGACGTGTATAATTTAATTAAATCAGACAGTAATGGCAAGATATAGAGGACCTCAATCGAAGATCGCCCGTAAATTTGGCGAAGCAATTTTCGGACCTGATAAAGTACTTGAAAAGAAAAATTATCCACCAGGATTTCACGGTTTGGCAAGTCGTCGCCGTAAAAAATCTGAATATGGTTTACAGTTGAGAGAAAAACAGAAAGCCAAATACATGTATGGTGTATTGGAACGTCAGTTCTCGAATCTGTTTAAGAAAGCACAAGCTTCAAAAGGTGTTACCGGTGAAGTTTTGTTGCAACTGCTCGAAGCCCGTTTAGACAATGTAGTATTCCGTTTGGGCATTGCTCCGACCCGTGCTGCTGCTCGTCAGTTGGTTTCGCACAAGCACATTGTTGTTAACGGAGAAGTTGTAAATATACCTTCCTTCCATTTGCGTCCAGGTGACGTTGTTGGTGTAAGGGAAAAATCAAAATCTCTTGAAGCAATTACAAGTTCGTTGAATTCACGCCGATACAACAAATTTGCTTGGTTGGAATGGGATAATGCTCAACTGGTTGGTAAATTTCTTAACCGTCCGGAAAGAACAGAGATTCCTGAAAATATTAAAGAACAACTTATCGTAGAGTTGTATTCTAAATAATCAAATACTCAGTATTATTATGGCAATATTAGCGTTCCAAAAACCCGACAAAGTTATAATGGTTGAA
>CAYRBM010000463.1:0-1662 GCA_964422425.1 uncultured Odoribacter sp.
CAACACCTCGCGAACAGCTAATCATCAGATAACGTCCGTAATGGAAATATAATTGTTCCAAAAATAAATTAGTATTGAATAGGCTGTTATAAGAATTAATCAATTGATTGGTAGGAACTGCATTTGATACATTCGTGATTTCAAACTTTACGCGGTCAAAAAGGCTCTTATAGTCTGAAGTATGCGCATCCTTAAGTGTCTCAAAACTTTTTGTCAAAGCATTTGTGACTTGTCTGTTTATGCGCTCGGGAAGTTGTTTTGTGTTGGAAACATAACTAAGACTCTTTGGATCATAATCAGTACCACCTTTGAGAACGATCATCAGAGAATTAGCTCCTTTTACATGAACACCGTCTGTGTTTGCTGAAGTACAAAATTGAATTTTTACCTGTTGAATTACAAGGTTTTAAGAAAAAGAAAATAACAATGGGTAACGATATAGAAACGAGCGAACCGCTTTGGTTTGCTTTGTTTTTCCATTGTTTGAAATAACTCAGTGCGAAGATATTACTTTTTCAGAATAAAAGCTTATCTTTGCAACGAATTTAGAATAAACAAATCATGTCAAGTATACGCTGTGCATTAGCACGTACATTTAGAATTCGCGCATAGTCTATACTGAGAACGCCTTTCTCAGTTTTCTTATAGCCTTCAAATCTTCTGAGGGCAGATTTTTTATTATCATTTATTAATCAAGATTATGGCACAGATGGCATTCTGTGTCTATATCTCATTTATAAGAAAACAAGTATGGACTTAAATAAAAAACATTTATTATATCTCATTGTATTCTTCTTGTTTCTAAGTTTAAATGCCTTTGGGCAATCAAATAATATCACAGGAAGAATACTTGACCAAAGCACAAAAGAACCTGTTGAATACGCCAATGTTACTCTGTTCAGGCAGGATTCGGTATTTATAGAAGGAACGGTGAGTGATACAATTGGAAGGTTTGGATTTACAAACCTCATTTCCGATGATTATGTGTTATTAATATCCTACATGGGCTTTGAAACTAAAAAAATCTTATTGCAAAACTTTTTAGAATCAGTTGAGATAGATGTATTCTTGAGTGAACGGATGTTATCGCTTGATGAAATTGTCATTTCAGCTTCATCTACAATCAGTAAAATAAATCAACGGATTGTTTTTCCAACAAAGCTGCAACTTGACCACTCGGCAAACGGAATGCAACTATTGAATACTATGATGCTTTCGGGACTGAACATTAATCCGATGACGAATACAATTTCATCCTCCGATGGAGGGAAAGTTTTGTTGCAAATCAATGGAGTGAATACGACATCAGAAGAGATTCTAACCTTGCAGCCACGCCAAATCAGACGGATTGAATATTCGGATTATGCAGGAATAAGATATGGAGAAGCATCTAAAATTGTTAATTATATTGTTACAAGAGATGATAAGGGTGGTATTATTGGTATGGACTTGATGAACTCCCTGAATATTCTTGCGGGTGGAGATGTATTTTTCGCTAAGTTTAATAAAGGGAAGTCGGAATATGCATTGAATTACACAACTGCTTTTCAAAAAATCAACAGCAACAACCGGACACGTACAGGAAGTTATCGGTTCAGAAATTCTATCCCATTACAGAGAGATGAAATCGGAGATGGCGGAGATTACTCATATCAGATGCAC
>CAYRBM010000464.1:0-1654 GCA_964422425.1 uncultured Odoribacter sp.
GGTTTTTCTTGTACGGAGAAAGAAAATAGCATTGTAATTACAATAATCGTAACACTTTCCACAATATGTACATAAATCAGTGTTTATAACAGGTACCTGCTGCGTAATTCGCTTTGATTTAATCCGGAAGCCAGGGAAGAATGCCTGGGCATTTGGTTCTTCGGCATCACAATCAACCAATGTTACTTCGTAATCTTGTTGCATCAGTGTATAGAAAAGGTTGGTTGATACTAATGTTTTGCCAGTACCACCCTTTCCGCTTGCGATAGCTATTTTCATTTTATTCCATTTTTTTTCATTACTACAAAATCTCCCTTTTTAACGCCAAGTTTTTCTGCTATTACATGGCACTTAACCATTAAAAGGAAGAATATTTCTTTATCGGACCGCTCCAGCAACCCTTCCAGATTTCCTTGTCCTTTAGATATAATTACATCTGCTTTTTCATATATTTCCACAAATTCATCAGAACACTTATCTACAATTGTAGATGGCGCATCGTATCCGTTTGATATGATATTTGCTACTTCATCCATTTGTATATAGCGTGCATCTTCTAATGTTGCATCATTTATAATAGCATCACCCCGTACGGCATAATACAAATTAGGATGCATAATCGTTTCAATAAATAATTTGTCGAAAACAATTTCACCACAATTATCTCCTAAGTAAAGCACTGTATTTGCTTTCTGTATTTTTTCTTTTAATTCGATTGAGTTGTCTATTGCAAAATCCGATTGAAGAACTTTTTGTAAAGTTTGATCTACATTAAAGCTATTACTGACTCCATAATCCATAATGTTTCCACTTATAGCCAGTCTAAGTGCTTTATTGAAGGGGTCGGGGGAGTTGATAACCTTCTCTTTTAATTTAGGATATTTGGACAAGATAAAGTCATTACTTTCTCTCTTTTCATTTTTATAAGGGTCATTTACGCCGGTGTATTTTTTGACCATCAAATGAAGGGAGCGAGAAAACTCAGGAGAAAAATAACAATCCCATGTTTTACTGTATTGCATTGCCATTTCTCTTGTGAATATGCTTTTATCCTCTGCAGGGATATTTAGCTTTTCCATCAACTCTCCAAATACTCTTGTAGCACAAAAAAAGCATCTGTAATCAGGAATTACTTTGTTATTGTTCATCTAATTGTATTTATTTTCTTGTCACAATAAGGCCAAAAGTTATCGTCCTGTTACTTGTTGTTGTATATATTTTGGCTCATACCAAATCTGCCTCTGTTCAAATTATCCTGTCTGAAACAGCATCTTTTACGTCGGCTTAACCCAATTTGCAAACTCTCTCTTAGATGGTTGCAATCTGTTTTTTTTGACTCAGCATTACTTTCCAATTCTGTCAATCCGAAATTTCTTCCTTTTCCTTGACCGTTCCTGCATCCATGTTGTCTGTTAAATCTTGGCATAACTACCTCCTTTTTATTAATACATTCAATAATTACGGTTTGAAGAATTATACTTATTCTTTTTTTATTGATTCAATAATTTCTTTAATTTTTTTTGTAGTGTCCTTTTCAATACTTGCTTTAATGCCTAATTCAACAAATAACGATTTAATTTTCATTCCAAATTCGCCAGATATTACTCTCTTTACGTCATTGGATGCAATAAACTGTACTGAGGCAGGTCCGGCG
>CAYRBM010000465.1:0-1643 GCA_964422425.1 uncultured Odoribacter sp.
CCAAAGCTGGCAACCCAGCGGGGATAAATGCCAGGAACATGTTCTGGTGGTGTCAATTCCCTGACATCGGTAATTACTCCGTCAACTACATCTACTATGGCAAATTGTTGACAATGACCAAAGTGAGCGCATAAGACGCCGTTTTCCATTGGAATAGCAATTTTTTTATTCATATTGTTAATTTTTAGTTTGTTTGTTGAAAATAGGAGGGGGAGATTTCCCCCTCCCGGATTTTAATTACCCCCTCTGTAACGGTTTTGCCGTCCCAGACCGCGACCAAGTCTACCTTGGCCTCGTGCAAATCCAAATCCACAACCTCTGCCCAGATCTTTTTCCAGAGCTGCGTCTCTGTTCTGTAAAATTTCGTCATCGGTTTTCCCTTGGTTATCGGGATTACACCGACCCATTCTTCTGCCTGTCATAGGTCCCTCACCTTGAGGACCTCTTCTGTTTAAACCTGGCATAATAACCTCCTTTCATTTTGGTTAATCTATTTTAATCCGCTTTTCAGGCGTTTCCCTTGTCCTTCGCCGCCTCCTGATTTACGGCGTAAGCCCATTCCTTTACCTAACTTTTCGAGGGCTTCTTCATTTGAAACAGCATTACATTTTCCCAATCCACGGCCTGTTTTAGGGCCTTGTTTTTCAGGTCCTGTTCCGTCTAAACGTGGCATACCGATTAATTTTTGTGGTTCAGCAAATCAATGATAGCACTTATCTTCTTTTCAGGGTCGTTCAGAACCACCAACTGAATCTGAAGACTGTCGAAAAGCGATTTTACTTTAGCCCCGAACTCACCAGACACGACCTTTACTGCCCCTTTTGATGCAATTAACTGAACTGATGCAGGTCCTGCACCTTCAATGTTTTCTTTGTTCGGGTTGGGAATATATTCAGTGGCGTGATTCTCTGTATCGTAGATTACGAAATAAGCACAACGGCCAAAGCGGCTGTCTAGCTTTGAATCAGGACTATTTCCTGTTGATGTGATTGCTACTTTCATACTTTTTTTCTATTAATTACAGTTTCTGTTTCGATGTTGATGCGGCACCCCTTTTCGAACCATCCGACCATTGCAAACCGGACAAATCTCATTTCTGCAAGGAGCACCCGCAGAATGTACTTTTTCATGTCCGCATTTCGGGCAAATACAAATATGTTCTATTGATTCTGATCGGGTATGTTCAGAAAACTGAACAATGTCAGTTGAACCACAAAGCGTGCAATTGGAAATTTCCTGTTCTTTTGCCGGATGGTTGAAATTGCAGCTACAACTATTGCACGAGTACCATTCGGTATCAAAAAACACTTTGCCTCCTTCAAAAACGATGACTTTGCCAAGTACAAATGCTTCAGCAATTTTCCGCCTGGCGCTTTCATAAATACGCGAATAAGTAGGGCGCGAAACTTCCATGATTTGCGAAGCTTCAAGGTGAGCAAATAATTCAAAATCGCTTAAGCGGATGGCTTCGTATTCTTCGTAATTTAAAACTACAGGAGGGTTCTCTTCAGGTAGTCCAAGCGGCTTAAATCCTCTGAAATGTGGAGGATTCGTCATCTTACGTATTCGTTTTGGTCTTGGCATGTTATGAGCAAATGTTCGTTACAAATATAATGAACATTTGTTTGATAGTTTTATTTTTT
>CAYRBM010000466.1:0-1642 GCA_964422425.1 uncultured Odoribacter sp.
CTATCAATTGCCAGTCTATCTTCTTATATCTTATTGCTAAACTCATTTTACAACTACATTTATTATAGTGTTACCATTTAGAATCATCGCCTCCATATCTGTTCTCTCTACCTTTCTTTTCATATACATCTCAACGATAAGAGATGCAATCGGAGCAGCCCAAGTAGCACCAAATCCACCATTCTCAATATAAGCAGCTACGGCTATCTTCGGATTATTTCTAGGGGCGAAGCAGATAAAAACAGAGTGGTCTTTCCCATGAGGATTCTGCGCAGTTCCAGTTTTACCGCAAATATCAAGGCCAGGCACAGCCACTCGTGATGCTGTTGCGCCAGAGCCAGGAGGAGAGTTTACAGCAAGAAACATCCCTTCAATTACCTCCTCAAAGTGAACAGGATCTACAAGAGTATGATGTTTTTTTGTATAGTCAATATTAATCAGAGTATCGGGAGAACCTTTGATAATATGAGGAGTGTAGTAATAACCCCTGTTTGCAATGGTTGCCGCAAGATTCGCAAGGTGGAGAGGTGTTGTTCCAATTTCACCTTGTCCGATAGCAAGAGAGATAATTGATAAAGATTTCCAACGGCCTTTACCATGAATCTTATCGTATGTTTTTGTTGTTGGCAAAATACCTCCTTGCTCTCCAGGTAAATCGCTTCCAAGTTTCTTTCCAAAGCCAAAACTCTCAACAATTCTCTTCCATTGATTGAAAGCATCTGCAATTTTTGGATATTTAGGATTATCCATAATATCTCTAAAGGCATAGCAAAAATATGCATTACAAGACATCATGATAGCCTGTTCAAGATCGGTAGGTGACGGATGTGCGTGACAAGCGACACCTCTACCAACTTTATACCCCATATGGCATGGATATCTAATTTCGGTATCTAGTACTCCCTCTTGAAGAGCAACTAAACCGTTTACCAATTTAAATACCGAGCCAGGAGGATAGGGCGACATTACAGCCCTGTTAAACATTGGCTTATATGGGTCGTTTACCAACTCAGAGTAATACTTATTAATGAATGCAAGCTTTGTAACATCAATACCCGGACTTGTTACTAAGGTTAAGATTTCGCCAGTTGATGGTTCAATTGCCACAACGCTACCAACCTTATTTGCCATTAACCTCTCTCCGTAATTTTGAAGTTCTGCATCGATAGATGAGATGATAGATTTACCAGGAATTGCCTCCAAGTCGTATTTTCCATCGGCAAAACTAGATTTTATCTTGTTATGAACATCTCTTAAGTAGATGTTGTAACCTTTCTCCCCTTTAAGGATAGATTCATAAGATTGCTCAATTCCAGTTCTTCCTACATAGTCTCCTCTTTTATAACTCGGATTTTTCCTCATAAAAGCGGTATCTACTTCTGAAATATAACCTAGCAAGTTTGCTCCGGCATTAAATGGGTAAGACCTGATGGTTCTTGAAACAGCACTGAATCCAGGAAATTTATACGACTTTTCAAGAAAAATAGAATATTGCTGACTAGAGATCTGCTTAACAAAAGGTATTGACTGATAGCCAATTTTTCTTCGATTCTTACGATAATCTTGGAGCGTTTTCCTAACATCATCAATATTTAAATCAAAAATATTACATAGATCCAATGTATCTAGCTCCTTAACCTCG
>CAYRBM010000467.1:0-1634 GCA_964422425.1 uncultured Odoribacter sp.
GGCGACAACAAGGCCTTCGCCAAAACTGTCGAGGTATAGGTGGTATCTTCCACGTCAACGTCGCCCGCCACCACTTTATTAATCAATTGTTTGGCATTTTTCACGGCGGTTGGCGAGGCCGAGTCGAAGCTTGCCAGAAAGTTTTTCAATGTCGAATCCAGTTCGCCTGTTTCGCAAACCAAATCGACCAATCCTGCCTGAGCAGCTTCAGGAGCGGTAAACAAACTCCCGGTTAAAATCCATTTTCGGAGATATTGCAACGAAAGTCGCTTGGAAACAAAAGGCAAGATAGTGGCCGGAAGCAGGCCAAGTTTGACCTCGCTAAACATGAACCGAGCGTTGTTTTCGGCCAGCACAAAATCGCAAACGCCCATCAGTCCGAGCCCGCCGCCAAACACGTTGCCACGCACGGCCGCAATGGTAATTTGCGGCAACCGAAACCACTGGAGCAACACGTCGGCCAGTTGTTTGTACTGATCGGCATTTTGCTTAAGTGTGCGTTCTTCGGCGCCCGAGAACCAATGCAAATCGGCGCCGGCACAAAACGATTTTCCGTTGCCCGACAGCACCACAAAAAGCAGCTCGTCCATGAGCGCTACCTCGTCGAGCACGCTGTGCAATTCCTGAAGCAAGCCCGGAACAATGGTGTTGTGGCGCTCCGGCCGGTTCAAAGTGATCCGCAACAGGTTCGCTTCAAGCTCCACTTCGATGTATTGATAGTCTGTTTTCACTGTATATCTTATTCTTTATTTTCTATTATTCCGAAGGAATTAAATGTTAATCACCCCCAATAGAATTGGGGGAAAGACAATTCCCTTTAATCAGAACCCGAAACGGGTTCAATATTTCTAAACTATTGTTTATTGAACCCACTTCGAGGTTCCGGTTTTCTTTGGTTTTGTAACCCCCAGTTTCGCTGGGGGTCAGTAATATTTGACCACTTCGTGGTAATTTGCAATTCACATCAGTCACATTAATGCGACGGATAAGGATATCGGCTCAGAGTTCCAACTCGTAACCCGAAACTCGCAACTCGCATCACATCCTGAAAACCCCGTACTTGGGTTCTCCAAACGGTCGGTTCAGCGAAACCGATATTGCCATCGCCAAAACTTTTCGCGTGTCGGCCGGATCAATGATGCCATCGTCCCACAAGCGCGACGAGCTGTAATAAGCCGAGCTCTCTTCGTCAAATTGTTTGAACAAATCGCCCGAATCGCTGCCAATGGTCTTCAGCACGCCCGACGCCTGCTCGCCACCCATCACCGAAATGCGCGAGTGCGGCCACATAAACAGGAAATGCGGATCGTAGGCGCGGCCTGCCATGGCATAGTTTCCGGCGCCAAATGAGCCACCAATCACGACGGTAAATTTTGGCACAGAGGCGTTAGCAACAGCATTGATCAGCTTCGCACCATCGCGGGCAATGCCGCCATGTTCGTATTTTTTGCCGACCACAAAGCCGGTTATGTTTTGCAGAAAAAGCAGCGGAATCTTGCGCTGCACGCACAACTGAATGAAATGCGCCCCTTTCAGCGAGCTTTCCGAAGTCAAAAAACTGTTGTTAGCCAGAATCCCGACCGGGAAACCCCAAATGCGCGCAAAGCCCGTCACCAGCGACTTTCCGTAGTTGG
>CAYRBM010000468.1:0-1622 GCA_964422425.1 uncultured Odoribacter sp.
AAGGGTGGTGTATTCACTTTTACTGATTCGTTGAATGTAAAATACGCTTCTGAAGGTTATTTTGACGGTAATAACAAGTGGGTGAAACAAGGTGATATTTCGTACTCAACTACATCAATCGCACCAGTTTCAGGAACCACTGTTTTGCTTACCTGTGCAGGAATGGAAGCGGATCCCCAGATAAAATTGCAGGCCGAATTTGCCAGTTACGGCTTGGGTTCGTTTGTTGAATCGGCCTCCCTGGGATTTGCAGGTAACGGCTATATTAATCTGAACGCCAAAGACGGTGTTATTCATTGGACAAAAGTAGATGGTCGTAACGGAGGAAATCGAACGATTCGCTTCCGTTACGCTAATGGCGGAAGCAATACACGATCTGCCCGTTTAATTATCAACGGAATCGCTCAGTACATTAATTTTCCGTCAACAGGGGCGTATGAAACTTATGGTTTTGTTACCCTAAAAGTTGATTTACAGCAAGGTTTTACAAATTCGATACGGTTGGAAGCTGTTGAAGATGGGGCAGGCTATATTGATGAGTTGCAAATTTTTTAGAAATTAGGAGTGAAACATATAAAAGTAAATATGTCCGTTACCATGAAGAATACATTCATTTTCTTTTTACTCACTCTTTGGGCAGTTTCAGCTTACTGCTCAAAAAAGAGTAATCCAGTTCAGGTAAAAACAATAAAAGTTGAAGAGCCTTTTGAGATGCCTGCTATCAGCTATCCTGACTTTAGAGACTGTCCGAAATTTTTAATTACAGATTTTGGAGCGGATAAGGGGAATCAGGAAAAAATCTATCAAGCTATCGAAAAAGCAATGGACAAGGCCAGTCAAGCAGGTGGAGGAACAGTTATAGTTCCTGAAGGCGAATGGTTAACCGGAAAAATACACTTTAAAAGCAATGTCAATCTTCATCTGGAAAAGGGGGCCATACTCTTGTTCTCGGATAATCCGAAGGACTACCTTCCTGCCGTGCATACCACCTGGGAAGGATTGGAATGCTTCAATTATTCGCCGTTGATTTATGCCTGGCAATGCAAAAATGTTGCTATTACCGGCGAAGGGAAGCTGGAAGCCAAAATGGATTTGTGGACAAAGTGGTTTGCACGTCCTTCGGGCCACATGCAAAACCTGAAACACCTTTATTTTCTAGCCGGGTACAACAAACCTGTTGAAGAGCGCCAGATGGTGAATGATACAGCCAATTTTCGTCCTCAATTTATACAGTTTAACCGGTGTGAAAATATTTTGCTGGAAGGATTTGAGGTTAAGAACAGCCCGTTTTGGACGATCCATCCTTACCTGTCAAAAAACATCGTAATTCGAAACATCAAAGTTTATGCGCACGGTCACAACAACGACGGAATTGATCCTGAAATGAGCCAGAATGTATTGATTGAAAATTGTTTGCTTGATCAGGGGGACGACGCTATTTCAATAAAATCGGGGAGGGATCAGGATGCCTGGAGATTGAATACACCTTCGAAGAATATTGTCATCCGAAATGTTACTGTTCAAAATGGGCATCAACTGGTGGCATTGGGCAGCGAACTTTCAGGAGGAATCGAGAATGTGTTGATTGACAATTGCAAAGTAATCGATGGGGCCAAACTTAA
>CAYRBM010000469.1:0-1613 GCA_964422425.1 uncultured Odoribacter sp.
TCCATTTCAGACCAGGTAAAACTCACTTTGCAGAAGATGGCATTTGGTGGTTTGTACGACCAAATCGGTGGAGGTTTTGCCCGATATTCTACAGACGAAATCTGGAAAGTCCCCCATTTCGAGAAAATGCTGTACGATAATGCCCAGCTACTGCGACTTTACGCTGAAGCCTGGCAAGTTGACCCCAATCCGCTTTACCAACAGGTGGTTTCCGAAACTATTGACTTTCTGAAACGCGAAATGCTTTCGCCTGAAAACGGCTTTTATTCGGCGCTCGACGCCGACAGCGAAGGCGAAGAAGGCAAGTTCTACACCTGGACAAAAGCAGAATTGCAGACAATCATCGGCGACGATTTTGAGCTCTTCAGCGACTATTACAACGTTAACTCGCTGGGCTATTGGGAACACAATCAGTACATTTTAATGCGTACTGAAACCGATACAGTTTTTGCTGAAAACCATCAGACCTCGACCGATGAACTGCAAACCAAAGTTCTTCTTTGGAAGCAAAAATTGCTTGCAGAACGTGAAAAAAGAGTTCGTCCGGGCCTCGACGACAAAATTCTGGCATCGTGGAATGCGATGACGATTTCCGGATTAGTTAGCTGCTACAAAACTTTCGGCGAATCGGAGTATTTGGAGCTAGCCCTAGCCAATGCAGTTTTCCTGAAAAATAAAATGATCACCGATTCCGGAGAAGTTTTCCATTCATACAAAAACAGTCAGGCTAAAATCTCCGGTTTTCTGGAAGATTATGCGTTTGCTGTTGAAGCATTCACAGCCCTTTTCGAGGTAAGTGGCGATGCCCGATGGCTCAATCTGGCTCAACAACTCACCGAAAGAAGTATGAAACAATTCTACGATCCCCAAAGACTGTTTTTCTATTTCACTCCTGAAAAGCAAACCGATCTCATCACCCGAACGGTTGAAGTGTATGATAATGTGATTCCCTCGTCGAACTCGGTGATGGCGCGGAACCTTTTACTATTATCGTACCTTTTTGAACGATCAGACTATAAAAAGATCGCAGAAAACATGCTTGAACGAATGTCCGGAAACATTTCGGAATACCCTTCCGGATACAGTAACTGGGCTCAATTGTTGCTCGATTTTACCGGAAGTCAGAAGGAGATGGTTGTCATTGGAGAAAAAGCAATTGATCATTTGAAAAACCTTCAGAAACACTACATGCCTGATGTTATTTTCTGTGCATCAACCACCGCCAGTGAATTGCCATTGCTCAAAAACCGATATGTTTCAGGAAAAACACTAATCTACATTTGCCAGAACAATACGTGCCAATTGCCGGTGGAAACGGTGAATGAGGCGCTGGAAATAATTAGTCATTGATAGTCATTCGCTTCGCGTCATTTATTGGAATACAATTAATGACAACAAATGACGATTGAATGACCACTTAATAACAACAAAACAAAAAACATGACACGCAAACTATGCCTTTTCATAGCCATGAGCCTCGACGGGTACATCGCCAAACCCGACGGCGAAATCAGCTTTCTGGATGAAATGAATCAGGAAGGCGAAGACTATGGCTACAAAGCCTATATCGAAACGGTTGACACTGTTCTGCTTGGCCGGAAGACCTATGACAA
>CAYRBM010000470.1:0-1613 GCA_964422425.1 uncultured Odoribacter sp.
GAGGATTGCAATGCTAATGCTGGCCAGCGTTAGATTAATCTATTAGCACTGTTTTATAGGATTAAGCAGCTTTGTTTATTTGTGCTTGATTGTACTTTTCAATCGCATCATCAAGTCTTGCTACTTGCAGTTTGTTGAAATTTGGGTTCAATTCATAGCCAATGAACTTGCGACCAAGCATTAAACTTACAGCGCCAGTGGTCCCAGAGCCGGAAAACAAATCAAGAACTGTATCGCCTGGATTCGTTGTTTGCAGTATTGGAAGGATACATATTTCTTCCGGAAACGGAGCGGGGTGGTCTGTACCGCCGTATTTTTTAACAGCAGCTTGGTTGGCGACGGCAGTATATACGATATCTCGGCTCCAAAAATCCTCCAATTTCTTTCCATCTTTTAATCCAGAAATATTGATGTTACAGCAATTCGGAGACTGGACTTTGCTACCCTTCCGATTTATAATAGTAACTTTTGGTGTTGTTGCTGCTTTCAATGGGGCTAATATCTCATTGTAAACATAGCCAGTCCCCTTGACCATGTGGAAGATAAATTCATAAGAATTTGTCAAATTCGAGTTGCCTGTCCCGGGAAGTGGATTGCTTTTCTTCCAGATAATACAATTTTGGAGGATGAAACCTCTTTTGCATAATTCAATTTGAACTCTGTGTGGAATAGACTGTAGGCATTTGTCCTTAGTATCCCCCAAATTGAGGAAAAAGCTGCCTTTGGGTTTTAGTACACGATAGCAGGCAAAAAGATGGTCAGCCATACGTTGTACATACTCTTCAGACGTTTGCTCAGCGCCAAGTTCATTGCTTTCGTTTGAATACACGCGTTTTTGCCAATAAGGAGGGGAAGTAATTACCGTTTGTACTGATTCGTCTGGGATATCGGACAAATCATCAGATGGTTTGTTGATGATTTGGTAAAAGTCGTTCGATATGACCTCTGGTAGATTTGCATTCAAATCAATAACCTTCGTACGCTTTTCTTGTGTTTCAACAATCTTATGTGCTTGGTTAATTGAAAGATCGCCTTGATCGATTTTGCGGATCAGGGAAGCGTTTTTTTCTTTAATCTTTTCGAGCTTCGAAATGTTTCCGGCACTTATATTTGTTACTTTGGCAATTTTAGCTCTTGTGTCAACTTTTTCACGAGGAACCTTATTTGCAGGTTTACGACCACGTTTGGCAGACCAAATATCTTTGAGGTGTTCAACCTCATTTAGTATTTCGCTTGCAGTTTTCTGTCTTTGCTTGTTGAAAGCAATAACTGTTAAAGACTCGTCGGTGTTGGGTTCATCACGTACAATAACGTCAGTTTCTTCATAACCGAGTTCTTTTAAGGCTTGGTAGCGTCGAACTCCACTTAGAATAACTAGCTCGGTAGCGTTGTTTACAACGATCTTTTCGAGCAATCCAGATTCTTGAATGCTTTCTTTCAAGTCATCAAGATTATTTGTCGCATAGATTGTACTATGAATCCTATGGACTTTTAAATTTTCAAGTTTTACTTTTTTTACAATCATAAATGAATAAATTTAGTTTATACTAGAATCTTTATTAATTCGAGAAAATCACTAATTTTGCATCTGCTTTTCTCAATTACATACTCAC
>CAYRBM010000471.1:0-1610 GCA_964422425.1 uncultured Odoribacter sp.
CGATGGTAAATCCCTGATCGAGTATAGTTTCTTCGCATCCAAACGCAGTAAGCATAAGGAAAACGAGGATATATCTAAAGGAAAAAAGTGCTTTCATTTTGTGTGTGCTTTGTTTGATTTAAGACGCGAAAACGATCGGTTTAGTTGCGTGAACTTACCGATAAAATATCAAATCAGAAGCTCAGTTTTTGTTATGGGCTGCGAAATGTGCTGCTGCTTTGTCACTTTGATGGTTTGTTGCTTACTTTGCATCAAAATTCAATCATCAGAAAAGGAGATACTGTGAAGATCGGAACTATTGATTTAGGGGAAATACCGTTGTTTTTGGCGCCAATGGAGGATGTGACTTACAAATCATTCAGGTACATGTGCAAAAAGTACGGTGCCGATGTGATGTACACCGAGTTTGTATCGTCGGAAGCGCTGATTCGTGATATTCAAAAGACAAAGCAGAAAATGACTTTGTTTGATTTCGACCGCCCGGTGGCTATCCAGATTTACGGACACGATATTAGTTCGATGGTTGAAGCAGCCAAAGTTGCCGAAGAATGTCAACCCGATTTTATTGACATCAATTACGGTTGCCCGATGAAAAAAATCATCAGGCATGGGGCAGGAGCCGCCATGTTGCTTGATCCTGAAAAGATGCAGCGAATGACCGAAGCCATCGTGAAAGCTGTGAATATTCCGGTAACGGCAAAAACCCGTTTAGGTTGGGATCACGATAGCAAGATTATTGTTGATGTGGCCGAGCGCCTTCAGGATGCCGGAGTTGCAGCGTTGGCCATTCATGGTCGCACACGCAGCATGTTGTACTCCGGCGAGGCCGATTGGTCGCTGATTGCCGAGGTGAAAAATAATCCCCGCATGCACATCCCGATTATCGGGAATGGAGATATCAATGGTCCGGAAAAGGCAAAGGCATTTCTTGACCAAAGTGGAGTAGATGCCTTGATGATTGGTCGCGGATCGATTGGCCGTCCGTGGATTTTCAAGGAAGTGAAACACTATTTGCAATCTGGCGAAATCTTACCTCCGCCAACCGTTGCCGAAATTGTTCAAAATGTGCGCGACCAGCTCGAAATAACGATTGAGTGGAAAGACAATATCCGTTCAGGAATTTTAATGATGCGTCGCCACTTTGCCCGGTACTTTCCGGCCTTGCCTAATTTCAGGGAAAACCGGATTCGCTTGCTTCAGGCTGAAACACTCGAAGCTGTTCAGGAAGTGCTTACTGCCATTGAAAAACAATACGGCGATCTTCGTGTTGATTATACAAATGTTGGATTGAATTAATACGGAAGAGGAGAAAGGAAATTTTGTAACTCGCAACCCGCAACCCGCAACTCGAGATATGAAAAAATTAAAAACCATAAAGATGGCAGCCAATCTGTACAACCTGTTTGCCGATGAGGTAAAATCGGTCCGATTCAGGAGACATTATTCTGACGCCACTTTTGGTGAAAAACTGAAACATGTAGCAAAAGTAGCGGGGAAGAAAGTGATTTATCCCGCGCTACTTTTACATTATATGCTTAAATCGGACACTGTTCCGCTCAAGGCTAAATTGATTTTATCGGCTGCATTGGGTTACTTTATTTTACCCATCG
>CAYRBM010000472.1:0-1605 GCA_964422425.1 uncultured Odoribacter sp.
AGAAGAAGAATTGCGCGATTTTGATCAGAAAATCCGCAAATTGACCGATCAGAAATTTGAATATGTATGCGAACTGAAATACGACGGAACATCCATCAGTCTTCAATATAAAAACGGGATGCTCGATAAAGCAATTACCCGCGGCGACGGAACTTTTGGTGATGATGTGACATCAAATGTAAAAACT
This sequence comes from uncultured Odoribacter sp., assembly GCA_964422425.1. GTDB lineage: Bacteria > Bacteroidota > Bacteroidia > Bacteroidales > Prolixibacteraceae > Aquipluma. The sequence goes on from CAYRBM010000472.1 coordinate 188, forward strand.
ATACGAAGCATTCCTTTGAAATTGAAAGGATCTGGTTATCCTGAAGAATTCGAAATCCGCGGCGAAATTCTGTTGCCATTTGCTGAATTTGACCGCATTAACCAGGAGCGCGAAGAATTGGGCGAAGCCTTATTTGCCAATCCGCGCAACGCTGCATCGGGAACTCTGAAATCGCAAAAATCGTCGGTGGTAGCTGAACGAAAACTCGATGCTTATTTTTACTATTTGCTGGGCGAAAATCTGCCCAACGACGGACATTACGAAAACCTGCAGGAAACAGCCCAATGGGGATTCAAAATATCGCCCGACACCGAAAAGTGCGCCAATATTGATGAAGTAATCGCATTTATCCGGAAATGGCACGACAAACGCTTCGATTTGCCTGTTGCTACCGACGGGATAGTGATCAAAGTGAATTCACTGAAACTACAGCAATACCTAGGCTTTACAGCCAAATCACCACGCTGGGCGATTGCATATAAATACAAAGCCGAGCAGGCTGCCACTACCCTTTTGTCTGTTTCATACCAGGTTGGACGAACTGGTGCAGTTACGCCAGTTGCCAATCTCGAACCGGTTCTATTGGCCGGAACAACCGTAAAACGTGCTTCGCTGCACAATGCCGACATCATCAAAAGCCTCGACTTGCATTTGGGTGACACTGTTTTTGTTGAGAAGGGCGGCGAAATCATCCCGAAAATTGTAGGGGCCGATCAGGCTTCGCGCCATCCGATGGCCGTGCCTGTTGATTTCATAAAAAGCTGTCCTGAATGTGGAACGGCGTTGATCCGCAAAGAAGGTGAAGCTGCACATTATTGCCCTAATGAAGATGGCTGCCCGCCACAAATCAAGGGAAAAATGGAACATTTCATCAGCCGCAAGGCAATGAATATCGACGGCTTGGGCTCGGAAACCATTGATTTGCTGTACAACGAAAACCTGATCCGAAACATTGCTGATTTATATGAGCTGAAAAAAGAGCAAATCAGTCGTTTGGAGCGACTTGGCGATAAATCGGCCGAGCGCATTCTGAAAAGTCTGGAAGAATCGAAGCAGGTACCTTTCGAGAAAGTGCTTTTTGCACTTGGAATTCGCTATGTGGGCGAAACTGTTGCTAAAATTCTGGCAAACAGACTTATCAATATTGAAAACATTGAGAATGCCAGTCTGGAGGAACTAACCGCAATCGATGAAATTGGTGGGCGTATAGCAGAAAGTGTTCAGTTGTACTTTTCGAATCCTGAAAATCAGAAATTGGTTGAGCGACTAAAGGAAAAGGGCCTTCAAATGCAATTAAATGAAGAAAGTCTCGCCAACCGGTCAGATAAACTGAATGGACTTTCTATCATTATTTCAGGAACTTTTGAGAAAAACTCGCGCGATGATCTGAAAAAGATGATTGAGCAAAATGGTGGTAA
>CAYRBM010000473.1:0-1602 GCA_964422425.1 uncultured Odoribacter sp.
CTCAAATTCCATTAAACAAGGGCCACACCATGTTGCCCAGAAATCAAGTAAAATAACTTTGCCTTTATTTTTTTCAGTAATGCTTTTTAATATGTTGTCGGCAACCACCTGAATTTCATCATTATCTTTCGAAAGATTTTTGTTTTTGTCAGGACTTTTTTCTACGAGTTTTTTTTCGGAATACTTTTTATCAAGAATATTACAAAAACCAACTCTTAGTCTTTTCTTGTATTTTGGATATACAGCTTCAAAAACATCAAGCCTATTATATGAATCCATAAGTTCATAAAGTTTTTGGCTAATAAAAATTTCAGATGCGATTCCGTCATATTCATCAGTTATTTCTTTTAAGTATTTCTCAAATTCTTCTTGAAATAAATCGGATTGCGCAAATTTTCCACGTGATTCTCTTTGCTTTTTATAAATGGTTGAGCTTCGTTCTGTATTGGTTAAAAAAAATTCATGGAGAAAGCGAGGATAATTACTGTTACTTGTTGCTTCATCACTAGACAATGGAATATTTCCAATTGCTTCGTAAAATGATTTTGGAATATCAATTACTTCAAATTTCCTTTTCCCATTATTGTTAGAATGAGGATAAAACCATGTATAGTGAAACAATCTTGAGGCAAACCGATAGTCTATTAAAAGTTGTGACCATTTCATAAATCTTTCAGAAAATTGGTTTGTTTTTTGTAAAGAATCTAAGATTTGAATTTGTTTTGTTTTTACATTCTCCAAATAATTTAGGTAATCATTGGGTTGCAAAGTTTTTTCTTTATTAGTCGCTTCATAGGGATTTTCAAAGAAAATATGAGGAAGGAAATCCTTTATTTCAATATTTATCTGCTCATTATCTCCTGAATATTTGAGAGATTCAAATTTGTAATGATTTTCTTGATTGGTATTTAATAACTCATTAGCATCGAACTCAACATGAACACTATCTCCAGGACTAACAAATAACGTAATTAAACTACCGTACATTAAATAAACATCGCTTGAGAATGATTTTTCAAACTCGATTTTGAAACTTCCGTCAACATTTATAAATGCAGTATGATATGTACCAAAACTTATAAGATTATTTTCAAAAATTTTAATTGTGTAATTGTCCGGGAATTTGTCTTGATTTAATATTTTACCTGTTACAACTACATTATCTATAACTATCGATTCTGTTTTTGAAGAGCATCCGAAAATCAGGATAATGAGTAGAAGTATTAAAGATTTCTGTATTGATTTCATTTTCGTTAGTATTTTTTTGTTTTTTCAAACTTGCACATAACGGTTGGTACATGTTGTCGGGGCGGATTTCGGAGAGCGTTCCTGTCCGAAGGACACGGAACTGCGAAACGAGAATCCGCAGTTGGCGTACCACCGAACCCGCCCTGCAATATGTACTTTGTTACAAACTGTTTTTTTCTTAATTCTTAAATATTTGTCCTAATTCATAGTCAGCGTAAGATTCGCTACATAGTCTATATTTTATAATTTTTCCGTCAGGATTTACAAGATAATTTTGCGGAATGAATTTTACGTCATATTGCAAATTCCGGTCAAAGTGACCACCCAGTGCTGATTTAAATTGACCATGTGTTG
>CAYRBM010000474.1:0-1602 GCA_964422425.1 uncultured Odoribacter sp.
AAGCTAAAAATCAAACCAAAACAATAATTCATAAAAATGAAAAACCTAACCGATATTTGCAGAATGGGGCTGATCGCATCATTGCTTTTTGGCTTTGGATGTAGCCCAAAGTGGACCGAGATTGATAAGGGAACTTTTAAACTGGTATCAAACCAGGGAGGGCAAACGCTTGGCTATTCACCAGCTTCAGGTGTGAAAATCCTGACTGTTGACCGCCTTGCATTTAAAGACCTGAATAGAAACGGACAGCTCGATCCGTATGAAGACTGGCGTTTGCCGGTTGACGAAAGGGCAAAGAATCTGGCATCTCAAATGTCGGTTGAGCAAATTGCCGGACTGATGCTTTACAGCGCTCATCAGGCCATCCCGGCTGTTGGTGGCGGACCATTTGGCGGAAGCACCTATAACTCGAAACCGTTCAAGGAAAGTGGCGCCAATTCAAGCGACCTTTCTGATCAGCAAAAGAAATTTCTGACCGACGATAACCTTCGGCATGTGCTGATTACTTCTGTTGAAAGTCCGGCCGTTGCTGCACAGTGGAACAATAATGCACAGGCTTTGGTCGAAGGAATTGGCCTGGGTATTCCGGCCAACAACAGCTCCGATCCACGCCATGGCAGCGATTCGTATGCCGAATTTAACGCCGGTGCCGGTGGTAAAATTTCGATGTGGCCCGGAACAGTTGGTATTGCAGCATCGTTCGATCCGGAACTGATGAAACAGTTTGGCGAGATTGCTGCGAAAGAATATCGCGCATTGGGTATTGCAACTGCGCTTTCTCCACAAATTGATTTAGCCACCGAACCACGCTGGAGCCGATTCGACGGTACAATGGGTGAAGACCCGGCTTTGGCTGTTGATATGGCCCGTGCTTATGTCGATGGTTTCCAAACTTCTGCCGGAGCCGATGAAATTGCGGGCGGGTGGGGTTACAAGAGTGTAAATGCCATGGTGAAACACTGGCCGGGCGGTGGTCCGGAAGAAGGTGGCCGCGACGCGCACTTTGGCTACGGAGCTTATGCTGTTTATCCGGGCAAAAACATAAAAGATCACCTGAAACCTTTTACTGAAGGCGCTTTCAAACTGCAGGGAAAGACCGGAATGGCCTCTGCTGTGATGCCTTACTACACTATTTCCTTCAATCAGGATACGGTGAATAAGGAAAACGTGGGCAACAGTTACAACAAATACCTGATTACCGATTTACTTCGCGGAAAGTATGGCTACGATGGCGTGGTTTGTACCGATTGGATGATTACTAAAAACACCGCCAATGTTTTTGTTTTCCAGGGAAAATGCTGGGGAGTTGAAAAACTGACCGAAGCTGAACGTCATTACAAAGCGATTGAAGCCGGAGTTGACCAGTTTGGCGGAAACAATGAAATGGGGCCGGTGATCGAAGCTTACAAAATGGGAGTGAAAGAGCATGGCGAAGAATACATGCGCAAACGTTTTGAACAGTCTGCTGTTCGTTTGCTTCGCAATATTTTCAGGGTTGGATTGTTCGAGAATCCGTACCTCGATCCAGCTGAAACCGAAAAAGTTGTAGGTAATCCTGAATTCATGAAAGCCGGTTACGACGCACAGGTGCGTTCGGTGGTG
>CAYRBM010000475.1:0-1590 GCA_964422425.1 uncultured Odoribacter sp.
ATTTGGGTTGCCTCCGGATTCACCATCCTGAATTTACTGAATCGCTGCAAACCAACGACATCGCTGAGCTTCATTCCAATACCGCTTTCCGAATTTTGGGCCGTTCTGACTCTGTGATTATTTCAGGTGGAATAAAGTATTCGCCTGAATCATTGGAAAAGAAACTGGAAAACCTGATCCAGGATCGGTTTGTTATTTCATCGATGCCTGATGAAAAACTGGGTGAGAAACTGGTGTTGGTGGTTGAAGGGAAACCGCATGCAACCGACCAGCTTGAACAAAAAATAATCGAGCGGATGACGGTCTTTGAACGACCCAAGGCAATCTGTTTTGTGGAACATTTCCCATTGACAATCAGCGGAAAAATTATGCGGAAGGAATTGAAACAACTGATCAGAAACTCGAATGAATAACATGCTTTCCAAAATTAAGAAATATTTGCCCGACCGTTTTATAGGAGGACTCCTGCTTATGATCGTTCTGGCGTGGCTGTTTCCGGGCATTGGAGGCAAAGACAGCTTTTTCAGCCTGAAAGAAATTACCCAATACGCTATTGCTCTGCTGTTTTTCTTTTACGGATTGCGGCTAAGCCCCGAAAAACTGATCAACGATCTTAAGAATTGGAAATTACACGTAACCATTCAATCCATTACTTTTGTGGTTTTTCCGATACTGGTTCTGCTTTTCAGGTCGTTTCTGAAAGGAACGGAGAATGAGGTATTGTGGTTGGCTGTTTTCTTCCTTGCGGCCCTCCCATCAACGGTATCGTCTTCGGTAGTAATGGTTTCAATCGCCAAAGGAAACATTCCGAGCGCTATCTTCAATGCCAGTATTTCAGGAGTCATTGGGATTATTGTCACCCCACTTTGGATGGGACTTTTTCTGGGCAAGCAAGCCGGATCATTTGACTTTGGCAGCGTGATTGTTGATCTGTTCCTGACGATTTTATTGCCCGTAATTGCCGGATTGATCCTGCACCGGTTTTGGGGAAATTGGGCAAGCCGCAACAACAAGAGGCTCAGTATATACGATAAATCGGTTATTCTTTCGGTGGTGTACAGCAGTTTTAGCGACTCGTTTCAGAATGGGATTTTTCACGGAATCAGCTGGCTTGAACTGGGCATTTTGACCGGAAGCGTCATCGCATTATTTTTTGTGGTATTCAACTTCACAAAAGTTTTAAACCGATTGATGAAGTTCAACCGTGAGGACGGCATTACCGTACTTTTCTGCGGATCGAAAAAATCGCTGATGCATGGATCAGTCATGGCCGGGGTTATTTTTGCCGGAAGTAGCACCGGAAGTATCTTCCTGGTTCCCATCATGATTTACCATGCCTTCCAGCTTTTTTATGTCATCTTAATTGCCCAGAAATTAGGGAAAGGTCATTAGTCTTCAGGAAAAAATCTACAAATTCGAAATAACTGATGGCGCGTCCCGAACCTCATTGCCTTCAAAATAACCCATTCGCCGATTTTAAACTTTGACTGACCGATCATTAGTCTTCCTGCTCTTTTGATATGATCTATTTTTACATTATCAAAAGTTATGAGTCATGGAAAGACATATTGAACACAAAAGACATTCAGG
>CAYRBM010000476.1:0-1577 GCA_964422425.1 uncultured Odoribacter sp.
GAAACTCCTGCAAATTATATTATAACTTGGTTTGATCAAACATCCTTTCGATTTGCAAAATGTAGCTAACAGATTCAATGCCATTTCCTGCATTTGATTTTTAAAACTTTATATTTATCTTTGTCGGTAAAATTTTTGGTTTTGAACCATATCGTTGAATGAAATTTCAAGTGCGATAAAAATAGTGGCAATCTATTAAAAAATAGAGAGATGAGAAACAAATTTTACCCTTTAAATCTGGTATTTTCCCGGTTTTCTTTCCTTGTGTTTTCCGGGAAATTTTTTCTTCTTGTAGTAATTGCTATGTTCTTTGCACGGCCTGTTTTTGCTGGCGGTGTTGGATACAAGGGAATCTATATTAACAAGAAAGGGGCTAAAACCTGGTATAAAGCCCATCACGTTGCATGGAGTTATAATGGATGTGGAAACTACATGTTCTATTCTGCTTCTGATTTCAGCGGGGAAAATCTCGGCTCTTTTACCTCATCAGAAGCACTTCAGATTTCAGGATTTGCTGTAATTGGCTGGACCGACAATGCAGATTATGTTGCTGGCAGATTACAATATAGAGTGTGGAAGCAAGGGGATAGTGAGCCTGGAACATGGAGCTATCTCGATGTTGGAAACTACGCAAATCCTACCTGGGGTGAAACACAAGTAGTCTGTACATCAGGGAATGACAGGGTAGTTGGGTATGATAATGGGACTACGAATATAAACCCGGGAGCTCCCGGTATTTATAATTTAAAAATTCAGGCACTGGGTCGGATGCAATACACTGGTGGAAGTGGGGGTTTTTATAATACCAACGATGGTTCCGAAGTCACGGCAACATTTACCATTACATCATCAGCCACAGATTATTTCCGTTCCAAAGCAACTGGAAATTGGAATGTCGCAAGTAACTGGGAATCATCAGCCAATAACACTGCCTGGGCTGAATCCACCGTCGTTCCTGGCGCATCAGCCAATACAACAACGATAAGAAACGGCAATATCATCACACTTTCCGGTACCACATACTCCCGATTGGTTACTATTGATGCAGGAGCAGAGTTGCAATGTAGCGCTGATACGCTCAAACTAGCTAATAACGCCACCCTGACGAACAATGGCACTTTTACCAAAGGTACTGGAACGGTTGCATTCCAGGGTTCTGGTTCAGTGTCCGGAACTATTGGTTTTAACCATGTTTCACTGGCAGGCGGCGTCAATTTCGGGAGTAGTTCAACGATAAATGGCGCTTTGGTCATTTTAAACGGAGGATATGTCAATAGCAATCCACCCACCTATGCAACCAGTTCTAATTTATTGTACTATTCCGGTGGAACTTACGGTAGATCAACTGAATGGAATTCAACATCAGGAGCGGGATATCCTCATAATGTGACAATTAATAATAATACTACTCTGAACCTCGGCAACGGAGAAACGGGAACCGCCAGGCAGTGTGCCGGAAACTTTGCCATCCACGAAGGCTCAGCTTTAAGCATGAATATTAGCGGATCAGTTATGACCGCCGCACTGACCATTGGGGGTAACCTGACCAATAATGGAACTTTGACGCTCAGCGGTAG
>CAYRBM010000477.1:0-1574 GCA_964422425.1 uncultured Odoribacter sp.
CCATTTTCCACGGATTTGGTGCTAACACCGACATCATTACCGCTTCGGTTGAGGCTTTCCTCGATGCGATCAACAAAATTCCGGGAGCAACAAAAGCTGTTCAGGAGTAAACAGTCGCAGTCTCAGTTATCAGGAAAGAGCGATTTGAAAATTGCTATACCCTGAAAGGGTTAAATATGAATAGCCCGGGGTGCAGCGTAGCGAAACCCCGGGGAAACGAATAAAACAAACAATCCGTCCGCGAGATTCAGATCAAAAAAGTGAAGACCATTTTTCGGACGGAATGGATGAATCGATTAAAAGAGAAATAATTAACTGAAATCTTCTGGATCATTGTTTTTCAGGAGAAAAGAACAAAAGTATAATGGAAGCAAAAACTTTATTTGACAAAATTTGGGATTCACACGTCGTGAAACAGGTTGAGGGCGGCCCAAGTGTGTTGTACATCGACCGTCATTTCATCCACGAAGTGACAAGTCCGGTTGCATTTTTAGGCTTGGAAAAACGCGGGCTGAAAGTTCTTCGTCCGGCGCAAACCATCGCCACGCCCGACCACAACGTGCCAACCATCAACCAAAACCTGAGCATTAAAGACGAACTGTCGCGCAATCAGGTGGAAATGTTGAAGAAAAACTGTGCCAACCACGGTATCGTTTACCACGGATTGGGCACCGAAGGCCACGGGGTGGTTCATATTATTGGTCCTGAAATGGGGATTACCCAGCCTGGGATGACCATCGTTTGCGGCGACAGCCATACTTCAACGCACGGTGCTTTTGGAGCAATTGCTTTCGGAATTGGCACCAGCGAAGTGGAAATGGTGTTTGCCAGTCAGTGCATCATGCAGCCAAAACCAAAAAGAATGCGCATCACCGTAAACGGAGCGTTGAGCAAAGGCGTAACTGCGAAAGACATTGCTCTTTATATTATTTCGAAAATCTCGACTTCAGGCGGAACCGGCCATTTTATCGAATATGCCGGGTCGGCCATTACCAGTCTGACGATGGAAGGTCGTATGACTTTGTGTAACCTGAGTATCGAATCGGGTGCACGCGGTGGTATGATTGCTCCTGACGATACGACTATCAACTATGTGAAAGGTCGTCAGTTTGCTCCGAAAGGCGCTGATTGGGACAAAGCCGTTGCTTACTGGAAATCTCTGAAAACAGATGAAGGTGCAGTATTCGATACTGAATTGGTATATGACGCTGCCGATATTGAACCAATGATCACCTACGGAACCAATCCGGGAATGGGAATTGGCGTTTCAAAATCCATCCCAACCAGCGAAGGTTTGACTGGAACCGACAAACTGACTTACGAAAAGTCGCTGAAATACATGGGCTACAACGAAGGCGAAAAAATGATTGGTAAATCAATTGACTATGTTTTCGTGGGAAGTTGTACCAATGGCCGCATTGAAGATTTCCGGGCATTTGCCGACTTCGTGAAAGGCAAAAAGAAAGCCGACAACGTTACGGCATGGATTGTTCCCGGATCGCAGGCTGTTGAGAAACAAATTCGCGCCGAAGGTTTGGTTGAAATTTTGGAAGCTGCCGGTTTCGAACTACGTC
>CAYRBM010000478.1:0-1571 GCA_964422425.1 uncultured Odoribacter sp.
ATAAACACCTTTGGTGACATATCCAGCTCCTTCGTAAACTCCAATTTTCTTCTCATTTTCAGCTTTTGCCGGAGTAGGAACTGGCGTTCCTTCAGGAATCATGTTTTTCCATTTCCGATCAAAATTAACCAAAGTGGTCAGGTTGGGTTCCCAGGGCTCTACATCAAGCGGATAGAAATCATTGTATTCTACACCCCCAACATACTCGTCGCCTAAACCTGCAAACAAGTGTCCAAATTCGTGAATATAAATTTTTCCGGTTTCGTCGATGTGATGCGCGGCGCTAATTCCATAGAAATTATAAATTCCGCCGCCGCCGTATTTGTCGGTATTTGCCAGCACGTAAATGATATCGTAAGGAGCATTGCCTGCAACATCGCGCACACCTTGAAAATCATCAATCATGAGGTAACGCTCTGAATCAAACGTATAATAAGAACTGTTTAAACGTGTTTTGTTCCAGATGTTTTTGCCGGGAATATCAGGACCTTCACTTTTCGAAGGTGCCCACACGCCACGAATATTAAATTTATCTTTGTTTTGTGCATACGGCGAATAGGAGAGAAATTCTTCTGCAAATTTCTTACAATCTGCCCTAAATAAGTTTTCCTGTCCTTCAGTATATCCTTCAGGAAGCAAAACAATGTCAACTTTTTTATTTGGATCGCCCGACTTAATGATGTCGAAAACCGGAAGTTTCTCGGTTTCCTTTTTTATGAAATAGCTTTTGGGATCGACTTTGTGCTCAAATACTTTTACGTATTCTCCTTTTCGGTTACGGCTTGAGATTGAAACAACAATTTTTTCTTTCGGGAAAGGCATTATCAGCGATTCAGGATAGCAACGGTCAGTTGTTTTTGCTTCAGGAGTTGTTTGCCACTCGCCAAACAAAGTACAAAAACCTCTTGAAAAAAGCACTTGATTGCTTTCCGCAAGCCGCACTTCCATCCGGTTGTTGCCATACCACTGCGTGTCGATCAGATTAGTTTTAGAACCGGCCCAATGTGGTTCCTGAATCAGTTCGTCGAAATAGAAATGTTCTGACTGTGCATTGCCGCAATGGTAATAATCGAGCCTAAGAGTTTTATCTTCAAAATATTTATTGAATTGAGCCTGTGACTGGGTAATAAAAATCAGAAACAAGGCAACAGGTAGAAAAAGTTTCATCGGTATCAGATTTTGATTGTAAGTTGTTAGTCTTCTCTATCTTCCGCGTATTTATAGGCTTTATAAAGCCGGAAATCAAATATAGCACAATAATGTTCTGAAGCAAATGCGCCCTGGCATGAAATGATCATTCGGTTTCGGTACTGAAATTTGTTTATGCTTCTTTGAAAGCATAAGGAAAATGAAGCAGGAGAGTGCCTGAAACAAAAATTGTTGGGATAGCCTAACAAATTCAAATTCAGGTTAAACCATTTTGTTTAAATTTTGTCAAAGCTCTTAACTTTTAAACCTTTACATTATGAAGAAATTAGTACTTGTATTATTTGTGGCCATAATGGCTTTAAGTTCAGTATTTGCTCAACCGGGAGGTGATCCGGCAGCTCGTCTGCAAAGAGAATTGGATG
>CAYRBM010000479.1:0-1564 GCA_964422425.1 uncultured Odoribacter sp.
GTGAAAGCGATTTTCGCCGCCACGAAAATCGTTTCTTTTTTCTAAATCATTCATAATTAATAAAAATTATGCTAAAAGCTTTGTTTCTATATCCAATTTCCTTACTTTTTTCAGCTGGTGTCATTGCAGCCTCATCCGATATGAGCATTTGGGTATTGGTGCCTCTCCTGATATTTGCTGCAATCATTGGTAATCACTTTAATTATAAGATCGGATCACTCATCGGGCATCGCATTGAGCGCAGTCAGCTCAAATTAATCCAGAAGTATCTGGTTCCTTCCATTGTTAAGACACGGCAATTCTATCAGAAACACGGCAAAAAATCAATCATTATCGGTCGTTTTTTCCCGGTAATCCGGACGTATATACCTTTTTTTGCAGGAACAGTATCGTTTGACTTCCCAATCTTTAAACAATATACCGTTATTGGCTCGGCAATTTGGGTGCCCTTCTTCACACTTATCGGCTATTTTTTGGGCGAAATCACCTGGATCAAGGATAATTTCGAGATTGTTTTTCTTGGTTTAATCATCGTTACACTGATCCCATTCTTTTACGCTGCGATAAAAACTCTTTTGTTCAGAAAAAAAATTCCGCAAGAGTAGGTTTCTTTCTGAAACCCTTGATTATTCAACAAATTAGCTATTTTTGGTATCTCAAAATTAGCCAATATGTCAAAGTTATTTCTAACAAAATCCTTGTCTCAATTAACGGCTGAGTCAAAATCAGATCAGGGACTGCGTAAATCGTTAAGTGCATTTAACTTAACCACCCTTGGAATTGGTGCAGTAATCGGTGCCGGAATTTTTGTATTGACTGGCCAAGCCGCTGCACAATATGCTGGTCCGGCCATTGTTATATCGTTTTTAATTTCCGGTTTGGCCTGTCTGTTCGCTGGCTTGTGTTACGCCGAATTTGCATCGATGATTCCAATTTCGGGTAGCGCTTACACCTATGCATATGCAACCATGGGCGAATTCATTGCCTGGATTATTGGCTGGGACCTTATTTTGGAGTATTTGTTTGCAGCATCAACAGTTGCGGTAGGCTGGTCGGGATATGTGGTCAGCTTTTTGAAAGACTTTGGCATAAATATACCTGCACAGTTTACTGCTGCAATTGGCACTGTATTGGTTGATGTTCCGGAGGCCGGATGGAAAAGCCTGACGCCGCAGCTCACCAAGAGCCTTGCCGAATCAGGAATCAATGTTGAAACCCTTCCACACCTTACCGGAGTTATAAATATTCCGGCCATGTTTGTGGTGGCATTAATTTCATTTTTGCTCCTCATAGGGATTAAAGAATCAGCACGATTCAACAACATAATGGTCGTTATCAAAGTATTTGTAATCCTTCTTTTTATCGGAATCGGTTTCATGTTTGTGAATAAGGCTAATTGGCATCCTTTTATTCCTCAAAATACCGGCGAATGGGGACATTTTGGTTGGAGTGGTATTTTCAGGGCTGCAGCAGTCATTTTCTTTGCATACATCGGGTTCGATGCTGTTTCAACGGCAGCTCAGGAAGCCAAAAACCCGAAACGAGACATGCCTATTGGGATTTT
>CAYRBM010000480.1:0-1542 GCA_964422425.1 uncultured Odoribacter sp.
GATTTATTATTAATAGTTTTTCACTAATTTTGAGCAAATTACAATTATCTTATGGACCAACCGAAACTCGAACGATTGCTGCGGTTGATGAAACTTCTCACCGCAAACAACACCTACACTGTAGAGGATATTGCAGAAAAACTTACGATCTCTCCCCGTTCGGTTTACCGCTACATCGATACGTTCAGAGAGGCAGGTTTTGTAGTGAAGAAGAACGGCAACTGTATAAAGTTAGACAAATCTTCGCCATATTTCAAAGATATTAGTGAACTAATTCACTTTACCGAAGAGGAGGCGTACATTTTAAAATCGGCAATTGAGAGCATCGACGAAAACAATGTGCTAAAACAGAATCTCAAGAAAAAGCTTTACACTGTTTACGATTACAAGATAATTGCTGAGACGATTGTGCAAAACAAGAACAGTCACAATGTGCAGCACTTAGTAGAGGCGATAGAAAACAGACGCAGCGTTGTGCTAAAAAACTACTCATCTGCCCATGGAAACGACATCCGCGACCGCAGAGTAGAGGCATTCGCCTTCACAACCAATTATGTGCAAATTTGGTGTTACTGCCCAGAGGAGAAGAAGAACAAGCTCTTCAAAGTCTCGCGAATAGGAAGCGTAGAGATTCTGCCAGACGAGTGGAAATTTGAGAGTCAGCACAAAGTTGGATTCATCGACATTTTCAGAATGACAGGCGAAGAGAGACACTCAATTTCGCTTAAACTCAGCCTAAGAGCTGCAAGTCTGCTAACCGAAGAGTATCCGTTGGCAGGCAAGTACCTCACAAAATTAAGCGATAGCGAATGGATCCTGAACACCGAAGTCTGCTCATTAGACGGAGTCGGACGCTTTGTCGCAGGTCTTGGAGAGGAGATTAAAATCATCTCCCCAGACACATTGAAAGAACATCTGATTAAAACACTAAATCAGATAATTGCACTTAATTCGGTTTAAATTTGAGCAGTTCCGAAATCTTAGTAACAGTCCTTTTGTCAACCTTATAAGAAAACGGTTTGTCGACCTCAACAGGAAGTTTGGTGAATAGCGAGGCTATCTCATTTTTAGCGTCTTGCATAAAGACGAACGACCCTTCGCCAAAACCAAAAAAGTTTCCAAAACTAGAAATAGTCTTCACATAACGACCATCCTTCTCATAAAGTCTCAACGGAAATAGAAAACGCTTCCCAGTCGCATAGAGGTCGTCTATCAAAGCAGAATAGTTCCGCTTACCCTCAAACTCAACATCAAACTGAACATAACGGTCGCCATTGGGACCCCAGTCAATCGGACACCTATTAGTTATATCACTTGCAGGAAACATATTCCAAAAACTCCATACCTGATTAGGTTTAGGGAAGTCTCTCTTTCCAGCATCATAAAGATCATCTTGATAATATTTTGCTTGTAAAAATTGAGATTCACTCTTCATCTTCTCAAGAATCGCAGTCTGAGCTGGGTCAAAAGTATGCTTTGTAGGAAAATAACAAGCTAATTGCAACGGAATAATCTCAGGTTTGTCAACCGTTCTACTCCTTA
>CAYRBM010000481.1:0-1533 GCA_964422425.1 uncultured Odoribacter sp.
ATGGGGCAGGCGCTGGGCGGATTTGGGGCTACAGTGGCCGATAGTTTTTCGTGGCAGCAAACCTTTCATTATTTCGGACTGGCCGGAATTCTTTACAGCGTCGTTTTAATCTTTTTTCTGAAGGAAAATAAAACGGCCTACCAAACTGAAACATCTGTCAAACCAAATTTAGGAGGAATTGCTTCCATTAAAAACAGTCTGGGAATGCTTCTCGGAACAGTTAGTTTCTGGGTTATTCTGTTTTATTTTGCGGCACCGAGTTTTCCGGGCTGGGCCACCAAAAACTGGTTGCCAACCTTGTTTTCCGAAAGTCTGAACATCGAAATGGCAATGGCCGGACCAATGGCCACGATTACGATCGCATTGTCGTCGTTTGTTGGAGTGATTTCAGGAGGAATTTTGGCCGACCGCTGGGTGATGAGAAACCTGCGGGGAAGAATTTTTACAGGTGCTATCGGCCTTTCGCTGACTTTGCCTTCGTTACTGTTCCTGGGATTTGGACAATCGCTGTTTACGGTCGTGGGCGGCGCCGTTTTATTTGGTGTTGGTTTCGGGATGTTCGATGCCAACAACATGCCTATTCTTTGTCAGTTTGTTTCGCCCAAACACCGCGCAGCTGGCTACGGATTGATGAACATGACCGGTGTTTTTGCCGGCGCATTCATAACCAATCTTTTAGGTAAATCAACCGATTCAGGTAATTTGGGGCGCGATTTGGCGATGTTGGCCATTCCGGTAGCGGTGGCTATTGCACTTTTGTTGCTTACCCTGAAACCAAAATTTGCTGACCGGCAGTCAGACTAATCTTAAAAGCAAACCTTATTTCGTATTATTTCTTCTGAATTATAAATATTTGGCTGGCTTGTACCATTTCTAATTAGAACTGTTAAATTTGGTTCAACTAAGCTAAACCATTTATGAATCAAAATAAAATTCTCGTCGTCGGTAGTTCCAATACCGACATGGTAATAAAAACACACAACTTCCCAGCTCCGGGAGAAACCATTCTGGGCGGTCGGTTTTTGATGAATGCCGGCGGAAAGGGCGCTAATCAAGCTGTTGCTGCTGCTCGTCTGGGCGGAAAGGTCACCTTTGTGGGCAAAATTGGCAACGATATTTTCGGGAAGCAAGCCGTTCAGCAACTCGAAGACGAAGGTATCAATGTTGATTTTGTGGCGGTTGATCCTGAAAACCCGAGTGGAGTGGCCCTAATTACAGTTGATCAAAAGGGCGAAAACTCGATTGTTGTTGCATCTGGCTCAAACGGAACGCTTTGTCCCGACGATTTTGATAAGGCCCTGTACGAATTGGAGGATTCAGAATTTGTGTTGATGCAGCTTGAAATCCCGGTTCCAACTGTAGAATACATTGCCCGGAAAGCAGTTCAGAAGCAGAAAAAAGTAATTCTGAATCCCGCGCCGGCTGCCAAACTTTCGGTTGAATTGCTCCAAAATCTGTATTTAATTACCCCGAATGAAACCGAAGCCGAGTTGCTCACCGGAATAAAAGTGACGGATGAATCGTCGGCTTTAA
>CAYRBM010000482.1:0-1533 GCA_964422425.1 uncultured Odoribacter sp.
ATAACATTAAGAACTCACCTATACCAAAAGAAAGTCTGTGCACAACTCAAGAAAAGCTTTGACAGTGTTTTAGCTAAAGCAAGAATAATATTGGAATAATTATCAGATTAATATCACTTCCGAACACAAGACATTGACGCAATGCTTGAGTGACATCTGTCTAAATTTTTACCATTCATATGTTGATAAAACTGTTTAGTAGTGGATTAACATGATTATTCGTTCAATAAGAAATTGATACACTGCCATCACACAGAACATCCAACACATAAATGAACCACATTGCCTCAAATTCCTCCAACTCGACCAATTCTGCAAAGGATACCTCGAAATCGAACAAATACAAAATGCATTCATCAAAGAAAACATCAAATTCAATCAATCTCTGTTAGAAAAAGCCATCGCGGGAGGAGAAGATAAAAAAGCCGTCGGATACAGAGGATTCTGCGCAATCTACGAATACTTCAAATGATAACTCGGAATAAATGCCATTTTCATCTTCGCCAGATGTAATGTGAAAATATTCTTCGTATTTTGCTAATTGCTGAAAATTAGTTTTTCACCTCTTTTGTTAGCTTTGGTGCGAAATATTGTTATTACAATATTAATTCCACATGCCATAAACTTGCCACACATTCTACAAACCACACCATCAACTAATGGCTGACGCTAACGATTAACAACAACAACAACCACAACAACCACAAGCGTTGATAGATAGACTGAATGGTGTAATTAACGGGTTTATAGCAACTAAAACAACAAACCAGTAAATCATAAAAAGCACCAAATGGCGCCCTGGTCAAAAGGATAACAAATATCCAACAAATTGTTATAATCAGTAATATCAAAGTGTAACTCAAATTACCAATGCTTACAATGATACTGTTGTCCTGAAAAATCGCTAAAACGATATTTTAATGCAGTACTAAAAGTTATTGTAGAAACATGAAGAGGTATTTCAAAAAGTAGCACTAATTGATCAATTCCTCAATGATTGTAAGCAGCATAGTGTCGATTTTAACACAGCGATTAACGAAAATGGAGCACTAATTTCTAACCATCTCCGTTAAAAATTTACCGAAGCCATCACTCTATTTAACACATATTATGGTTATCACCATACGTTAGCGACCCTCGTATTGCCAGAATATAATGAGGAAAACGACATTTTTGCTATCAATTAGTTTTACGCAGGTCTAACTCCTCAATAAAAGCTTGCAGTCCAAGTATGCCAAAATAAGAATATTACAACGGTACTTTGCAAACAAATGGCTGAGATAAAGAAAATCGTTGAAGATATCTGCACAGAAATAAAAAACCAAATTCAAGCTGCTCATCCGTAAAACCCACCCGCGGAAATCGGTGATATTACACAACAACCCCAAAATTTGAATCGTGTCAATAATTAATAAATTCCAACTTCCACTTCAAATACTGGAATGTAAGGCTAACAAGGTGCTCTCTCAACAGCATAAAATGATTCTCTTCTTCAAATAATAAGGCAGGAAATGGCTGGAATCAATCTAAGAT
>CAYRBM010000483.1:0-1530 GCA_964422425.1 uncultured Odoribacter sp.
GTATGCAATAGGCCATTGTAAGGTTGCATTGGATCGAATGCGTGAATTGGTAATTAAACAAGGATTTCCTGACCAAGAATCCGAAATTTGCTTTTTTAAAAAGATCAAACCGACAGTTTATAGTCAATTATTATACTATAAGACTGTCTTTGATCTGGAAAGTAAATGTCAAAAGGCCGATTCAAGCGTTATCAAGAGATACCTTCAAAAAAGGATTTACAAAATTAACGAGTACATGGAGGAACATCAAGAGAAAGTCCAGTATTACAAATGTGAATATAAACACTTGGATGAAAAATATTTTGTCCGGGGTAAAACTGAGATACCGTTGGAACTTCGAAGTAGCCATCACTTGTTGGATGAGGAGTTCTTCACTTGGCATGATCACACCTTTTCTACAATCATGGCTAACTTGATGTTGATTGATTATATCCGAAAAGAGATAGAGAAACTTGATCGCCCTGATAAAAATGATCAAAAACATTATAAATCACTTCTCAAATGGACAGCGCATAAAATTGATTTGGTTGAGATTATTTATCCTCTTCAGCATTCGGGTGCTATTAACAATGGTAATGCGACAATAATTGAGTTGGCTGAAGCGTTTGAACAAATTTTCAATATTGAAATAATGGAAGATATTTATCGATACCGTCAAGACATACAGAAGAGAAAGGTTGATCGGAGCAAGTTTCTGAACCAACTTATGGCCATCTTGCAACGAATGATTGATGAAAAAGATGATTGAAGATCGAAAAATTGTCAAACAAACCATATTTGAAATGAACGAATGCAGGATGTTTTATATCTTTGTTTTGTTAAGATAGGATATGAATTATCTGCGGGATAAGTCCCGATAAAATGAAAACATAGGAAGCGTTAGCTTTTTATTCTTGCTTCTAAAACCGCCAATTTTAAAGTACAACAAGAATGATAGATGACGCTCGCGCCTTGGCGTGAGCTATTCTTGATTGTTGTACGGGTGCTTGGCGGTACCTAGAAGCAGTGAGGTTATGGCTCGCGCCTATTTTTTGACTATATCTTAATCAATAAAATATTAACCCATGTCAATCAACACAGAAAAAATCCGCCAAAATGCTGATCTCCTTGTTCCTATTTCTGCATGCCCATTCGGAGAGCCGATTGACGAATGTCCGTTTATACCTTATTATGCACTAAACGATGAACAAAAACAAATGGAACAGATTGAAATTATCCCGCAAGAAAGACTGGATGAACTTCGCAAGTTTCATCGAGCTTGTATGGAAAAATATAGAAATGGAGAATGGAAACCAAAAAGGAAAATAAATATTCGGTAATTAATAATTATTTTTCCTAAATTATTGTTGTTAAAACTTAAAAAATTCAATAAAGTTATTCTTTGAATTTGTTCCCATTATCTTTAAATCTTTCTATATTTATCCTATAAAAAATTGAAATACAAAGAGGGACTTTAGCGAGACCTGAAAAATAAGTGATTTTTAAAACATTGAATATCAATCGGATACAAGTATGGTTCGAATCCCAGCT
>CAYRBM010000484.1:0-1528 GCA_964422425.1 uncultured Odoribacter sp.
TATCCTTTTGTTGCTTATTTTCAATTAGTTATTAATCGAACTCAGGTTATTAATGACCATTTTTCATTTTATTCCTCATCTCGCGTTTTAACGGTCCCCAGCGAAACAACCTGTTTTACAACAATTCCTGAAAAATAGTCGGATTAGCTGTTGTTGGCGAAACAATATTCACTAAGTTAGTAAACGACAAACCCGAACGACAAAAATTAATCAATTTACTGAATTTCATAGATTTGACTTTCTTAAATTGGTACGACAAGTGACAAATTTTTGTTTATTTGGGAAGATTAAACTAACGGCTAATGGATCAACAAAACAAATCGGAAGTTTTGATACGGCCTGTCGGATACCGTGAAATTGATGTGCTGGTGAGTTACCGGCTAGCTTACCTGGAAGAGATGCAAGGAGAACGCGATCGGGCATACCTAGATGCACTCGAAGCCGAGTTAAAGCATTATTTCGGCGAGGCACTCCGAAACGATCTGATTTTCGCTTTTCTGGCTGAATCGAACGGTGAGGCGGTTGGCTTTGGGGCCATGGTACTAAAAAAAATACCTGGTGATTTCAACAAACCATTTTATCTGGAGGGCGACATCCTGAATATGTACACCGTTCCACCTTTCCGGAGAAAAGGCATTTCTGCGATGATTTTGGAACGATTAATTGAAGAAGGCAAAAGAAGAGGGGTCAGCAAAGTGAGCTTACACACGTCGAAAGATGGCGAAAAACTGTACCGAAAATTTAGCTTTTCTGAACCGGTTTTCCCGGTGCTGGAACTAAGTTTGTAGTAAGAAGAATAACCAATATCGAATATTCAATAATAAATATCGAATATGAAATAAGAAAGTGAAATCAGGTGCATAAACTGGAACTTGAATCTGAAACCTGGAACTCGCATCCCGAAACTTGTAACCCGTAACTTGAAACTAAACGTATGATCGAACCCAAATTACACATCGGAATTATGTACCAGCCGGAAATCATTTTCAGGCTGAACGAACGATATTTACTGGCCCCGAACGGCGTTCCATTTGAAGCTATCCAGAAAGCGGAGTACAAAGATGGCCGGATTTGGCTGAACGGCGAACCTACCGACGTGGATGAACTGCTGTTTGAACCGGTTCGTTACCGCGAAGCTTCGTTTGAACTGAACGATGTGACCATCGGCATCAACTTTCACTGGGAGCGAAAGGAAGATCAGCAATTTAAAGGTGCGCTGAAAATTATCGTCGAAGATGAAAAGCTGACGGCCATTAACATTTTACCGCTCGAAGATTACCTGATCAGTGTCATTTCTTCGGAAATGAGTGCCACCAGTAGTCTGGAGTTGCTGAAAGCCCACGCCATCATCTCGCGTTCGTGGCTGCTGGCGCAGATCGAAAAAGGGAAAGCGCTGAAGGATTCGGGTAAATTGTACCAAAGCATCACCGAAACCGCCGACGA
The DNA here is from genome assembly GCA_964422425.1 of uncultured Odoribacter sp. GTDB lineage: Bacteria > Bacteroidota > Bacteroidia > Bacteroidales > Prolixibacteraceae > Aquipluma. Next base: position 1,444 of record CAYRBM010000484.1, read on the forward strand.
ATACATCCGCTGGTACGACCGCGAAGATCACCTGAACTTTGATGTGTGCGCCGACGACCATTGCCAGCGCTACCAGGGAATTACC
>CAYRBM010000485.1:0-1522 GCA_964422425.1 uncultured Odoribacter sp.
CGGGCATTGAACTTCCCAGCATCAGGTAAAAATCAACAGATCCGTCGGTGTTGTAAATTAACAATTTGTCCTTCTGAAAACGCCCGATGTCGAAGTAGTTTTTGGCTGTTGTATTGTTGAAAACACCCCAGCCTGAAGAACTCATCATAAATGGCATCGGGATTTCTGTTTTCTGGTAAGTAGCCCACATGCGCAATGCTGTTCCGCGATGCTGAATGTTATTCCGGCTGGTGTTGCCACCGCCATAGAGCCGTTCGCCGGCATTCAGCGAAAAATCGATCACGCGGCTTTTCGAAACGTCACCAACTTCCTCCGTTTCCTTGTTTTCGGCCGGACCTTTATTCGAGCCGATAATTCCCACTCCACTCTTCGGTTTACCGAAATAGGTGTTCAGCGAACTGGCCAGTTCGGTGCACAAACTGTTTTTTGAATCGATCACCGAGATCCGGTTAATCAGGGTTTTCCCTTTTGCATCGGTAACCGAAATCTCTCCGGTTTTCGGATTTACTTCGAGCTGATAGTTTGCCGTGACAATTACCTGTTTGCCTTTCCACGTTTTCAGTTTGGTTTCCGGGGCCTTCCAGTCGGTTTTCAGGATTCCGTAGCGTTCCATCAATGTTTCAGGAAACTGGCCGTCAGCCGAAACCCGGATACGAAAAATCTGATCGGAACAAGCCTGAATCCGGACGGTAGTTTTGTTGTCGAGCTGAATATTAAAAAGCTTTTCTCCTGACTGAGCAAATGATGTAAGAAAGAACAAACTAATAAGCAGGGTTGATGCAAGGGTTTTGGTCAGGAATGCAAATTTTGAAGTCATGATTTTATTCTTGTTGATTTATTAATACATTAGAGAAAAAGATTCCTATCCTAAAATTTGTAGTTAGGAATACAAAGTAAAGGGTTGATGCCGTTTTTCAGACTAAAGTTCTGGATTTTCTTAACCTGAAAAGCCCACAGAATCAAGGATTAAGGTTCATTTCGGTTTGCCGCCCTTCGGCCCATACCGGGAGGGCTTTCTTCATTAGGTTATTACCTGAAGTAAAATTAAACAAAAGAAATCCTAGCAAAACCAGAACTATTTTTTTGTAAATATCTCATATTAATTTCATTTAGCGGTTTCGATATTATCGATTTAAATTAATTCAATTATTCTAACAATGATTAGTTCAAACAAAAACTGATTTAAGTAATAAATTTGACTTTTTGTTTCACTGATATCGCAAGTGCAATTCTGCAGAAAATGTCATATGATAATCAGAAAAATTATGTCATACAAATATCAAAACATGATCCAAAATTTATACTTGCTCAAGTCATTTCTAAAACGTAGAACATATCGATAACCCTTAGTCGAAATAATGAAAAGTTTATCTAAACTTAGTCATTTAAAATATTGTTGTTGCCCGCAACATTTCAAGAGAAAGAATAAATCTTAAATAAACACAATGAATATGCGATCACAATTTTTAATAACCTGAGTTCGATTCTAAAATAGAGTCAATTGATTTGATTTTACGGTTTC
>CAYRBM010000486.1:0-1517 GCA_964422425.1 uncultured Odoribacter sp.
AGTTCAGAATTGATCAGGACGGTTTAAAAATTAGCCTTCAACCCGGCCTGACCGGAGGAAAAGTGAACGCACTACTTGCACGTTACGGACGAAAAATTGGTCCGGACCCAGCTTCGATTGATGCAGCCATGATTGGTGGAATTGCGGCCAACAACGCCAGCGGAATGTGCTGCGGAACGTCTGAAAATTCGTATAAAACACTTTCCAGTATGCGGGTAATTTTCGCCGATGGTTCGGTGCTTGATACAGCCAGTCAGGAAAGTAAAGAACACTTTGCTAAAACGCATCAAAAACTGATTCGGGATATTTCTGAGATGGCTGCTTCGGTGAAGGCCAATGGCGAATTAGCCGAACGAATAGCTCGTAAATTTAAAATGAAAAATACGACCGGTTATAGCCTGAATGCGCTGGTTGACTTTACCGATCCGTTTGAGATTATCGAACATTTGATGATTGGCTCGGAAGGTACGCTGGGGTTTATTGCTGAAATCAGTTACAAAACGGTTGTTGAGCATCCTTGTAAAGCTACTTCGATGATGGTTTTCCCGGATATCGAGAAGGCCTGCAATGCCGTTTCGTTGCTCAAATCGGCGCCGGTTTCGGCTGTTGAGCTGATGGACAGGGCGGGCTTACGATCGGTGGAAGATCAGGAAGGCGTGCCCGGATATCTAAAAACCCTCAGTCCCACTGCGAGTGCACTTTTGGTTGAGACCCGCGCCCATAATGCGGACGAACTCAACCGGCAAATCACAATTATTCTTGATATTATAAAGTCAATTCCCACGGAAATTCCTGTCGGGTTTACTTCAATTCCTTCAGAATATGCGCTTCTCTGGAAAATCCGTAAGGGGATGTTCCCTTCAGTTGGTGCCATTCGCAAATCAGGGACAACGGTAATTATTGAAGATGTGGCTTTCCCGGTGCCTCGTATGGCTGAGGCTACGCTTGATTTGCAAAAACTGTTCGAAAAATGGCAATATAATGAAGCCGTGATCTTTGGGCATGCGCTGGAAGGAAATCTGCATTTCGTTTTCACACAGGATTTTAGAACACTAAGCGAAGTTGATCGCTACGCCGGTTTTATGGCCGATGTGGCCGATTTGGTGGTTACAAAATACGATGGTGCATTGAAAGCTGAGCACGGAACGGGCCGTCACATGGCGCCATTTGTGGAAAAAGAGTGGGGCAGGGAAGCTTTTGAACTGATGAAGCAAATCAAGCAAATATTCGATCCGCAAAACCTGCTAAACCCAGGCGTTATTCTGAATAATGATCCGAAAGCACATCTGAAAAACCTGAAGCCAATTCCTGAAGCCAGCGAGAAAATTGACAAATGCATTGAATGTGGTTTTTGTGAGCCAACCTGTGTTTCGGCCGAACTGACGCTAACTCCGCGCCAGCGAATAGTAGTTTTCCGCGAAATGGCCCGTTTATCGAAAACCGGCCACGAGCCGCACGTTGCCGCTTCATTGTCGAAGAGTTTTCGATATGAAGGCAATGAAACCTGCGCTACCGAC
>CAYRBM010000487.1:0-1514 GCA_964422425.1 uncultured Odoribacter sp.
GGTGTGGTCAAAATTATATGAGTAAACTACACTAATCAAATGCTACTTCCAATCAACCTATCCGCTGGAAATCCGTATATTATTTACACAAACAAAGCAATATTATTCTGTCCAAAACTTAATAATCGATAAAACTATGGAAAAGAGAGATCGTTCGATTGAAGTTGCAGATTTGGATGCAGTCGCTTATTTCGGAGAAGCCTTTGTACTCTATCTTGACAGCGAAGATGAGAATATCCCCACCTCTCTTTGTGTTCAGGCCAATTTTGACACATTAGAACTGGACCCGGTACAACCGATGGGTGTGTTCCTGAAATCGAAACCCTATCTTCCCCTCATCGACGTTGATGCACGAATATCACAGAGACAGAGACTTCTGGACGAGATAAAACCAGACGAGATTGCTGCAATGCTTAGAGATTTTAATCAAAAAAAAAGGTTCATTCAGCAGAACATCGTACCACTAAGTGAATTATTCCCCGGCTGGCAACCAGGAGGCTAAGCCTTCGATAGCATATACGAGGGCAAAACTATTTATAAGCAACATGAAAAGAGTCCGAAACATCGGCTTAAAAACTATGCTATAAGTCGTTCGCAATCAAATTTATGCACAATCGCTTCTAAACAATGAAAAACGATTTAATTTGAAATGGCATTAGTAATTAGCCAAATTGACGAGCAATTTTCTCCAAAAGATTTCTGTTGCTTTATCCTCCCCAGTTTTCACGATCCAGGCTACGATACTGAATAGCCTCTGAAAGATGATGACTTTCAACCTGTTCTTTTCCTTCCAAATCAGCAATAGTTCGGGATACTTTCAAGATACGGTCATAAGCACGGGCCGATAATCCAAGTTTTTCCATCGCATTTTTAAGTAATGTACTGCTGGTTTCATCCAGATTAACATGTTGGCGAATCATTTTCGACGACATTTGAGCGTTACAAAACACATCCTCACTTTTTTCGAAACGTTGCGATTGTATCTCACGTGCATGAATTACACGATCGCGAATAGCTGAACTGGGTTCAGTTGGTGCCTGTTCAGAAAGCTTTCTGAACGGAACCGGAACAACTTCCAGATGAATGTCGATGCGATCGAGCAATGGGCCTGAAATTTTATTCAGGTATTTGGCAACCATACCCGGAGCACAAACGCATTCTTTAGTCGGGTGGTTGTAATATCCGCAGGGGCATGGATTCATTGAAGTTACCAGCATAAAACTGGCAGGATATTCAACCGAAAACTTGGCACGCGAAATCGTTATCAGTCGATCTTCCAACGGTTGGCGCATTACTTCAAGCACCTGCCGCTTAAACTCAGGAAGCTCGTCGAGAAACAAAACGCCGTTATGAGCCAGGCTAATTTCCCCCGGCTGAGGGAAGGCACCTCCGCCAACAAGTGCTACATCATAAGTATTTTTTGTAGTTGCGTTATATTTAACTAATAACCAGATAATTACAAGCAATAAGGCAAATAATTTCTGAAAAAATAATAGAAAGTCAAGCTTATGCCG
>CAYRBM010000488.1:0-1513 GCA_964422425.1 uncultured Odoribacter sp.
CGTTGAGGAGTGATTTCACTGAATCGGCATTTGATGCGGATGTGTTGCAACTGAAGAAAAGGCAATTATCAATTCTTCCTTATAAGTCCGAAATTGATCAGGAACTGGCAATTAATGACATTGAAACGTTTCATGAAGGAATACTTCCCAGTCAATCCTATTTTAAAGCGATAAAGCAACTTCAAAAGAACAGCAATATCCAAAACTACTTTCAAATCAATTACCTTTTTTCGTTGTTGATTGAGGCCGATAAGCTGGATGCATCAGAAACAAAAGTTTATCAGCGGATGGCCTTGAATCCATCGAAAGTAGATAAGGACAAGGGAGTACCCGATCAACCTTGGGATGAGACGGTTCGCGACTTTGGTCATCTTTCACAAAACGAGTTGCGAAACCTCGTACGGAAACGGGTAATTGAAAAGCTTTCGAAAGAGGGAATATTAGATCAAAAGCTTTTCACGCTAACAGGGCCAACCGGAATTGGTAAAACCTTAACGGCTTTGGATTTTGCCCTGAAGCTTCGGGCAATGATCAGGGAAAAAGAAGGACGCGAAGCCCAAATTATTTATGCCTTACCGTTTATCAACATCATTGAACAGTCCGATTCGGTTTACCGAAAGTTGTTTGGTGAAGATGAAGCCCGTATTCTGTCGCATTATCAGTATGCCGATGCCTTAAGCCAACAGGAAGAAAAATACAACGACGATGGCAAAGGCTACGACCAAAAAGTAATGTCGCTCGACACGTGGCAGTGCGATATTGTAATTACCACTTTTGTGCAGTTCCTGCAAACGCTAATTGGCAACCGTAACAGATTATTGAAGAAATTTAACCATTACGCCGGAAGTATTATTATTCTCGACGAGGTGCAGACCATTGCTCTGAAGCAGTTACCACTGGTAGGGGCTTCGCTCTACTATTTGGCAAAGTTTCTCGATGTGCGAATTGTTTTGATGACTGCTACAAAACCCAAGGTGTTTGAATTGGCCAATGAAAAGATTCTGCTAAATGAGGGAGAAAAAGTCTCTCCGGTAGAACTGCTGGGAACCGAAGAGGATGTGGCAAAAGTCTTTGGTTCGTTTAACCGAACAAAGCTTTGCCCTAAAATAGAAAACCCAATTGACAATCAGCAGGATTTCATAGAGGAATATTTTAAAGAATATTGGAGTTCAGATAAGTCGTGTTTGATTGTGGTTAACACGGTTAAGCTTTCGATTGATGTATTCCGAAGCATACAAGACTATTTTGAGGAGGAAGGTATTGAAAACCCGCTCTATTACCTTTCGACAAATGTAGTTCCTTCCGGAAGGCAACAATTGATTGATACAATCAAGGAAGATGTAATAAAAGCAAGAACGGGAGAAGGCTTAAAACCAGTGTTGATTTCTACCCAATGTGTTGAAGCTGGTGTTGATCTCGATTTCGATATGGCTTTTCGTGACCTTGCGCCTATTGACTCCATTATTCAGGTGGCCGGGCGTGTGAACCGCGAATACAACAAGGGATTTGTTGG
>CAYRBM010000489.1:0-1506 GCA_964422425.1 uncultured Odoribacter sp.
ATTCCTTATCGTACTCGTGTTTCATAAACGAAACAGCAAATACCGGGTTAAATACGTAGGCTACAAACAGCGAGGCAAACAGCGTTATAATCAGTGTTACAGGCAAATAGTGCATAAACTGCCCTACGATTCCAGGCCAGAAAGCCAGCGGGAAGAACGGCGCAAGTGTGGTTAAGGTTCCCGATAAAATCGGAAGGAATACTTCGCCAGCAGCTTTTTTGGCAGCAACATTAATATCAGGATTGAAACGATGCAAACGATGTGTATTTTCGATAACCACAATGGCATCGTCAACCACAATCCCGAGGGCAAAAATGAAGGCGAACATCACGATCATGTTCATGGTGAAGCCCAGCCCCGGAATAATCATATACGCTACGAACATCGATAATGGAACCGACAACCCTACAAAGAAGGCATTGGTGAGACCCATAAAGAACATCAGTACGATGGTAACCAGAATAAAACCAATAATGATGGTGTTATTCAGCTCTTCGAGTGTGTTACGGGTAAAACGACTCTGGTCGCCGGTAATGGTAACCTCCATATCTTTTGGATATTCCCTTTCCTTCAGGTCGGCAACAATTTCTTTAATCTGATCTGAAGCATCAAGCAGGTTGGCACCATTCTTTTTAATCACATTCAGCGTAATTACATTCTTTCCGTCAAGCCTTGCAAAACTGGCCTGCTCGGCAAAACTATCGTTTACCTCAGCAATGTCGCCAAGTTTTACCATTGCACCACTAGACGATTGAACCACAATATTCCGGATAGTTTCCACATCGGTAAATTGTCCTTTAATACGAACCGTGTTGCGGGTGCCGTTGTTGGTCAGATTTCCTCCCGAAATGGTTAGGTTTTCCATGGCCACAGCCTGCTCAATATTACCGAAAGTAACTTTTGCAGCCTGCATTTTAAAAATGTCGGCATCAATTTGTATTTCACGGTCGAGTGCGCCAACAATGTCAACACGGGTAATTTCTTTCAATCCTTCAATGCGGTCCTGAGCAATTTCGGCATAATGTTTCAGTTTAACCAAGTCGTAGTTTCCTGAAATATTCAGGAACATTACTGGCATAGCCGAAATGTCGATGTCCATAATGTCCGGATCTGATGGCAAGTCGGTCGGAAGATCAGACTTTGCCTTGTCAACCGCATCGCGAACGCGCTGTTTCGCGGTTTCGATCGACAAATCGGGTTCGAACTCAACAATAATGGAAGAGAAATCGGGAACGGAATTACTGGTTATGTTTTTTACATTCGAGATTGATTTCAATTGTTTCTCGATCGGACGGGTAACCAGATTTTCCATGTCCTCGGGCGAAGTACCCGGATATGGCGTACTAACGACGATGTATGGAATGATTACCTGCGGAAATGTTTCCTTCGGTATGAAGTAATAGTTCATCATTCCAAGCAACGATATCAGAACAGCAAGTACATAGATACTCGTCCGGTTATCGATCGCCCAGCTTGTCGCAAAAAATTCTTTAAATTTATTTTCTT
>CAYRBM010000490.1:0-1504 GCA_964422425.1 uncultured Odoribacter sp.
CCCCGGAGCAAATGTGCGTGAATTTTGTGAAGAAAGGGTAGTGTTTAATCCAAGTATAAGAACTGAGATTAACATTAACCCGCTGAAAAATTTAGCCATAAAGATTGGTTTAATCAGTTACAAGCGTCGAAAATACACTAAATATGTAAATTTTGGTGCTTTAATCATGAAAAAGCAAAACATTTAAAAATAGGTAACTCTATTCTGCCCGCTTTCCGAATGCCTGAATATCAGCAATATTAGCCAGATCTGAATTGAAAACTATCCGAAGAAAACGTCCTTTGTTATTTGCTGTCGGGATGTCTTTTCGATTTTTGGATGAAGAAGTATTTGCTGTTTGGTCGCAAACGGTCGTCCATTTATTTCCGTCTTCAGAAACCTGAATTTCGTATTTCACCACATGTTCTTCCTTAAACGTGATTTTTATTTCGGATAAGCTGTAAATGTTTTCCATATCTACCTGCCACCAGGCTTTTTCGTTCGCTTTTTCGCCTGATTGCCAGAATGTTTTCAGTTCGCCGTCGTTCGCTAAACGGGGCGAATGTCCTTCAGCCGAACTGCTTACGCGTGTCGGGCGTTCGGCAAGCAGGTTAATCTGCATGTCGTCCTGTGCTTTTTGCTCTGTATTCCGGTAACGCAGGTATGGCCTTGCAGTTGTCTGTTGACTTTCAGGCTTGAAGGCTGGTGCGCCTTTCGAAATGATGGTAATTTCTGCCTCTTTTAGTCCGGGCGAAGTAGCTCTGATGACTGTTTTTCCGGCGAAATACGAACGGAATTCAATGGCTGCTTTTCCATCCCTGATTGCAATGTCAGAACCATTTTGGAAAAGTATAGACGGGCCTGTTGGAAACTCTCCCGGACCGGAAACAATTTCCAGCTTCACATCGGGCGAATTACTTATTTCTTTTCCGTCTTTATCCTGAATAGCAACTACCAGATGAACATCGTCGGTTCCGTCGGTTTTTTCGATGGTTGTTTTACTGGCTGTTAGCTGGATTGCTGCCGCGCTTCCTTCGGTTGACCACTCTGGTGGCGGAACATTCTTGTAGGCATTGCGGTACCAGTACCACTGCCGTTTGGGTAACCTGAAATAATCAACTACGCCCATGCACCCAAAATGGCCGGCAATGCTTCCGTGATCGTAGCCACACCAGATGGCCTGTCCGCTGCGCCATTCAAATTGTTCTTCCTGCAATTCGCCATAACCAGCAATGTAATCGCCCGGGCGGTCGGCAATGGTTGACCCATATTCGCTAACAACGCTGGCAACTCCGGGATTCATATACAATTTAGCGCCATCGCCGTTGTAACCCGCCACGTCGCCCAGTTTGTCGATTTCGCCACGCTGGCAACCGCCAATGGCAGCCGCCCGGGTTGGGTCGAGTTCGTGCGACAAGGCTACCAAATCTTTCAGGAACGAACGAACTTTGGGCATCGTTTCAGGAACCGAAAAGAAAGGTTCATTTGACATCGACCAGACCACAATGGAGGGGTGGTTTCGGTG